>CAYNBR010000026.1:0-15149 GCA_964395935.1 Candidatus Woesearchaeota archaeon
TTCCTAAAGAATATGAAGATGATTTTGCAAAAGCTAGATTTTATGCTAAAAGAAAAGGAAAATTAATTAGATATGTAGATGTTGATGGAAAGAAAGTTGATTCTGAGCATGCTTTGTTGGTTTGAACTAAATTAATTTTTCTACTTAAGGCCAAAACATATAGATTTATAAATACTTCAATAATCCAAATTATTACCCTACTGATTCAGAAAGTCGTCGATTCTAGAGAAAAGTACGTGTTTTAGGACTATAGAAGAAAAATAAACAGGAAGCTTTATAAGAAGCTTAAAAGCGCACAAGGAAAGTAAAATGTCAAAAGTATTTGGACCAAGACACGGAAGTTTGCAGTTCTGGCCTAGAAAGAAAGCTAGGAGAATGGTTGCTAATGTGGGTTCATGGGTTAAAAATAAGAATGTAACACTTCAAGGCTTTGCAGGATACAAGGCAGGAATGACACATATTGTTATTAAAGATACAAGACCAAATTCAATGACAAAAAATGAGGAATTAGTTTTGCCTGTTACAGTTATTGAATGTCCAGCTATTAAAGTTTATTCTATAAGATTGTATAAAAAAACTCCATATGGAATAAAAGTGGTTAATGAAGTTTTAAATGCTAAACAAGAAAAGAATTTAGCCAGAAAAGTGGATGTTTCTAAGAAATATAAATTTGAAGAAAGATTAAAAGATGTTGAGAGCAAGATAAATGAATATAGTGAAGTTAGAGTTTTAGTTCATACTCAACCTAAGAAATCAGCTATTGGAAAGAAGACTCCGGAGATATTTGAATTAAATATAGGCGGCAATGATATTAAAGCTAAATTTGATTATGCTAAAGGATTATTAGATAAAGAAATTAAAGTTAGTGATATATTAAAAGCAGGAAATAAAGTAGATGCACATTCTGTAACTAAAGGAAAAGGTTTTCAAGGTGTAGTAAAAAGATTTGGAGTACAATTAAGATCACATAAGTCTGAGAAGAAAAGAAGAGGAGCAGTAATAGGAACAGAGAGACCAGCTAAAGTAAGATGGGGCGCAACAATGGCAGGTAAGATGGGTTCACATTTAAGAACAGAATATAATAAAGACATATTATTAGTTGATGATAAACCAGATAAGGTAAATCCTAAAGGCGGTTTCTTAAATTATGGATTAATAAAAGGTGATTATATCTTAATTAAGGGAAGCGTTGCTGGTGCTAGAAAAAGATTAATTACATTCACAGATTGTCAAAGACCTGGAAAAGTATTTGGAACTAATTTCTCTATACAATATGTCAGCCAGGAGAGCAAACAATGAAAGCAGATGTATTTGATTTAGAAGGAAAGAAATTGAAATCAATAGAATTACCAGAACAATTTAATGAAGAATATGAACCAGACTTAGTTAAGAGAGCGATATTGGCGATACAGAGCCACAATCGACAACCTTATGGTGCAACTTACCAAGCAGGTATGATACATTCTGCTAAATTATCAAGAAGAAGAAGAAATTACAAGGGATCATATGGGAAAGGAATTTCAAGAGTTCCTAGAAAAACTATGTGGAGAAGAGGTATGCAGTTTGGCTGGGTAGGCGCAAATGCTCCTGGCATGGTTGGCGGTAGGAGAGCGCACCCTCCTAAAGCTTATAAAATTTTTGATTTAAAAATAAATATTAAGGAAAGAAAGAAGGCAATTAGAAGTGCTTTGTCTGGAAGCTTACTAAATAATAAATTTATAGTTGTTGAAAATAAGATTGAAGATTTGAAAAAGTTAAATGATGTTGAAACTACTTTTAAAAGTTTAGGATTAGATTTAGAAACTGTAAAAAGATTTAGAGCAGGAAGAGGAAAAAATAGAGGAAGAGAAGTTAGATACAAGAAGAAAGCTTTGATTGTTGTTGCTAAGAAATGCGATTTAGTAAAAGCAGTTGCAAATTTACCAGGATATGATGTTGTTAATGTTAAAGATTTAAATGCCGCTTTATTAACTGTCGGACATAAAGATACAAGACAATGTGTATTTACAGAAGCTGCTGTTGAAAGAATTAATAAAGAAAAATTATTTTTAAATGGAGTTAAAAAATGAAGAGAACTTACGATATTATAAAACATCCAGTAACTACAGAAAAAGCAGTTAGATTGATGGATATGGAAAATAAATTAGTATTTGCTGTAAACTTAAAATCAAATAAACTCTCAATTAAAAAAGCAGTTGAAGATGCATTTGATGTTAAAGTTGTTAATGTAAATACATATGTTACAAGCAGAGGAGAAAAAAGAGCATATGTACAATTAAGTAAAAATAATCCAGCAATAGATATAATGACAAAGTTAGGTTTAATGTAGAACAATGGGAAAAAGAATTACAAGTCAAAAACGTGGAAGAGGAACTAGAAGATATATTACTCCAAGCCATAATTATATTGGCGCAGCTAGAAATAAAATTAATGTTACTAGAGATGTTCATACAGCAGAAGTTATTTGTTTGAATCATAGCCCTGCACATTCAGCACCTTTAGCCCATGTAAAATATGATGATGGCGAAGAGGGATTAATAATTGCACCAGAAGGAATTAGTGTCGGTGATTTAATTACTACAGGAAGAGGAGATATAAAACTTGGAAATACAATGAAATTAAAAGACATCCCAGATGGAACTTCTATTTATAATATTGAACAAAATCAAGGAGATGGCGGGAGATTTGTAAGAGCTTCTGGAACTGCTGCTAAAGTTTTAACTAAAACTGGAGATAAAGTTTCAGTTTTATTACCAAGTAAAAAACAAAAATTATTTTCTGCTAATTGTATGGCGACAATAGGAAATGTTGCTGGTGGCGGAAGATTAGAGAAACCAATATTAAAAGCAGGTAATGCTCATTATGCTAAGAAAGCTAGAGGTAAATTATATCCTGTTACTTCGGCAGTTGCAATGAATGCAAATGAACATCCATTTGGATGCGGTAGAGGAAGACATATGGGTAAACCTTCAATTGCTCCTAGAAATGCTCCACCTGGAAGAAAGGTTGGTTTAGTAAGACCTAGAAGAACTGGAAAGAGGCGTTAAAATGGCAAAGAAAGAATTAACATTTAAAGGTAAAACACCAGAAGAATTTGCTAATATGACATTAAGTGAATTTATGAATTTAGTCCCAGCTAGAGCAAGAAGATCATTGAAAAGAGGATTTACAGAAGATCAAAAGAAATTATTATTAAAAATTAAGAAATTTAAAGAGGGGAAAACTAAGAAGACAGTTAAAACACATTGCAGAGATATTATTATTGTTCCAGATATGCTTGGATTATTAATTTTAGTTTATACTGGAAAAGAATTTGTTCCTGTAACTGTAACTGTTGAAATGCTTGGAAAATATTTAGGAGAATTCACAATGACTAGGAAGAAAGTTGCACATTCAGCACCAGGTATTGGAGCTACAAAATCAAGTTCAGCTATGTCGGTTAAATAAAAAATGAAAACAAACACAAATCAAGCAATTATAAATGGAATGTCTTTGCCTATTTCAACAAAGAATTCTATAGAAATGTGTAATTTTATTAGAGGGAGATCACTTAAGAGTGCTGTAAGTTTATTGAATGAAATTTTAGTAATGAAAAGAGCAATGCCTGTAAGAAGATTTGATAAAGATAGAGGGCATAAAAGAGGAATTGGACCTGGAAGATATCCTTTGAAATTGTGTAAAGTATTTTTAGTTTTATTTGATTCAGTAAAATCAAATGCTGAACAAAAAGGATTGAATACTGAAAATTTAATTATTACTATTGCAAAAGCAAATAAAGCAGAGCAAAGATATAGGTCGGGAAGAAAAGGAAGAGTGAAAATGAAAAATACTCATGTTTACTTAGAAGTCGAGGAGAAAAAAAATGATTGAGAGACAGATAGTTGCACAAAAAGCTAAAGAATTAGCAATACAAACTTTCTTATTTTCATACTTGGGAAAACAAAGCTGCAGCAAAATAAAAATGCAGAGAACTCCATTAGGAGAAAAAATAAGTGTATATACTTCAAGACCTGGATTAATTGTCGGGAAGAAAGGATCAAACATAAAACAATTAACTGAAATTTTAAAAACTAGATTTAATATGGATAATCCTCAATTGGAAGTTGTTGAAATTGATACCCCGAATTTAGATGCAGCTAGTGTTGCAAGAAATATTATGAGTGGTCTAGAAAGATTTGGAACTAAAAGGTTTAAAGCTTTAGCTTACAGAGCATTAGATGAAACAATTAAAGCTGGTGCAAGAGGCATAGAAATTGTTATTGGTGGAAGAGGTGTACCTGGGGAAAGAGCTAAGAGCTGGAGATTTTCAGCTGGATATTTAAAAAAATCAGGTGATATATCTGAAAATTATATGGATAGGTGTTATGAAGGCTGCAATCTTAGAAGCGGAACTGTGGGTGTAAAAGTTAGTATATTACATCCTGATGTTTTACTTCCAGATGATATTAAAGACAGAATACAAATAAAAGCTGAAACTCAAGAAGTTAAAACTGAAGAAAAGAAAGTTGAAGTTGATAAGAAAGATTCAGAAGTTAAAGAACAGAAGCCTAAGAAGGTAAGAAAACCTAGAAAGAAAAAAGAAGATGTAAAAGAAGAAACCAAGGAAGCAGATAATGGCACTAATTAAAAAGAAAGAATTAAAAACTTTGAGTAAGGAAGACATGGAAAAAAGGTTAGAAGAATTGAGAAAAGAATTAATTAAACTAAATGCTCAAGTTGCAAGAGGAACTCCACCAGAAAATCCTGGAAAAATAAGAACAGTAAAAAGAACTATTGCAAGATTATTAACATTTATACATCAAAAAAATCGCGGGGGTGTAATACTTAACAAATGAGTGAAATATGTGCAACATGTGGTTTGCCTAAAGACCTCTGCGTCTGTGAGACTATTGCTAGAGAAGAGCAAAAGATTACAATTTGTGTTGAGAAAAAAAGGTTTGGTAAACTTGCAACCATTGTGCAAGGTTTAGATGAAAAAACAATAAACCTTAAAGATCTATGTAAGAGGCTCAAGATGAAGCTTGCTTGCGGTGGTACATCAAAAGATGGTATGATAGAATTGCAAGGGAGCCATGTTGAGAAAGTTAAGGCTGAACTTGTTGGGCTTGGATTTAACATTGACTCAATAATAGTCAAATACAAATGAAGTGGCAAATCAATATGGAGTTAATCGGCTCTTTTGTTGAGGTAATTCAAGCTGAAAATAAACAGCTTGTAGGAATCAAAGGAAAAGTTATGGACGAAACAAGAAACATGATATCATTGGAAGGAAATAAAAACTTGGTAAAAGAACAAGTTGTTTTAGAAATAAGTTTTGATAATCAGAAATATGTTATTGATGGAAAATTATTAGTTGGAAGGCCTGAAGACAGGTTGAAGAAAGGGAGTAATTAGAAAATGAAAGTTAAAGATGTCGGATTAAATGTTCAAGCACCAGATAAAGAATGCCAGGATTTACATTGTGCATTTCATGGAAGTTTAGCAGTAAGGGGAAGACAATTTACTGGAACTGTTACAAAAGCTAAAGCTCAAAAGACTGCTGTAGTTGAGTGGCCAAGATTAATGTACATACCTAAATATCAAAGATATGAAAAAAGAAAAACAAAGATACAAGTTCATAATCCTCAATGTGTAGATGCAAAAGTTGGAGATAAAGTAATGATAGTTGAATGCAGGAAAATAAGTAAGACTAAAAATTTTATTATATTATCAAGGGTTGAAAAATGAAAGCACTAAAAGCAAATGTAGTAAAAGGATTACAGAAAGGAAGTAGAATAATAGCTTGCGATAATTCTGGAGCTAAAATTTTGTATGTAATTTCATTTAGAGGACAGAAAGGTGTTAGGGGAAGAAAACCTACTGGTGGAGTTGGAGATTATATTACTGCTTCAGTTAAAGTTGGAGATCCAGATATGAGAAAGAAAGTAGTTAATGCAGTTATTGTAAGGCAAGCTAAAGAATATAGAAGAAGTGATGGAACAAGAATTAAATTTGAAGATAATGCAGCAGTTGTATTAAAAGATGATAAAGGAAATCCAAAAGGAACTTTAGTAAAAGGACCGATGGCTAGAGAAGTTGTTGGAAGATGGCCTGCAGTTGCTAAAATTGCTAAGATGGTTGTATAAAATGACAGAATGGAATAAATCTTGGAAAGCGAGTAAAGAACCTAGAAAGCAGAGGAAGTATGTGTATAATGCTCCTTTACATGTAGCTAGAAGATTCTTATCTGCACATTTATCAAAAGAATTAAGACAAAAGCATGGTAAAAGAAATTTAATGTTGAGAAAGGGAGATACAGTTAAAATTATGGTTGGGCAATTCAAGAAAAAAATTGGTTTAGTTGAAAATGTAGATGTTAAGCATAAAAAAGTTTTTGTTGAAAATGTTTATGCTGTTAAAAAAGATGGAACTAAATTACCTAGAGCAGTACATCCATCTAATTTAATGATTACAATTTTAAATTTAGAAGATAAGGTTAGGAAGAAAATATTAGAGAGGAAATAAACAATGGGACAAAATCACTTATCAAGAATTGCAGCTCCAAAAACTTGGACAATTGTAAGAAAGTCTACCAAATTTATAGCCAGACCAATGCCTGGGACACATCCACTAAATGAATCTTTAACATTAAGTTATGTACTTAGAGAAGCATTAGGTTATGCTAAAACTTCTAAAGAGATTAGAAAAATTTTGAATGAGAATAATTTGTTAGTTGATAAAAAAATAAGAAAAGAACCTAAATTTGGTGTTGGTTTAATGGACGTTATTGAAGTACCTAAACTAAAAGAAAGTTATAGAGTATTGTATAATGCTGATGGAAGATTGTATTTATTAAAAATAGATGAGAAAGATTCAAATTTAAAATTATTAAAAGTAGCTAGAAAGAATGTGGTTAAAAAAGGAAAAATGCAAATTACTTTCCACGATGGAAGAAATTTACTGATGGATAAGTTTGAAGGACATGTTGGGGACACAGCAGTATTTGATTTAACTAAAACAAGTATTTCAAAATGGTTGAAGTTAGAAAAAGATTCACTTGTTTATTTAACTGGTGGGAAACATAGCGGTTCATTAGGAAAAGTTAAAGATATAATTAAAGCTAAAGATTTACAAAAACCAAAAGTAGTTGTTGAGATTGATAAAGTTGAATATACTACGTTAAGTGAATATGCTTTCGTTGTTGGAACAAATAAATCTGAAATTAAATTAGGAGATATGAAATGACTAAGATGAAAGAAATAAGTGTCGAAAAAGTATCACTTAATATTGGAGTTGGAAGTCCAGGAGATAAATTGGATAAGGCAGTTAAATTACTTAGCGTAATTTCAGGAGCGAAAGCAGTAACAACTAAAACAATTAAGAGAATTCCAACTTGGGGTGTAAGACCTGGATTAGCATTAGGTTCTAGGGTTACAGTTAGGGGGAAAAGAGCACATGAACTATTAAAAAGATTGTTACATGGTGTAGAAAATAAATTACAAGTTAAGAAATTCGATAATTTTGGCAATCTTTCATTTGGTATTCCAGAATATATTGATATTCCTGGAGTTCCTTACGATCCAGCAATTGGTGTTATCGGATTAGAAGCAGCAGTTACATTACAAAGACCAGGATTTAGAATTAAAAGAAGAAGTGCTGCGAAGAAAAAGATTCCAACTAAGCATAGGATTACAAAAGAAGAAGCTATTAAATTTATTCAATTAAATTTTGATGTAAAGGTTGGTGAAGAATAATGACTACAAGTGATTATAAAAAAGCATTTACACAATTGAAGGCTAAACCTGCAATTTTGAAGAAATATAAAAAACACAATACACCTAAAACCAGAACAACTGGAATAGGTTTGAGAAGATGTAAAAAATGCGGGAGATTTGGAGCACATATTAGGAGTTATGGTATTCATTTATGTAGAACATGTTTCAGGGAGGATGCTAAATCTATAGGATTTAAAAAATTTAGCTAAACAATAAAATGGCAATGAATGATTCACTAGCAAATGCGATGTCCACAATATTAAATTGTGAGAAGAAAGGGATTAGGGAATGTTTGATTACTCCTAGTTCTAAAACTATAAACCAAATTTTAACTTTACTAAAAGATAATAGATATGTGGGAGATTTTGAAGTTGTAAGCGAAGCAAGAGGTGGAGTTATAAAACTAAATTTAATCGGAAACATCAATAAATGTGGTGTTGTAAAACCTAGATTTGCATTTACAAAAGAAAATTATGAAACTTTTGAAAAGAGATATTTACCTGCCAAAGGTTTGGGATTATTTATTGTTACAACATCTAAAGGAATTATGACGCATAAAGAAGCATTAAGTAAGAAACTTGGAGGCAAATTTTTAGCATATTGTTATTAAAATGGGAAAAAATTACGATATAACTTTGGTAATACCTCAAGGTATAGAGGTTTCTGTAGATGGTACTTTAGTAAAAGTTAAAGGTAAGAAAGGAGAAGTATCTAGGGTTTTCGATAGCCCAAGATTGGTTCTTGTTAGAGAAGAAAATAATTTAACTATAAGGTGTAAGAAAGGAGTCAAACATTCACAAAATGATAAAGTTATGGTAAATTCATTTAGTGCTCATATAGTAAATATGTTTAATGGTGTTACAGATGGTTATTTTGCAAAATTAAAAGTTTGTTCTGGGCACTTTCCAATGCAAGTAAAAGTTGAAGGAACTAAATTACAAATTAAAAATTTCTTAGGAGAAAAAATTCCTAGAGCCGCTTCAATACTCAATGGTGTTAAAGTTGAAGTTAAAGGAGATATGATTGAAGTTAATGGTATAGATAAAGAGAAAGTTGCACAAACTGCGGCTAATATAGAACAAGCGACTAGAATTACAAATAGAGATAGAAGAATATTCCAAGATGGATGTTATTTAGTTGTTAAAGCTGGAGAAGAACAATGAATCAATTAGAATCAAGAAATAAATTAAAGGCTAAGAAGCCAGACTTCAATAGACAGAATTATATTAATGGAAGATTAAATCAATCCTGGAGATATCCTAAAGGTATACAGAGTAAGATGAGGAGAGGTTTCAGAGGTAAATCTGCTATGCCTTCAATCGGTTATTCAAGTCCTAGTTCAGTTAAAGGATTAAGTTCTAAAGGTTTAAAAATTAAACTTGTAAATAATTTAAAAGATTTAGAAGGATTGAATAAAGAATTTGGAGTTGTTATTGGAAGTACTGTTGGTATGAGATCTAGAGTTGTTTTATTTACTAAAGTAAAAGAAATGGGATTACATGTTATGGGTATGAAAGATGTTAGTGTTTATTTAGACAATGTTAAGAAACAATTAGAAGAAAGGAAGAAATCTGAGAAAAGTAAAAAAGATACAAGAGAGAAAGCTAAGATTGAAGCTGAGAAGAAAAAGGAAGAAACTAAAAATAAAGAAGGAAAGAAAGAAGAGAAACATGAGGGACATGAAAATAATCATGAAGGGCATGAACATGCAGTTAATGAAGAAGTTAAAGCTGAAGAAAAGAAAGAAGAAAAAAAAGCAAAAGCAAAAGCTGAAAGAGCAAAATCAGAGGTTAAATCTAAATGAATCTTAAAAATAAAAAATTAATGGCTTCGAAAATTTTGAAAGTCGGTTTAACTAGGGTTTGGTTTGATCCAAATAAAATGAATGAAATTAAGGAATCAATTACTATAGATGAATATAGAAAATTAATTAGAACTGGAGTTATATTGGTGAAACAAAAAAAAGGTGTTTCAAGAGGGAGAGTAAGAAAATTATTAATACAAAAGAGAAAAGGAAGGAGACAAGGAGAAGGATCTAATAAAGGAAAACACACGGCAAGAGCTGGAAAGAAAACTTTGTGGGTTCAGAGAATAAGGTTATATAGAACATTATTGTCAGATCTTTTACAAAAAGGATTAATTGATAATAAGATTTATAGAGACTTAAGGCAAAAAGCTAAGGGTGGATATTTTAGAAGTAGAAGGCATATATTGCTTTATCTAACTGAAAATTCATTATGGGTTAAGAAATGAGAAAAGCATACACAGTAAAATATAGAAGGAAGAGAGAAGGTAAGACAGATTATCAAGCTAGATTAAAGTTACTTGCTTCTAGAAGAAATAGGATAGTTGTTAGAAAGATGTTAAATAATATTAGTGTACAATTTGTTAAATTAGAAGCAGTTGGAGATAAAACTTTAGTTTCTGCACATACAAGAGAATTAGTAAAACTTGGTTGGAATGGACATAAGGGAAATGTACCTAGCGCTTATTTAGTCGGTTATTTATGCGGTTTAAAAGCTAAGAAGAATGGTTTGAAAGATGGAGTTTTAGATTTAGGATTAGCTAGAGTAGTAAAGGGATCTACTTACTTCGGGGCTGCTAAAGGATTAATAGATTCTGGAATAAATGTAAAGTGTTCAGATGAAATTTTGCCTAGTAATGATGTAATTACTGGAAAAACAATAGCAGATTATGCAAAAAATTTAGCAAGTAACAAAGAGATATATTTAAAACAGTTTGGAAAATATTTAAAGAATAATATTAAACCGGAAGAATTACCTAAACATTTTGAAGAGGTAAAAAGGAAGATAACTGAAAAATGGCAATAGCAAAACCAATGGTTGTGGATTTGGACAAGTGGAAGCCTAAGACTGAATTAGGAAGAAAAGTTAAGAATCATGAGATTACAGATATTGCGCAAGTATTAGATAGTGGTATAAGGATTTTAGAATCTGAAATCGTCGATTCCTTACTGCCAGATTTACAAGTTGAATTATTGGCAGTTGGACAAAGTAAGGGTAAATTTGGCGGGGGAAAAGGAAGCATTTGGAAACAAACACAGAAAAAAACTTCTGAAGGTTCAACTATTACATTTTCTGCATGTGCTGTTGTTGGTAATAAAGATGGATATGTTGGTATTGGTTATGGCGGGGCAAAAGAGACTGTTCCTGCAAGAGAAAAAGCAATTAGAACTGCAAAATTAAATTTGATTAAAATTACTAGAGGCTGCGGTTCATGGGCTTGCGGTTGCAAGGGAAGTCATTCAATCCCATTTAAAGTTGAAGGTAAAAGCGGAAGTGTTGGTATGTATTTGATGCCTGCACCAAGAGGAGCAGATTTAAAAGTTGAAGCTAAATGTGCAAAAATTTTAGAATTAGCAGGAATAAAAGATGTTTATTCAAGAACTGAAGGACAGACTTCTACAAAATTGAATTTATTTAAAGCTTGTTTTGAAACTTTAAAGAATTTAAGTAAAGTTAAAACACAGCCTGAGTTTATTGAGAGTGTCGGATTGGTTGAAGGGAGGGTTGAAAAATAAACCTCAAAATGAAATTAGCAGCTATACAAATCAGGGGGGTAGTAAGGATGCCCGGAGAATTTAAAGATACCTTAAAGATGCTTAGGTTGACTAGAAAAAATACTTGTGTGGTTATAGAAGATAATCCCACTTATTTAGGAATGTTGATCAAATTAAAAGATTTTATTACTTGGGGCAAAATCGATAATGATACTTTTAAAATGTTACTTGAGAAAAGAGGGAGAATAGTTGGAGATAAATCATTAACTGAAGATTATTTAAAAAATAAAACAAATATGGATTATAGTAAATTTACAGATGCATTTATGAATAATAAAATAAAATTAAAAGAAGTTCCAGGATTAAAATTAAATTTTAGATTAAAACCTCCTATACGTGGTTTTGAAAGAAAAGGAATTAAAAAACAATTTAGTTTAGGCGGAGCTTTGGGTTACAGAGGCGAAGATATTAATAATCTTCTTAGGAGAATGGCATGACTGTAAATAAAAGAAATAAATATAGCAGAATGAGGGGAACTCATACCCATGGCGGTGGAGCTAAGAAGAAAAGAAGAGGAGCAGGCCATAGAGGGGGTAAAGGTATGGCTGGTTCTGGTAAAAGAGCAGATCAAAAGAAACCATCAGTTTTTAAAAAATATGGAAATGCTTATTTTGGAAAAGTTGGATTTAATAGGCCACAAAAAGTTATTAAAAAAATAAACGCTGTAAATCTCGGAGAAATAGTTAAAAAATTAGATTTATATTTACAAGCAAAATTAATCACTAAAGAAAAAGATGTTTATGTTGTAGATGTTTCTAAATTAGGATATAATAAAGTTTTAGGAACTGGAGAAGTTAATGTAAAATTAAAAATAAAGGCTGATAAATTTTCTAAAAATGCTGTTGAAAAAATAAAAGAGAGTGGGGGCTTAATTGAGTCTGAAAATGTCTCTGATCAATAATATAGTCTCAATATTTCCTGAAGTTAAAAAGCCAGAACAAAAGAAGCTTGAATTCAAAGAAAAACTAAAGTGGACACTAATCATACTAATTTCTTTTTTTGTTTTGTCTGTTATTCCTTTGTATGGTTTAGGAAGTAATGAGTTATCCAGATTTGAACAATTATCTATTATTTTGGGTGCAAGTTTTGGTTCAATATTATCTTTAGGAATTGGTCCAATTGTTACAGCATCTATAGTTTTACAATTATTAACTGGTGCTAAAATCATTAATATAGATATGACTACACCTGAAGGAAAAAGTTTATATCAAGGAATACAGAAATTGGCTTCTATATTTTTTATTTTATTTGAAGCATCAGTTTACGTATTCTTGGGTGGGTTAGCTCCTGACCCTGCATTAGCTGGAACTCCTGCTTATTTTAGTATGCAACTTCTTTTAGTTTTACAATTAATAATTGGTGGTTTATTGGTATTATTTATGGATGAAGTTGTAAGTAAATGGGGATTTGGATCAGGATTAAGTTTATTCATTGCAGCTGGTGTTGCTTCTGAAATTATGATTAGAGCATTTAGTCCTTTGAATAGTATTGGACAGATGTCTTTTGGTTCTGGCCAGCCGCCAGTCGGAGCATTTTTAGTATTTATTACTTCATTAGTTGGAGGTGCACCAAGAGATGCGATGCTTGCATTCTTTAGTATAATTGCAACTTTAGTTATTTTTGTTGTTTCAGTTTATGCTCAATCTATAAAAGTAGAAATTCCTTTAAGTTTTGGAAAAGTTGCAGGATATGGAATGAGATGGCCTTTGAATTTTTTATACACAAGTAATATCCCAGTTATTTTAATTGCAGCCTTACTCGCTAATATTCAAGTTGGAGCAGGATTGATGCAAAGTTGGGGAGTTTTGTCTGCTGCTACAGCAAATGGAGTTGCTCAATGGACTAGTGGTCCTCAAATTGTTACAAATATATTAACAGGATCATTTGTTTGGTTTGATATAATAAGAGCCTTAGGTTATTTACTTATTTTAGCTGGAGGTTCAGTTTTATTTTCAATATTTTGGGTACAAACTGCAAATATGGATGCAGCAAGCCAGGCAAAACAAATTAAAGGTGCAGGATTGCATATTGCAGGATTTAGAACTGATGAAAGAATTCTAGAGAAGGTTTTACAAAGATATATATTTCCATTAACTATTATGGGCGGGTTATCGATTGGTTTATTAGCTGCTTCAGCAGACTTACTAGGGGCTTTATCTAGGGGTACAGGTATATTATTGACTGTAATGATAGTCTATAAGCTATATGAAGATATTGCTAAACAACATATGATGGATATGCATCCAGCTTTAAGAAAAATGATGGGGGGAAGTTAAATGTTAAATTTTTTTACTTACATAGCTGATAAATTAAATTTATTTTTTGATTTGTCTTTAGGGTGGACTTTAAAATTAGGACCACTATATGGTATAATTATTGTCTCTTTTGTAATTACTTTAATTACGACTGTTGTTTACAAATATGCTACTGATCAAGAAGCTTTGAAAAAATTGAAAGATGAAAATAAAGAATTACAAGCTAAAATGAAAGAACATAAAGAAAATCCTGCTAAGATTAAAGAAATAAATAGCGAATTAGCTAAAAAAAGTATGGAATCTTTAAAACATCAAATAAAACCAATGATAATTACTTTTTTACCTTTATTTTTAATCTTTGGATGGTTGAGAAAGTCTTATGCAGGTAGTACTGAAAATATATTTTTAATCTTTGGATGGTTTGGAACTTACTTTGTATTTTCATTTATATTTAGTATAGTTTTGAGAAAAGTTTTGAAGGTTTACTAGGGGGTAAAAATATGGCAGTATCAAAATATGGAGCAAAAGGATTAAGACAGGTTAATGTAAGAACTGTTGGCGGGAAAAGTATAACGCATTTTAGATTAAGGCATGCTGGAAGAACAAGATGTGCAGATTGTAAAGCTGTATTAAATGGAGTAATACACTCTAAAAAAGGAAGTGTTAGTTTAAGAAAACCCAGTAGAATGCATGGCGGAAATTTATGTACTAAATGTGTAAGGGCAGTCATTACAAGTATGGTGGAAGGTATGATACAATGATAAAAACTGGAAGCGTTGCTATTAAATTAGCTGGGAGAGATGCAGGACATGTTTGTGTTGTTTTGGATGTACTAGATAATAATCAAATGTTAATTGAAGGGAATGTAAGAAGAAGAAGAATTAACACTAGACATCTAGAATTTTTAGGCAAAGAAATTAAAGCTACTAAAAATAGTTCTAGAGAAGATGTTCTAAAAGAGTTAAAGATTTTAGGATTCAAGTTTAAAGAAATTAAGAAAGGATCTAAGAAAGAAAAAACTCAAAGATTGAAGAAAACTAAGAAGAGTAAGAAGAATGAAGTTAAAGTTGAAACTAAGAAGGTTAAAGAGAAGAAATGAACAAAGAAAAACAAGAAGTTTATATGGAATATCAAATGTTAATGCAGAATTTGAAACAATTACAGCAGAATTTGCAACAATTAAATAAACATACAAATGATTTAAGTGAATTAAAATTTAATTTGGAAAGTTTATCTAACATTAAAGTTAATGAAGAAACTTTAATGCCTGTTGGCAGCGGGATATTTTTAGTTGGAGAATTGAAAGATAATAGGAAAGCTGTAATGAATGTTGGTAGTAATGTTTGCGTTGAGAAAAATATTGAAGATGTAATCTTAACTGTTGATAAACAAGTAAAAGAAGTTTCTACTTTACTTATACAAATGCAGACTCAGTTTGAAGCTGGAACTGAAAGATTAAGTGAATTACAAAATGAACTGAAAGGTTCAGAAGCTGAATGATTAAGTTTAAATATCTAAACAATTCTAGAAGATTATGAAGTGGTGGTCAATAGGTATATT
>CAYNBR010000027.1:0-9394 GCA_964395935.1 Candidatus Woesearchaeota archaeon
TAAAGTACAATATTTTATAGGTTCAATAAATATAGGAACTTTATTTACTTCCCAATTTACATTCTCAAAGAATTTATTTTGTACAGTGTCTAGTAAAGTATTTGCACTGTTTAAAGGAGTAATTCCAGGCTTAAATAAAACAAATATAAATCCCAAGGCAAGTAAAAACATTCCAACGCCAAGTATCCAGTCTATTTGTTCACTCATTCCTCTTTTTTGCATTTTGATATTAACTCCTCAGGTATTAATAAAATTAACGATGCAGCACTTGTAGCAGGTTGTACTAATCCAGTAACAGTACTAGTAATTAAATAACCAACTAAGACCATTGCTAGTGAATGTTTTATTCCAGATTTAAAATCTCCTTCTGAAAATTTCCCAAGCAATAAACCTGCAAATAAACCCTGTATTACAATGGTTGTAGTAAACAAAGCTCCAAAATCAATAGAAGCGGCAGTTCCTCCGCCTAAACCAAATCCACTTAATCCACTGCTTCCAATCCCCCCACCAATATCTCCGCCAAGAGCACTTATTTTAGGAATCAAATAAATTTGTAATACTAACATTATAACTACAAACATAAAGTAAATCAAATAACTCTGTATAGTCTGTTCATATGCATTACTTTTTCTTTCATCTTTAATTTGTTTAATCTCCAATACAGATTTAGTTACTGCTTCTAAAACAACAGCCATATCCCCTCCAGATTTTTCTGCTTCTATAACTATTGCAACTGATCTTTTAACAACTTCATTTCCAGTATCGTTTGCAAATATTGTCAATGCTTCATATAAGGGATAACCCCATTCAATTTGATTTGCCAATTTTTTAATGTAAGGAGTTAAAGCTCCAAAATCAGTATTTGAAACATGTAAAACTGCTTGGGGTATTGTAACTCCAGATCTAACATTCTCAACTAAACCTCTTACAAATTCTAAAAATTTTAATTCTATTTCTTTCTGTCTTACTCCTTCACGCATTACATCCAAAATAAAAGATATAGCTCCAACGAATGAGGCAATAACAATTATTGGACTAAAATACCAAACTTTAGGTCCAATGCTTCCTGTAAAACTAAAAAAGAAAATAAAGTCTATTAAAATAGCTGCAAAAGCTGCACCCAATCCAACCCAATGTTTTGTTTTTAATTCTATTCTCATAATCCCTTCTGTGATGCTGTAACAAAAAACATAAATCCTACATTCAATAAAGGTAATGCTCCAGCCACACCAACCCAAGCTAATATTTTAACATCAAAACCGCCAATTTTTCCACCAATAGAATTTATAATTGCTAAAGTTACTAATAACAATAAAGGTGCAGCTATCAATAATGAAGTATAAATTTCTGAAAATGTGGCTAAAGCTTCTACTTGTTTTTTTCTATCAAGTCTATATACATTCAAGGAATCAGCAGCTTTTTCTTTTAAGTATTCTTTTAAATCCCCGCCAGTTTCTACAGTTGAAACCATTCCAAATAATAATTCTTTTAATTCAGGACTTGCAGTTGTATTTGCTACATTTCTCAAAGCAGTACTTAAGTTATATCCAAACAAATTTACATAATTCATAATTTTTTTAATTTCTTTTCTTAACTCAGGATACTCATTAGATCCAGCAATTAATTCAAATATACTTAATGGTTGTGCACCAGATCCAGCAACAGCACTCATATGTACCAATGCAAAAGGTAATTCCAATTTAATCTTCTTGCTTTTTCCACCAATTAAACTAGAAGGATAGAAATAAAATCCTAAAGCAGTTAATACTGTACATAAAATAGAAATTAATATTATTGTTAATATACTTAAATTAAATGCAAAATTTAATGCTAGAAAAAATAAAAATGATCCAGGCAAGGCCAATATGGTAAATAAAATTATCATGCTTACATAACTTCTAGATAATAATTCCATCTCTACAGTTAAGAATTTATCAAACATTGGCTGAAATAATTTAGGATATTTTTTTATTAGCTTATCAGCATTTACTTTCATATACTTATTTGAGAATTCTCCTAAGGGGTTTGGTTTGTATATGCTATAAGTCTCTTTTTTAAGTTCTTTAATTTTTATCTTCTTAACATCTTTATGTTCCTTTACAAATCTTTCAAGTTCATCATAGTTTATATTCAGTTCTTTAATATACCCAGCTTTTTCTTGTTTCGTAAGTAACTTAAAACTAGCAGAACTAAAATCTGGTTTTATTACATCACCAGATTTAAAATATTCAGGAGTATTCCTAGATTGAGGCATTACAATTTGAGGTTTTGGTAAGGTTGCAAGTGGTACAGGTATCTTAGTCACTAATTTACTTTTACTGTCAACTTTTTCTGATGGTTTTGGCAGATCTAATTTCCCATTTATTGAATTAAAAATATTTGAATTTTCTTTTTCTATTGAAATTAATAACTGTTTTATTTTAAATTTTAATTCATCAACTTTCTTTTTTTGTTCAGAATTTAGTTTCCCAACTTTTTGTAAGTTATTTATCTGCTGTTTGCAACTTTCAATATTATTTACACTATTTAGAATGTTCTTTGCATTAAATAAAATGTTATTTGGCATTTTTTTCTTCTTGTACTGATTTATTTATAGCTGTAATTAAATATAAGAACTGGCTTCTGAAATTTTTCAATTGCATTTCTATTTTCTCATTTTCAATTTTATTTGCAGTTTTCTTCTTCTGCATTAAGTTTTCATAATTTTGTGATACATCTAATAATATCTGAGAATTCTGCTTAAGCATTGCCAAACTCATTGTACACCATATCTCTTCAATATAATTTCAGGAGATTTATAATATTCATGAACTATGTGCTGGACTTCTTTAAAACCAGTTATTCCTTTAGTATACAAAGTTTTAATTAGTTTAGTTCTTATTTTAAATTCATTTAACACTTGTTCTTTTGTAAATCCAAAATGAACAGAAATGTCTTCAAAGACTTTACTATTGGGATTAAACCTAAAAGTATCTGTTCTAGGATCCCACTTAAATACATTATTTACTTTCTCTCCTCCAAGACCTTCTCTAACTTCTACAATTTCATCTACACTACTGACTTTCCTAACTTCTTTTCCCTTTATTCTTGTCTGACTCATTACAATTACAGCTGCTAAAGTTTCTATTAAAGATCCAGATAAATTAATTGGTTCTGTTTCTAATCTCTTAATTAACGTTCCAACATCTTCTGCGTGCATAGTTGCCATTCCAGGATGTCCAGAATTATGTAATAAGATAGAACCAAAACCGCCTATAAAGTTTTGATTTCCAGGAACAGATATATCATAAACATATTCAGGTTCATCAAGGTTTAAAACTTCAATACTTTTCACTTCATCGCAATATAAATCATTTAATAAATTTTTATCGCTTCTTCCTTTAATTATTTTTGAAGTTTTTCCTATAGGTTTGACATATTTTAAAAATTGTTCTATCTTATAACTAGCATAAAAGTTTATTTCATGATCTGTTGTTTTTCTTCCCGGCCTATTTCTTTTGCTTATAGTAGCAACTATTCCAAATGTTAAAAGTAATTGCGCAACATCATTGGCCAAATTCTTTGAAGTTGTAGAATAACTTATTGTATCATCATCTAATGTTCCATCACCGCAATACAATGCAGATAAAAGCGCGCCTATCTTTTCTTTATTTAATCCATAAATAAAATCAGGAATTCTCTTTTCTAATTTAGTTTTACAATATCTCTTAATAAATTCATATAAGATTTTATGATTAAAAGAAAGCTCAAAACATTCTCCCCAGCCATTATTCATAAATCTTCTATTTGGATTTTTACCAGAAACTTTTCGTATACATTCTTCCATATCATTAAGGACTTCTTCATTTTTGTTATACAATTCAATCCTGCAATTTCTTCCAGATAAATTTAAACTTCCTTCAGATAAATAATAGCCCAATAATCTTAGTAATTCATCACTCAACTTTAAACAAGCCTTACATTTTTCACTCATTCCATTAAATTTAACTTCTAAATTATCTAACTTGTAATCTATTTTAGCCTCATTCATTAATTTCACAAATTTTTCAGCTTTAAAAGTTTCAGTTTTAGAATAGTAATCTGTAATTGATTTACAATTAACTAAAACACCTGCTTGATAATAACCAAGTTTATGTGAAGCTTCTTTTATCAATTCAGGAGCACAAATTCTTAGATCTGGCAAGTATTCTAACAAATTTATTTTGGAAATATTATTGTACCCTGATTCTATATAAGCAGGAATTATTAATTTAGATCCTATAACTAAATCTTCTCCTCTAATTTTTATAACATCATTACCATTATAACTAAATACGGAATGATCATTAGTTATTGTAACTTCCCTTCCTGTTCTTGTAGTTATTTTATATAAAGTATTTCTCTTTGGATGTTTTATCCACCCTTTGATTGGTAACAATTCACATTTTCCTTCTTTAGTGTTATAAGAAACTGCCTTTAATTTAGTAATATCCTCATTTTCTAAATCTTTAATTTTAATTCTTAATGGTTTATTATCTTTAATCACAAATATTTCTTCATTGCCTCTTATTGATGCAAAGGCCTGGAACAATACGAATGCTTCCTTACCTCTAACTTCTCCTACAATTATATAGTCTGGCCTCTGTCTGAAGCTCGCCCTTAACAAATCAAATAAACTAACTTCACCATATCTTTGCCCAAGTAAATTAGTCAAACCTACACCAGCTCTTGCAACTGCAGGCAGCCAATTTTCATGCTCCAAAGATAATTCTTTAGTGTCTTCAATGCTTACAACTCTTGCTTGCGGTGGAATAAAAAATGCACAACAATTGAGAAAAGAAGTTTTTCCAGATCCCGTTCCCCCAATTACCATATAGCTGTTTTCATATTCAGTTAGCATCCAAATGTAAGCTAAAATTTCCGCACTTACAGTTCCTTTCATCATTAAATTTATTGGACTCCAAGGTTCTTTTGTAAATCTTCTTATTGTATATGTAGGTCCTCTTGTAGTAATGTCCTTGCTGTAAGTTGCATTAACACGACCACCATCAGGTAATGATCCATCTAATACAGGTTCAGCATAACTCACATATCTGCCGCATTTTTGTGCTAATTTTTCTACAAAAGAAGCCATCTTACTTATGTTGGTATAAACTAAATTTGTTCTTATGTTTCTATATTTTCTATGTACAACATAAACAGGGGTATTTACTCCATTGCATTCAATATCTTCTATAAAGTTATCATTCATTAAAGGTTCTAATTCATTTAAGCCGACAAAATCTCTGTAAATATAATACATTATTTTCAAGTAAGAATTCATAGATAATTGAATTGCTAATTCTGTTAACAAAACTTTAATATTTTTCTCTAAATAAATAAAGATAGTTTCTCTGTCTTGTACACTTATAAAACTTAAATTAATTAATTCTCTTATTCCATCTTCTAAAGTGTCTAATGTTTCTTTTTCCTTATCTGTTAATTCTGGTTCTATTATTTCATAAACCAATTCAGTATTCGCACTATCCCAGTGTATATGGGCATAAGCATAAGGAGGAATTAATGGGTACTTTATGTTCAAAGTTTTAGGATCTTTTGCATCTGGTAAAGTTGGAATTACCTGTTCTTCTAATTTAAATATTGTTTGTTCTCTGTCTTGTGTATTCTGTTTTGGTAAAGGCATTGCATTATTATTTGGTTGAGGAATTCCAGGAGCATTAGGTACTGAAATATTAATTTCTCCCTTTTTTCCTATGCCGAATAGTTTAGAAATTATAGTTGCCATTGTATCTCTTTATTATATAAGAATCCAACTTAGTATTAATATAAACATTTCTATTTGAGATTAAGCAGTACCAATTCCACTCAGATATAATATGATTCTTTTATCTCCACCTGTTGGATCAAAATTCCCGCCATTTCTTATAGAAATATCGCCTATACCTGAAATTGTTACTGGTGCATTTACACCCAAACCAGCAGGATTTATTGCAGCTAAAGGTAAATCTGCAGTATCATATCTCAAAGTATAAGTAATATCATAATTTCCTTTAGTGGTGCCTTCATTAGTAACTATTTCTATATTTCCATCATTAACTTTAACAGCACTAGTAAGAAGTGTTCCTTTTTTATTAGGCTCACTTATATACGCTTTAGAATCTTTAAACGTCCACGTAATTGTATTGCTATCTGCAACTGCATTACTATTCACTTTAAAAATTCCTTTTTTAATATTCAATGTTACAACTCTTTGTGTTCCTGGTCCGCCTTTAAGAACTTCTCTTATATTTTGATCTAAGGTATGAAATACTTCTTTAGTTTGTATCGCTATATTCTTATCTCTTAACTTATTTATTACTGGCAGTCCAGCTGTTAATAGTAATGTAATGATAATTATTCCTAAACCAAAGTATAAAACTGCACTTATCCAAATATCACCTTTTTTATTCATCTTATTATTTAGAAATTAACTTATTTATTATGGTTTGGGTTATGCTTCAGAACACTGCTACGGTATTTTTTATACTCTAAAATTATAAACTTAGATTACATTTGGGTAAAAAATAGAAATTAATAAAAAAATAAAGATGTTTAAGCCACTGTGATTGTTTTTGAATTTTCACAAACTTTCTTTTCACCAGTATCTATTGCTACTATCGGCCTTACTTCCACTTTAGTTTTCGATTCACTAGCTGCTCTTAAACCAATATTACTATTAGTTGCAAAGGCACTTAATTCTCCTTGAGCAGGGGTAATGAACCCAGTAAAAGCATTATTCGCAGCTATAGACTGAGCCTTTTGAGTTCCAGGTATTACATTATCATCAGTTATATAAGCTTCTGACGAACTATCATCACTCTTTTTTGTTATAAAATAAAATCCACTGATTTTTTGGTCTTTTTTATTTGTTAAAGTCATTGTAATATCTTTTCCGCTATTTTGAACATTTCCATTGACATCTTTTGTTAGCTTGGCTGTAGCCTCAAAATCTACACCCGTACTGCATAAAACATTAAATTTAGATAAAGTCTCTGTACTACTTACAGTTGTCTGAAACAATCTAGTCCCCCATGTAATTACTAATGCTGCTAAAACAATAGTAAATCCTATTATCAAAACCGTAGCAATTAACGGTGATATACCTTTCTTATTTTTCATATAAATTTCCCTCCTTTTTTATGAACATATAGCTTTTACAGCTGTTGAACCTGTCTTAAGTTTATTAGCTTCTATTAAACAAGGATACAAATCAACTTCCTCAGCACTTAAACTTGCTAATGTTAACGTATCTTCTGCTCCTTCTTTTAAATTAAATACACTTAACTTTGTAGCTTTATCTTTTGGAGAAATCCAAAAACAATCTATTTTATGATTTCCAGTATTTTGTATTTTTATATCTAAATTACCTCCACTTTGTGTACATTCAGTAACTTGAAATTGAACTTGAGCTTCTTCATTAGGCGTAAATTTTAATTCTCCTTTCTTTACAGCTAAATTTACCTGACCTTTTAAGAATAAAAATACTAAAGAAGCAATTGCAACAGTTAAACCTACTATTAATACAGTAGCAATTAACGGTGATATACCTTTCTTATTCCTCATTTTTCTTATAACTCTTAGTAATTAACTTATTTATTAAACTTATGGTGAAACAGGCAAGTCACAAAGTGGTGCTTTCAAATCTTCACAAATTTTTTTATGATCTAATACTAATTGATTTCTTATACATTTAACATAAGTGGGCTCTTCTTTTTCCGGATCTTTTATTATGGGTGTAATTTTAATTATTCCATCTGCACTATTCGCTAATCCTATTCTTACTTCTTGTTTGTTTCCAGGAGGTAAAGGACCAGCACAAAAAATCACACCTGTAGTTGAAGTTGCACACGATAAAGTATTAGGGTTTAAAACATTGGGGTTATTAGGGTCGTCACTATACCATCCAGCAGGTTGACCATCTCTAGGCCCAACACCAGGAGCAATTATAGAATATTTATGTATGCTAAAAGATCCTTTATTTACAATATTTAATCCTTTAAGTAAAAATAAATTTGAACCAACGGATTCATATTCTAAAGCAGAGATACTGCCACTTTCAATGCTGTAATCAATTGCAACATTATCACAAAGTAAACTATCTTCAACTATTGCTTCAGGTTTAAATTTTTTAGTTTGATTAATTAAATATGTAGAAACAATTGCAGCTAATGCAATAGAAAAAGCAACTAACAATATTGTAGCTATTAACGGACTTATACCTCTTTTATTCATTAAAATCTTTAGAATTAAACTAGATATTAAACCTTTCTACTGAATATTCTCTATTTCTGATAGTATCTCTCTCATTCTATTTAAACTAAGAATATATGCGATAAAGCCAATTGCTGTAACTAACAAAGTAATTACTGCTCCAGTCATGAAAAAAGAATTATTCAACCAGATGAAAGTACCAATAAATCCAATTGTTCCAGATGTTAACAAAATTAAGAAAGTATTTGCTTTCTGAGATTCATGATGGTATTCCAAATCAAGTCTATTTTTCTTTAATTCTTGTTTTTCCATTTTAATAGTCTATAAACATTAGAGCTATACCTGTACTCGCAAGTGCAAAGCTGAATATAAGCTGGAATAAACTGCCTTTCGAAGTAATCCCTAAAGTTGCACCAAGAAATATAAAGAATGCACTGCCAGCTATCTTAAAAAATTTTTTCCAATTGAATTCAGTATATTTGCTTTCCTGGTTTGTCATTAATAAACTAAAGATTCTAAACTTTATAAGTCTTATGCAAATTTTTTGGAAAAATCTACAAAATTTATAAAAATCTTTCTAATAATCAGGAAGTATATTTTGATTTTCTTTTATCTTTTACTGGCGCAGGTGGCATTTCATATCCGTATCTCAATTCAAATTTTTGTCTTCTATAACTAAAATATAAATCACGATCTTCTTGTCGTATGAATATTGTAACTCCATTTAGAATTACACCTCGCACAGTTCCTCTTGTAGGTTCTATGTAAACAATTTTCCCACCACCCATGTATGCTTTTAATCGTAAATCAAATCCTCTTACTTGAAGAGGAAGATCTCCTAATCTAGCCTCTAACTTTTCTTTATTATCTCGCCAAGGTAAACTGCTTCCTTCCACTCTAACATTCCTTAAATTCATTTTTCACCATTAAAAAGAATCTGACTCATTAAGAATATCTTCTGCGCTTGGTTCTTTTTGTATTGTACCAACACCGCCACAATTATTGCAGGTTTTTGGAGGTTCATTTCTAGCTACTTTAGGTGAATACTTAAAACTACACATCCTGCAAAAAAAAGTTGTCATACAATCTTCCAGGGAAACTTATTTATTAATGTTTTGATTGATCCAACCTATACTTCACAAAGTTTTTATATTAGAAATTTTAA
>CAYNBR010000027.1:9494-15088 GCA_964395935.1 Candidatus Woesearchaeota archaeon
GAAAAAGAAAAGAAGCAGCTTTCAAAAGATCAAAAATTTAGTCTATTATTGAAAGCATTAACACAAGAAGAACAAATTATATTGAAGATGATAAAAGAAGAAGAAGGAATTACACAATCAAGTTTAAGACATAAATCGGGTTTTTCCAAGACAAAACTAAGTTTTTTATTATCAGATTTAGAAAAGAAAAACATAATAAAAAAAGAGTTATTTGGAAAGACAAATAAAGTTTTTATGAAAGGAGATATCTTAGTAGTCTAAAGGATAAATATTTATATGGGCTTCAAATATAAAAAATCTGAAATGGTGAAAACATCTCCTAAAAAAATAAATTATGAAATAATTACCCATGTTTTAATTACATCTTTAGTTATTTTGTTTATTATAAATCTTGTCTTTACAGTAACTTTGCAGTCAGCAATAAAGGAACAGATAAAAGATCAGGAAGAAGCAGACAGACCTGCATTAATCCAGCTAACAACAATAACAGCTGATTGTAGTAACTGTTTTAGTATTGATCCAATAAAAAAACAAATTAAAAGTTTGAATGTTAACATAACACAAGAACAGACTTTAAATACACAGCAAGCTTCTGATTTAATTAACAAATATCAAATTAAGAAATTACCAACTGTGGTTGTTACAGGAGAAATAAAAAAAGTAAATGCAGATTTCTTGACAGAAAAAAATGATGCCTTAATATTCCAGGATCAATCCCTCCCTTATTATGATTTAGACGAAAAAAGAGAAATTGGTTCTGTTAAAGCCACATTAATAAAAGTTCTAAACTGTAAGGATTGTTTTGATGTTTCATTATTAATAAATCAGTTAAAACAATCTGGTGTGGTAATAAAGAATGTAGTTACTTATTCAGAAAATGATAAAGAAGCTAAAGATTTAATTAAAAAATTTAATTTAGATAAATTGCCAGCTTTAATCCTCTCCCCAGATCTGAAATATTATGAAGATATAACAAAAGCTTGGGAAGATTTAGGAAGTGTAGATGAAAATAATTATGTATTGAGAAGTGTAATTCCTCCATATAAAGAACTATTAACAAGCCAGATAAAAGGCTTAGTCAAATTAACTTATTTAACAGATAAGAGTTGTACAGAATGTTATAATGTATCAAGAAATAAGTTAATATTACAGAATATGGGCATTGTTATAAACGAAGAAGAAACAATTGATATTTCAGATTCAAAAGGCAAAGAATTAATAAACAAGTATTTAATAAAAAAGGTTCCGGCATTCATTCTTTCAAAAGACATAAAAATCTATAACAGTTTCCAGACTGTCTTAAAAAAGGTAGGTATTGAAAATTCAGATGAGACTTATTTATTTAATAGTACTGAAGTTTTAGGAACTTATAAGGACTTATCAACGAATAAAATAATAACACCAAAATCTCAAACTCAGGATCAATCGCAGCCACAATGAATGAAGAAAATCAGAATGAAGAAAATTTAGAATTATCTAGTCATGAAAAGAAAGAGTTGAAGAAGCAGCAAAAAGAAGGGGGTAAACAATTTTCTTCAGAAGTAAAAGTTAAAAAAGATTCACAGAAAAAATTTGTAAAATACGCAATAGCAATAATTATTGTTGCTTTAGTTTTATCTGGTTTATATAAAATAATAAATAACGTTAGAAGTTTTCAGCCAGATCATAAAGGTTTTTTCCATTGGCATGCCAACATCAATATGTTTGTTTGTGGTGAGGAGGCCGCATTAAAATGCCCTTCTGGAATGTGCGGTACAATGCTTAATCATCATCATAATGATCAGATCATTCACATGGAGGGAAGTGTATTAGCTAAGAAAGAAGATATTTCACTTGGAAAGTTCTTTGACACCATAGGCATAAAATTTTCAGAAACAGAAATAACAGATAAGAAAAATGGTGATATTTGTAATGGTAAACCAGCTAAAGTTAATTTATATGTTAATGGTCAGTTAAACAATGAATATAGAAATTATATCCCTTCACAATGTGATGCTCAAGATTCAATAGACATAAGAAAAAGATGCGATAAAATTGAAATAAAATTTGAATAAAATGAAAATAAATAAATTCCATATATTCACAATTTTTTTAATTTTGTTATTTCTAATACCAGCCTGCTCCAAGAATAATGATCAAAAACCAGAAGATGTTGTAAAGACTTATTTCAATTCTTGGAATAATAAAGATTACGCTAAAATGTACTCTGCAATTTCAGACGGCTTCAAAAAGATAGAACCAACAGCAAAAGATCTTGATGCTTTTAAAAAATATGTTAATTCACAGGGAATTATTGGAATAAATATTGCAGATATTAAAGAAAGCTTAAATGATGGTTCAGCAGCAAAAGTTGATTATTCAATTTTGATAACATTGGCAGATGGAACTTCCAAGGATTACAAAAGCTCATTTACTTTAAAATATAGGCAAAAAGATATAATGCCGGGCTGGAAATTAATACATCCATATGGAAATTTAATTGATAGTTCATAAAAAGTTAATTTCATCGAATTAAACAAAACTAAACGATAAATAAGCGATTTTCAAAAATTTAAAGCAAATTTGACGGTATTTTATTGACCGTTTCATAGGTAAGCCTTATTAAATACTTTAATTATCTAATGTTTATGGTTAAAAAGAAAGTAGAAAAGCCAGGCACAAATGTTTTTACAAATACATTAAGTATTATAAAAAATAATCTAGCTGCTTTTATTATTGGTTTTTTTTCATCTTTACTTATCTATTCATTCCTTTATGGCTTATGGATAATACCTTTCTTAAATTTTGGTATTATGAGGATGTCTCCAGTAACATTTTTTGATTATCTATTTATTTTTTTACTTTCATTAATCACAGCTTCAATAGTTTCTTTAATGAAATATGAAAGCCGGCAAAAAATGAAGTCAAAGTCATTTGCAAGTATAGGTGCTGCAGCAGTTGGTTTTATTTCAACTGTATGTCCTATATGCCAGGGAGTAACATTCATTGCTTTAGGCAGTACAATAGCAAACATTCCATTGGGGCCCATCATACCTTATTTAGGAATAATAAAATTAGCAAGTGTCGGTCTATTATTACTAGCTCTTTATCTTAGAATGGATAGCCTATACACTAGGACTTGCCTTAGCTGCAAAATTACTAAAAAGTTGGAGAAAGGAAAATGAAAAATAAAAAATTGAAAAAGAAAACAAAATCAGAATCAAAAGAAATTGCTGGGGAGAATTTCATTTTTAGAAACAATATTGCATTTTATGGTATCATGTGTTTGGTTTTATTGGTGGGCATTAATTCATTGTTAATTCCTAAAGTATTATCTGGATTTTCATATGGAAGTTCAGGCACATTGGATTTAGGCAAATTTCAATACGGATCTAAATTGACACTAAAACCAATGCCTTTAGCTTCTAGTGAACAGCCTGCAATCCAAGGTTATAGATCAAAAGTAAAGAGCTTACCTACAATAAGTGAACTTTCAATACAATCATCTACTGGCAATCCAGCTCAGGATTTGCTTAATAATGTAATCCCAAAAGGAACTCCCTGGTATGGACAAGAAGCAGGAGTAAGTTTTGATGATCCCATAGCTGCTCAGAAATTATGGGCTAAGGGGAAGGCAATACAATTAAGCCAGGATGAACAAAAAAGATGGAGTAGAATTGTTAATTCATTTACTTGCGATTACTGTTGCGGCTCTCCGCAAAACCCTACAATTATAACACAGTGCGGCTGTGCTCATTCACAAGCTGCTCAGGGAATGGCTAAATGGTTTATAAAAAACTATGGCAGTAAATATTCAGATGAAGAAATCTATGGTGAAATGGCAAGGTGGTATGCATTATGGTACCCCGGTCCAACTATTAAGAGAATAGTTCAGGAAGCACAAACTTAGGGAGGTAATAAAATGGAAAGAAAAGAATTAATAATGTTAGTAGTTATTGGCTTATTGGTTGTCATGGCTGCTATTCAGACTGTACAGTTGGCAGCATTAAAGACATCATCAATGAGTGTGTCTGTTCCAATGACTGCATCAAAATCCGCAGTAAGCACTAGCAGCAGTTCAGCGTCCAGCTTAGACAATCTTCCAAGTATGGTTGGAGGTTGTTAATTTTTTTATTTTTTTAAAATGAAATGGAATTATGAAAATCATAAAAAAAGAACCAACAAACAAAAAAATAATGTATATAGGTTTTGGGGTGATAGTTATGATTATAATATTAGGCATACTATTTACTAATACAAAGAAACAAGAAGAGCCAAGCTATAATGTTCCAAAACCAGAAGAAGTTGTAAGGCAGTATTTTACAGCATGGAACAATAAAAATTATCCAGATATGTATGCATCAATTTCAGACGGTTTTAAAAGAATAGATCCAAATGCAAAGGACTTAGCAGCCTTTAGAAATTTTGCAGGTTCTCAAGATATAGAAGGAGTTAATATAATTAGCTTAAAAGAGATTTCAAATGATGGCACTGCAGCACAAGTTGATTATTCTGTAGAATTTATGCTTAGTGATGGAAATAAAAAACAATTTAGCGATAAATTTACTTTGAAGTACAGGAAAGCAGACATAATACTTGGATGGAAATTAATACATCCTTATGGAGAAAATATAGATAGATCATAGGAGATAAAATGACTCATAAAATTAAAAAAAGGAAAGAGCAGCTATACAAGTGTACTGAATGTGGTTTACACTACAAAGAGAAAGAATGGGCTGATAAATGCAAGGCTTGGTGTTCAGAACATTCAAGCTGCAGCATTGAAATAATAAAACACTCAATAAAAAAAGCAATATGAAAAAGAAAAAATCAACACGTAAAAAAATTAACAACAGTGATAGAATAATCAAGGGTATTATAGCCGCTGTAGTAATATTTGCAGTGCTTGCTTTAGGATATTCTATAAAAACAATTTTCTTTCCAGAAAAGCTAAACAGTCAAGTTACACAAACTATGAACACACCAACAATGGGCAGGATGGGTTTAACTGGTTATGATAAAGAACTTGCTAAAAAGATGATGGATAAGAATAACGACGGAAAATGTGATGCTTGCGGAATGCCTGTAGATATGTGCATAGATTCAGGACAACTGCAATGCAATATGGATCCGAAATCAACAATTGGGGTATTAGGTGCACAACATATTCATGCAGACTGGAAAGTTTATATTAATGAACAACTGCTAGACTTTAATGGAAAAGATCACATGACTAGAATGAAGTCTGGATCTTCTGTAAGTAGCTTTATACACGTAGACTCTGGAGCACCAGCACCAGAAAAAACAGGAAACATAATTCATATGCATGCTAAAGGTACTCCTTTATGGATATTCTTTGATAGTATAAACATAGAACTTCCAAATACAGTCAAAGTTTATGTAAATGGAGAATTAAAACTAGAAGGTTTAAATTATGTTTTCAGTGATTTGGATAAAATTTTAATAACAGATGGTAATGGAGATTTACAAGAGCAATTAAATTCAATAACAGACTTTGCAGAGATACATTAAAATTGAAGATAAAGAAAAGCATGGGCAATCATGGTAAAGAACAAAAGCAAAATATACATAGTCGTCGTAGCTATTTTTATAAT
>CAYNBR010000028.1:0-14697 GCA_964395935.1 Candidatus Woesearchaeota archaeon
GAATTAATTAAAAAAAATATCAAATGTAAATGTATTAGATGCAGAGAACCTATGTCTAGAAAAATCGATTACAATTCTATAGAAATAAAAAAACAATATTATGACTCAAGCAATGGAAAAGAAGTTTTTATAAGTATAGAAGATACAAATAATGATATTTTATTAGGTTTCTGTAGATTAAGAAAACCTTACAAACCATTTAGACCAGAAATTACCTCAACAACTGCAGGAATTAGAGAATTGCATGTTTATGGTTTATCAACTCAATTAGGTGAATCTGGATTAATACAACATAAAGGCTATGGTAAACAATTAATGCAAGAAGCTGAAAGAATTGCTAAAGAAGGATTTAATTGTGATAAATTATTAGTTATATCTGCAATTGGAACAAGAGAATATTATAAAAAATTAGGTTATTCTAGAGATGGATTTTATATGGGTAAAAAATTATAAATACTAGAACAAATATTAATAAAAATATGAAAAAAGAAAATATATTCTTCATAATAGGCCCAACAACAGCTGGCAAAACAGTAATAGTAAATTATATTCTAAAACATAGAAAGAATACAGTAAGGGCAGTTTCATACACAACAAGAGGAAAAAGATCAAATGAAATAAATGAGAAAGATTATTTATTTGTATCCAAAGAAGAATTCAATAAATTAATTAAAGAAAATAGATTTATAGAACACTCAGAAGTTTATGGCCATTTATATGGTACAACTAAAGACTCATTCAAAGCCATAGAAGAAGGCAATGATGTAATTAAAATAATAGATTACCAAGGTGCTAAAAAATTTAAATCATCAGGGATAAAAGCAGTTTACATATTCTTTGCTCCAAAGTCTATAGAAGTACTAAAAGAAAGATTAAAAAGAAGAGGTGATACAGATATAAAAGAAAGATTAAAAGTTTACAAAGAAGAATTAAAGTTTAAAGATGAATGCGATTATTTCATTGACACAACTGGAAACACAAATAAAGATATAGAAAAATGTGCAAAAGAAGTTATGGAAATAATAGATTCTTTAAAAGCGAAGTGATTTCCAAATCTAAAATAATTCTTTCATTTAAAATTAGGCAAAAGCCTTTGGACATCTTCAATAGTAAAATTATAAGGACGTAAATTTGCATAATAATTTTTTATTTTATCAAAATTAGCAGCCAAAGCTAGAGTTCCTGCAAGTAAAGTCATACCAAAAACTAGTGGAGGTCCAATATTTACAGTACCCCTATTATTCCCATTACCGGCATTATGTCTTTCAATAGCAGATCTAGAAAGTCCTCCAAGATCAACATTAGCACCAGAAGCCATTCTGCTATAATATTCAGAAGATTCCTCAAAAGCTTCTCTATCCCTATTATTGTAATTCATACAGTGCGTGTTAAAAAAAGTAATAGTTTCATCATCATCCAATAAGAGATACCTGCTATGTTTAGCATTATATGTTCTTTGTGCGACATCAACTAAAACTAAACCATCATTATCCCTTATCCATGAACACATATGGTCCTCATAACTTCCATAAGTTACAAAAGCAACGCCAGAATTAAAACCTGCTATTTTTGCCATTGTTGTATATAAAAAACTTACATCATCACACATTCCCTTTCGAGCTTCAAATGTTTCACTAGCACTTTTAGTCCTATTACCACTTTCATTCCAAATAAAATCTCGATTTTTACATTGCGCTTTAGTTAATTCTTGTTTAATTCTTTCATGTAAATCCCAAAAAATAAGTACAGCTTTTCTTCTGTCTCCAATATCATAACTTTTAGTAATTTCATATACCGTATTTACCATATCATCTGTAAAATCAAAAGGTTTTCTTCCCAATGAATGATACCATTTAGTATCTTCAACTCTTTCTAAAAATTCTTGTCTAGATTCTCTTTTCAGATATTGTATCTTGTTTTCTAATGCCATAGAAATAAGTTAGTCTCAAACTTAAAAGCTCTTTATGAAAATTTTATGTAAGATCTACAATAATAAATAAAAATTATTCTAAATATAGGAAAATATTCCATAAAAAATAAATATAATAATAAAATTATGAATTATTTACAAATAAAATGTAAATTTTGCATAAATTATTAGAATACAAATTTAAACTTTTAATCCTAGTTTATCTTATGGGATTTTTAGCTTTAATAAAATATGGAATGAAATGGACTTTAACAACATTAACAATAGGTTCATTGACATATGCATTACATGATGATATTAGCAAGTTAATACATAGAGTAGAATTTTACAATGCTAAAGCAGAACCTAGTTTCGTTCCTAAAGAACAAGCTTTTGATTTAACATTCATATATGAAAAAAATGGCAGGGCTAACCTAGAAACTGAAGTAAAAAATTACACCCAATTACTCCCAGTATATTCCAGGGAACATGGCATAATGGTTGGCTCTGCCGCTTATAATTTCTCAAACTTTAATTCTGGAGAAAGAAGTAAAGCATGTTCTAAAAAGATTGCAAGAAAAGAGTAAAGATTGGGAATAATATTTCAAGACAAAACAAAGAGGCAAATAGTAATGTCAAAAGAAAGCATTCAAAGATCTGTCAAAAGTCGACCAAGCAATTGCAAAATGTAATGAACTTGGAATTACACCTGAAATTTTAATGGTAATGGGTTTCCCAGAAGATAACTTTAGATCCTTAGCTAAGAATTATTTTTACACAATTGTTAGAGCTTTAGAGCATGGAGCAATATCAAGGCCATATCTAGCTAAACCATTCGTACCCGGGAATGATGGTTGGAATGATACTAAATATAAAGAAAGAATAGAAGAAATTTTAGATAATCCAGATTTATTTTTAAATTTAGATTTTGCCACACTAGGGTCTGAAACAACACACCCAAACTTTAAACATAGATTAATTTCAAATATTTTATACACTGCATTAATTTTAACATTAGAACCAACTAAAAGAAACACAACATATCCATTAATACCTAGAACTAAATCAAGAATTTGGAATACAATAGCTGAAAGAGTAAACAAAGCAATTCCCTTTGATAGGTAAAAATTTATAAACCAAGTAATAACCTAAATTCTATGGATATAAATAAAGAAATAATCCTAAAAGTAGCTAAAAACGCAAGATTAAACTTAACAGAAGATGAAGTAAAGGAATTCTTACCACAATTCAAAGAAATATTATCAACATTCTCAGAATTAAGTAAAGTTAATACAGAGAAAGTAAAACCTAGTTTTCAACCAATAGAAATAAAGAACGCATTAAGAGATGATGAACCTAAAGAATGTGTATCACAAGATGAAATTTTAAAGAATGCAACCAATAAAAAAAATGGTTACTTCTTGGGACCTAAAGCACTATGAAAGCACTATCAATGAAACAACCAGTACCAGAATTAATTCTACAAAAAAAGAAATTAATAGAAACAAGAACATGGAAATCAGATTTTAGAGGAGAATTTTTATTACATGCCTCCAATAACTTCATGCAAGAGTTTTTAGACAGATTCGAATTAGATAAAGAAAAATTAGTTACAGGAGCTATAGTTGGAAAGGCAGAAATAACAGGATTAAAAATTTACAACACATTAGAGGAATTCAATAAAGACATAGATAAACATTTATTAGAAGTTCCTAAAAAATTACCAACATATGGTTATTTATTAGAAAATATTCAAAGATTAGAGCCTCCAATTAAACTAAAAGGCAAATTAAATTTCTTCGAGGTTAAGTTATGAACTCTTTAGAGTATATTAAAAAAGTTCAGAATAAAGAAATAGATATCGTAGAACATATCCATAAAGTTCTAGAAGAATGTAAGAAAATAAATAAAGAATACAATTATTTAAATGTAATTTCAGAAGATCTGGCCTTAAAACAAGCAAATGCAATAAAGAAAAATCCAAAAGGAAAATTAGCTGGTCTTCCCATCTCAATTAAAGATTCTATTTGTGTTAAAGATGTAGAGTCAACAGCAGGTTCTAAAATTTTAAAAGGTTATTATCCCTTATTCAATGCAACATCTGTTGAAAAGGCAGTAAAAGAAGGAGCAATAATAATAGGTAAAACTTCTCAAGATGAGTTTGGTTTTGGTGGATTTGCCACAAATGTAGGAATAGATTTTAAAATTCCTTTAAATCCATTTGATAAAGAAAGAGCAACTGGAGGTTCTTCAGGCGGATCAGCAGGCTTAACACAAAAAGCTTCTTTCAATCATATTTCATTAGGTGAATCAACTGGTGGAAGTATAGTAAATCCAGCTTCATTCTGTGGAGTATTTGGCCTCTGCCCAACATATGGAAGAGTCTCAAGATATGGGTTAATAGATTATGGAAATTCTTTAGATAAAGTAGGCCCAATGGGAAAAAGTGCAGAAGATTGTGCATTAGCCTTGGAAACAATTTCCGGTTATGATCCAAAAGATTCAACAAGTTTAAATGAGCCTGTAGATAACTATTCTTCCTATTTAAAAAAAGATTATAAAAAATTAAAAATTGCATACATAAAAGAATCATTTGGAGAAGGAGTAGATAAAAAAATAGAAAAGAAAATAAAAGATTCAATAGATAAATTAGGAATAAAAGCAGATATAGTTTCCTTACCAACATCTGTTAAGTATGGAATTCCAACATATTATTTATCAGCAACAGCAGAAGCATCTACAAATTTAGCTAAATTCTGTGGTATGCGCTATGGCGCCTCTGAAAAGTTAGAAGGCAATTTCGATGAATATTTCACAAAAGTAAGATCTAATAATTTTGGAAAAGAAGCAAAAAGAAGAATTATGCTTGGCACATTCGCAAGAATGTCTGGTTTTAGAGATGCTTATTATATTAAAGCTGCTAAAGTGAGAACATTAATAATAGAAGAATACAAAAAAGCATTTAAAAAATATGATGTTTTATTATCGCCAACAGTACCCATATTGCCAATAAAAATAAAGGACATTCCTAAGTTATCAATTATAGAAAATTATATGATAGATGTTTTAACAGTTGGTCCAAATTTAGCTGGTCTCCCGCACATTAACATCCCGGTAGGTTTAGATAATAATTTACCAGTAGGCATGATGGCCACTTCAGATCACTTAAAAGAAGGAACTTTAATACAGTTAGCAAAAGAATTTAAATAAGTTTATTCTAAAATAAATAGTGGAAGAACAAAAAAAGAATATTTTTAAGAGATTAGGTGCAGCTTGGATTGTATTTTTAATTACATTAGTTTTATCACTATTATTTTTCTTAGTATTTTCATTACTTGTAGCACTTGTATTTTTCCTAGCATTCTTCTTACCAGTTCTATTATATATTTTGATTTACAAATGGATAAAGAGATGGTTCGCAGCTTTAGTATTTGGATTTTCATTATGGTTAAATCTTATGGTAATCTTAATCCCAGTAACAGGATTTATTATTTTCTTAGATGTGAAAGATTTCGCAGATACTTTTGAAACAAGTCCAAAATATTTAATTTTACAAGATAAAGTACCTATAGTAGGTGTAAAATTTGATTCTTTAGATAATGTAGACCCAAGTAAATTACAATCATTAAATAGACAAGAACTTTCTCAAGTACAAGCTGAAATAAACTCGGAAGTTAAAAATAAAATAATTATAACAGTAGACAAAGAAGTCTTTAGAGATATTACTACGGTACAAGTAAAAGAACTAGGAGGGATAACCTTCACAAAAGACGAATTAATGCAATTATTAAATTCAGGAAACTTGCCTCAAACATTATCAAACCTAGGAATAAACCAGCCTATAGAAAAAGTAAAAGTTATGACTTTATTAGTATTATTACAAAAAACAGTAGAAACAAAAGGCGCGGAATATTTAGTTAATGAATTGAAAGAAGGTAATATAAAAATTTATCCTGAAAAAGCATCGGTAAACCTATTAATACAAATAATCCCAAGTGATTTAATCAATAATGTATTGCCAAAAGAATTAACATCAAATAAAAATATGAAATAAAGGGAAATTTATTCCCAGCTTGCATCTTCATCTACAGCTTCACTGTCATCATCACTATCTTCTTCTTTTTCATCATCATCCTCAACATCGGTATCATCACCTACATTATCATCTTCATCATTGCCATCTTCACCATCTAACCACTTCTTAGGTTTAGGTGCAATAAAGTTTAAATTACCTAATGAAACAACACCGGGGTTTCCTACTACACTTATTTGTTGTAAAAACTCACTTGTTATACTTTCCATATTTATTTACCTCACATATTTTGATGAAGGTGTTAGCTAATCATATATTTTTAAAGGTTTCGGTGTAATTTATTCACAAGTAATTACAAATACAATCAAAGTAAAAGAACAACTACAAGAAAATAGATTACTACTGAAGTTATATCAGAAATTATTGTGGCTATTGGACCACTTCCTAAAGCTGGATCAAACCTAAATCTTTTAATTGCAAGAGTAATTAAAAAAGCAGTAACACTTGTAATAATTAGTGATAACAAAACAGCTAAAGAAATAACAAAAGCAATAAAAGGCACTTTCCATAATAATGAAATAACTAAGAACATAATAATCCCAATGACAATAGCCATAAAAAATGAAACTGTTATCTGTCTAAAAAAATATTTACTAAGATTTATCTCCTTACCTGCAATAGCTAAGTCACGAACAAGTATTGTCTGTAATTGTGTTCCAAGTGCATCACTCATATAAACAATTGCAGGAACAAAAGCTCCAATTATTAAATATTTTGCAAGTGTCTCTTCAAATAACCCAATATAAAAAGCAATAATCATTGCCCCAAATAGTCCTATAATTAACCATGAAAGCCTATCTTTTACAACCTTAAACAGTGGAATTTCCAAGCTATTTTCAAAATCTAAGTGTGATCTATGGACTCCAGCAAAATGGAATATATCTTCTCTTAACGCCTTATTTACAATTGCTACAATTTTCCTAGAAGAGATAACACCTATTAATTTTTTTGATTTTACAACAGGCATTGCTTTTAAATCATGTTTCAAAGCTAAATGCGCAATTCTTTCTATTTCAGTTTCAGGAGAAACAGTTATTAATTTAGTCTGCATAAACCTTTCTATAAGCATATTTTTTGGTTTATGAAAAAGTTCTTTGATAGAAAAAACACCTATAAGATTCTCATCATCATCAGTTACATAAACATAATCCAAACTATCATAAGAATGACTTTCTTTTTCAAAAATTGTAAGAACTTTTTTTACACTATCGGTTTTTCTAACTACGGGTATTCTATTTAAAATATATTTTTCTATTGAATGAATCCCATTCTTAGTTCCCATATTCATCTAGAAAATATCCCCTTCTTATCCATAAAGTAATAGACTAAGATTATTATATAAAATTAACTATAGGACTTATTCCCGTTTTGGTTTAATATTTCGTAACTCTGCCGTAATTAGAAGCTTCACCTTTCATCAACTTTCTTGATTATATGCCAGCCAAATTGAGTTTTAACAATTCCTAATTCACCTTTCTTTAAATTAAATGAAAAATTCTCAAACTCTCTAACCATCCTTCCTCTTCCAAACCAGCCTAAATCTCCACCTTTTTTCTTACTAGGACATTTAGATTCCTGCATTGCTAAATCTTCAAATTTATAACCTGCTTTAACTTTATTTAATATTTCAGCAGCTTTTCCTTGATCCCCAACTAAAATATGGCTTACTTTAACTTCTTTAACCATTTTAATTTAGAACAATAAAACATTTATTAATTCTTCTATTAATTTACGCATTATTTTTAAGTGTGTATGCGCGAGCCGAGATTCGAAATCCCAAATAGCCAAATTTTGACCATTTCTCGGGTCTCAACGTTGGCAACGTCAAATATAACCCAACATTTTTAAGATGTTTCTGGGCCACTATACTACTCGCGCATAGAAGCAAGAACTAAAATCCCTTATTTAAAGGTTTTTATAACTAAGAAATTAGCCAAAATAAGCATTATCATCTTTACTTTCTTTTTTAGAAGCTTTATCAATTTTCTTTTGTTCTTTCTTAATCATATTTTCAGCTTTCTTTAACTCTTCCGGTTTCTTAATTTCTCCAAATTTGCTTTCATAATCCTTTACAGCTTTACTCAAAACTTCAGAAAAGGATTTAACATGATATGGCGTTAGTATAACCACATTATGGCTTAGCAATATAGACCTCATATTCAAGGCATCCTGTATGTGGCTGGCACATTTAAAATCTAAGATAACTTCTAAAGGTCCGAAGTTAATAGCAGTTTCATTAGAATAAAATTGCTCTCCATCTTTAATTCTTAAATTAATCTGGTTATTCTCTTTCTCCATAAAAATAAATTAATTAACAGATTTATATAACTATCTTTTAGCTTCTAAATAGGACCTTATTATCTCCGATGCTATCTCTGCTCTTTCTTTAGTAGTTACTTCAGACCGATAACCTTTAGCATACACATTAAAAGTTTCTCTATCATCATTAGGTAATAGATATAAGGTAACACTAGCAGGAGCATCAGCGCAGGATTCAGCTAATCTTACCCTTTCGCGTAGATCAAAAGCAACTTTCGACATTTTATCCATAGGAATATGACAAAGTATCAGTTCGAGATTTGGATTAATATTTGAACTCATAAATTTATTTTAATTCCATCCTTTTTATTATTTATTGTTATTAAAAATGTATTTTTGAATAAGAATACATGGGCCCACCCAGAATCGAACTGGGGACTTACACCTCACTTATTTTCCTTTTTCCGTAAACGCTTTTCGCAAAAGGGTTTATTGTAAGGGTGTCGTCATTTGAGGATTCCTAAAAATTAATTTATGGAATTAACCGCTAGACCATGGGCCCATAAGAAATCTGCACTTATTTAAGTCTTAAAAATCTTTCCATTGTAGATTTCTCTAATTAATCAAGTCATTTACAATCATAGAACTAAGAATTGTGATTATAGTTACATAACCATCAAAATAATTAAAACATGGAGTATTGTATGTTTTAAACAATAACCATATTGTCCATAATAAACTTATTGCATAAAGTCCAGCCTTTACCCATTTTGAAGTCATTTTTAAATTAAGTCGAGAATTCTCAATATGAGTAGTAGTCCGGCAATTATTATTATTAGCCAGCCTAAAATTTCATACCATTTCATTATTTTTTAACCTCTTCTTAGTCTTAAACAATTAATTCAATTAAACATTCAAAGTAATATCTAAAGTATTGTCAATATAAGTTCTTTCTAATAATTTCTTATCTTCATTTAAAGAAACATGGACATTTAATTTACTAGTTTTGCTTAATCCGAATTCTTTAAGTTTTGGGGATTCAACACTAACACAATTATTAGCACCCACATTCTTATCAAAGATTACATTTTTCTTAATACCATTTATTGAAAATTCAACGTTAAATGGCAATGTTACAGAATTTTGTGAATTAGTTAAAGAATCACATACTTGAGCTCTAAGTACTTTATTTGAAAAGTCATCTTTGCTTAATTCTACATTAACCATTTTAAGGTTTGGCAATAAGTCAACTAAATCATAATTTCCAAGAGCATTATTATCATCTTCTTTTAATTCGCCTATTTTATTTTTATTATCTACCACAGCAATTAACCTAATATTTCTTTTATTGTAAAAATTAAAATTAGCAAAACTTACAGAAACATCCCGGCATTTCCCAGTTTGTAAACTTACACCATCAACAATAGCTTCTTTCTCACTATCTAAATCTTTTATACTAACAGTATATTTTGCAATAACATCTGCATTGCCAGAATTGCAGACTTTCAACTTTATTAGATTATTATCAAATATATCATTCCTGCTGACTTTCTGAATCCACACAGAACTAGCTTGTAAATTAGGCTTGCCACTTTGTAATCCTGTATAAACAGAACCCCAATACATCCCCATTAATAAAAATAAGCAGACAAACATTAAAGAAAATAGTGCAGTTAAATAACCCCTTTTCATTAATATATTAAATATTAAGCCCTATATAAAACTTTTTATAAAAAACTTTAAAAACAAGGTTAATAGCTTAAATCTATGGATATAATGATAGGTTTAGAAATACATGTATCTTTAAACACAAAAACAAAATTATTCTGTTCTTGTCCTTTAACTGGAAATGAAGAACCGAACACAAGAACTTGTGAAGTCTGTGTTGGCTTGCCAGGATCAAAACCAGTATTAAATAAAAAAGCCTTAGAATATGCATTAAAATTATGTTTAGCTTTAAATTGTCAAATAGCTGAAGAAGTAATATTTTCAAGAAAAACTTATTTTTATCCAGATATGGGAAAGAATTATCAAATTACACAGTATGAAATCCCAATAGGTTCTTCTGGTTCACTAAAATTAGCAAATAAAGAAGTTAAAATTACAAGAATACAAATAGAAGAAGATCCTGCTGCTTTAGTTCATCAAGGTTCGACAGTTCTAGTAGATTACAACAGATCTGGAACACCTTTATGTGAAATAGTGACAGAACCAGACTTAACATCTCCAGAAGAAGCAAGAGAATTTTTAAAGAAATTATTAACAATCATCCAATACTTAAAAATTTTTGATATTAATAATTGTATAGTAAAAGCAGATGCTAATGTAAGTATTAAACCTCATGAAAGAGTTGAAATAAAAAATATTAATGGTTTCAAAGACATAGAATCTGCACTTATCTATGAAATAGAAAGACATAAAACATTAATCAAAGAAGGGAATCCAATAAAACAAAGAGAAACCAGAGGTTGGGATTCAGATAATGGAATTACAAATTTTCAAAGATCGAAAGAAGAAGAAGCAGATTACGGTTATATTATAGATGCTGACTTAGTGCCAATAGAAATTTCTAAAGAATTAATTGAAAAAACTAAAAAAGAACTTCCAGAATTACCTTCACAAAAATCTTTACGTTACCAATCTCAATTTAAAATTAAAAAAGAAGACGCTGAAGTATTAGCAAATGATTATGAATTAACTCAACTATTAGAATCTGCCATTTCAAATAAAATAGAAACTTTATTCGCAGCAGAATGGATAAGAAGAGAAGTTACAAGAGTACTAAATTACAATAAAAAAGAACTACATGAAACTTTCATAACTAAAAATTTACTATCCATCTTAGAATTAATACAAAATAATAAAATAACAAGACAAACTGGCCAGAGACTAATGGAATTATTAGTAGAAAAAGATTTAGATATCAAAGAGTATGTTAAAAAAAATAATTTAGAATTAGTTTCAAATACAAAAGAGTTGGAAGAAATCTGTAAAAAAGTATTAAAAGAAAATCCAAAAGTATTAAAAGAATATTTAGAAGGGAATGTAAAAAGCTTCAATTTCTTAATAGGTCAGGTAATGCGACATTCTAAAGGCAAAGCCGACCCAAAAACAATTAATGATTTATTAAAAAAACTAGCAAAATAGTTTAAATCACAGTAAAAGCAACATAAACCATTCCCAATATAATTAAAAAATAGAGCGATCCTTTAACAAACCAATTATCTTTTAATTCATATTCTGGTTTTTTCAAACCTATTTTCTTAGCATGACTATGCATTATTAATATCAAAAATAAAATAATACCTATTGCAAAGCTCCCACTTACATCTAAGAAGAAAATAAAGCTTCCGATTTTAAATAAAAACAAAAATAATGGAATTATAATAACCATCAACCAAGCCATTAAATTAGAAAACTTATAATCCAAAGTAAAATTTTCTTTTAAAGCAAAACTCAATCCAACAAAAGCAGTAGTCATGGCAAATAAAGCAAGTAAATTTGCAAATAAAGAAATATTTCCTCCGAAATTAGTTAAAGAAACTGTAGCCACTTGATTAATATTACCAGAGACAGATCCAACAACGACAAATACAAATAAAATATAAATTAATGCAGTAATAATCCCACCATAAATTATAGCTTTCTTTAAATTAATTTTATTTTTAATTTCTTGATTTATTTCAGGTATTATACTAAAACTAGTAAGGGCAAACATTGTAACACCATAAGGAACTAATAATTTAGCAGCATCAAAAGAATTTAGATTTGAAAGATTAATAAATTTTAATAGAAAAGTACAAAGTAATAACAAAGCAATTAGTTTCAAAGGATTAAGTATATTCTGAACATACTCAAAAATATTTAAAGTAAAAAATACAACTATAGCTAGAAAAATAAAAAATACAATAGAAAATATAAACTCATTATATCCAAATATTGCTTTTAATGCTAATCCTGCTCCAATCACATAAGCAACCAAAGCACCGTAAATGCTTAAAGTGTTAAAAACAACCATTAAATGTTTTCCTAATTTTCCCAAATATAAGCCGGCTAAACCACTTAACTGATGTTTTACTCTCGTTCTCAACAATATCTCTCCTAAATATAAATTAACTAAAATCATTATCAAAGTTATTAAAACAATAACAACTAATCCTGTCAAGAATCCAGCTTTCTGGACAACATAAGGTAACCCGATTACACCTGCACCAACAGTAACACCAATTAATGTAAATATACCTTTAAATAATTCTTTTTCCATTTTATTTACTTTCTAATTTCACAATATCTTCAATTTCTTCAGTTGAAATTGCACATCCTCTCAATCTTAATCCCCAAAGTAGAGCCTCTATCAGTTCTTTTTTATCTTTAGAATATTTATCTAATAATCCTTTCTCCATAGCAACAACTAATAATTCAGTACTTCTTATTATAGGAATTTCTCCAGTCATTTCTTTAAATTTCTTAACATTATCTTCATTAATATCCACTCTTGTATGTAATTTACTCTGCAATAATTCTTGTAATTTATGATGGTTTTCTACTAATAATCTTATAGTTCTCTCATCAACAACATAAGCTTCTGCATTTAATTTAATAGCTAAAGCTAAAGCTTCTACTTCTGCCCTGTCTAAAATATGTATTGACCTATTATTTACAGAGTAAATATTATTAGAAATCCTTAATATTTCTTCAACATCTAGTTCATTATAAACTTTCAAGTTTCCAGATTGTATAATATTTCTAACCATTATTGCTTCTAACTTAAATTTATTAGTTTGTAATGGCTTATCTACCAATTCTAATTTAACAGAACTTGGGATATAAAACTCTCCATTAAATTTAATCTTTAATTCTTTTAATACCCATAATAAATCATTCATTGCTATACTTATTACACTGCTTGTATCAAAAACTAAAGTTTTCATCTAGAATAAACTCCTTGCGATTTTTAACCTGTCTTTAGCGCTCAAAGTGATATTATGCTCGACATCAGCAATATACGTAGAACCAACATAACTCATTAATTCAAATCTACTTACACCAAATAACTCAGCAGTCCTTCCTATTGAGAGTCCGTGTTCATACAATCTAGAAGCTTTATTTATTTTAGCAGAATCAAAAACATCTTTGATGTATTGTCTTAATTTATCATCCATTTTTCCTAATAATTTTATATACCTACCCAATGCTTCATCAAAACCATCTTCATCATTCATTTTCAGTTTATTAATTGCCTCTTCTAATCCTTTTGCACAATCTACACAAAAGAAATTCCAACCTTTGAATTGTGCATAATGAGTTTCTCTTTCATAGATTTTACTTAAAGAATAAATTAAAACTGCTACAGAAATAGAATGTCTATCTTGGAATATACTCGCATCATGTACAGTTTCATTACTTAATTCTTTTAAAGTCTTAATGTCATTTATTTTAATAGCTGTAATTACTTTATTTAAAACTCTTAAAACATTATCTTTTACTTGTTGTTCCAAGTTATCACCTCTTAAATTTATATAGAATAACAGACTTAAATAAGTTGCTAATTTTGTTTTCCCTTATCAGCAAATTCCCCAAAATCAAATGGATGTTTAATCTTTTTAACTTCGCTGACCATATCTGCTATTTTTATTATTTCTTCAGGTGCATCCCTTCCAGTCAATATTACTAACATGTTTTTAGGAACATTTTTCAATATTTTTAAAACATCTTTGATTTCTAGTAGTCCTACACTTAGAACAACATTAAGTTCATCTAAAATTAAAACCTCTGGCTCTCTTTTAATCATTTCTTTAGCAAACTCCAATCCTTTTCTAGCTAATTCATAGTCTTCCTTATCTGGTTTATTTAAGTCTACAAATTGTTCCTTCCCAAATTGATAAACTTCATAATTTTTTAATATACTCTGTACTTGATATTCCCCAACATGTTTTCTTCCTTTCATAAATTGTATAACAACAACTTCTTTTCCATGTCCTAAAGCTCTTAATCCTAATCCTAAAGCAGCAGTAGTTTTACCTTCTCCCTCACCTGTAAAAACATAAATTAATCCGTTTTTTCTTTTCTGAAATTCTTCTAACTTTTTGTAATTTATTCTTCTCATCCAAAATTTATTTTTCTCAACTTTATCTATCAATTCCCGCACTCCATCCCAGGACACCCGCCGCTAAATTCTTCGCTAACTTTTATAGGTTTATCAAAATACAAAACTTGCTTATCTTTGCTTCCATATCTAAACACAGTTATTCCCTTGCATTTTAATTTGTAAGCTAATAAGTAAGTATTTTTAACATCTTTTTTAGTTGCATTATTTGCTAAATTAACAGTTTTACTTACACCATTATCACCATATTTTTGGAAAGCTGCCTGCATTTTAACATTCCACTCCGGTTTAATATCAAAAGCAGTAACAAATATTTTTTTAATATCATCT
>CAYNBR010000029.1:0-14671 GCA_964395935.1 Candidatus Woesearchaeota archaeon
AATCTTTTTGGAGAAATTGGAAGTCTTGTAAAATCAATTCTAACAGGAGAACCTTGCTCTCTTCCTGTAAGCAATCTGTACATTTGTACTTTATTAAGCCCTTCAAATTTTCTAAAAACTGGAACAGCATAAGACTCTGGTACTTTTGGTTGAAACATTACTGTTAATTTTGATTCTGCCATTTTAATTAAATTATAATATCAATGTCTTCTGAACAAAAATACTAGTAAGGAAATAACTCCAAGCACTAATACTATGTCAATTAATACCCAAACTGATGTAGGTACTTTATAGCTTCCTGTACTAAAGCTTGTCCAAAAATCTTTATCTGAAACTGCTGCACCTGTGTAAGGTGTTTGAGTATTTCCAGATGTTACATCTACTGAACCAGCTGCTGCAACAGCAGAACTTGATCCTGTATTTCCAGTTTGGCTACCTGCAGCGCCAGTTGAAGTTCCTGAATTTGCACAAGTTACTGTTAATGTTGGCTGCTCTTCAGGTAAAGAAACTTTACCATAATAATTTGCTGCAACATCTAAAGGATATGAACCTGCTTTTGCATTTTCTGGAACAGTAAATCTTACTGTTGTAAATACTGCATTATTATCATCGTCTCTATTTTCTGACAATAAAGCTCTTGTAGACTGCTGTGAAATACCTAAAGCTGAATTTTCTACTTTTAATACTGCTTGTTCATTATTTGAACCTATATTTTTTAGAGTAGCACTTAATGAAGCTGTTCCACCACAAGCTACTGCTATTGGATTTAAATTTAATGATTCAATTTGAACTTTATGATCTGGGACAACAAAGTTTAAGCTTAAGTCGTCTTCTGCGCATAAACCATCTTCATTTCCTCTTTCAAAGGCTTTAACAAATAAACCTAAGTCTGTGTCTTGATCTAAACCTGAATCTGATAATGAAAATGTGAAAAATATTGATTTTTCATCGTTTTCTTTTATTTTTTCTTCTTGAGTATCTGATTCTATAACTTTACTTTTATCTAAATTGTATAATGAAGCTTGAACTCTTATTCTTTTATCATCATTTCCGTCATTTGTTACATCTACTCTTACTCTAATTGTATCGCCATATTCAAAATCATCATTGTCGTCTGGTTCTACAATTTCAACTTGCATGTTGTTTGATAAAGCAGATGCTTTACATGATAATGGTCTTACTTCTACACTCATTGGTATGGCTTGTTTAGTTGTGAATTGGTCTGAACCCACTTCTAAATTGCCTGATAAAGTCTCGATATTGAAACCTGATTGAATTGAACTTATAACATTGAAATTTGCTGTTGCTCCAATTGCTAAAGAAGCTATTGAACTTGGATTAAATGATAAGATAACTAAACGATCATCATCATCTTTTAATGAACTGAAAGCGTGATTTAATCTAACATTTCCTAAATCTACATTACCTGTGTTTCTAAGTGAGTATGTAGAAACTATGTTTTCATCACCAGGCTCACCTTTAATTTTAATAGTACTTAAAACTGAACCGCTTTTGCTTACTTCTACTAAAGGTGCTGCATTAACCACAATGTTTGTTGTAGTTGTTACAACTGTGTTTGCAGCTACATCTTTTGCTGTAACTGTAACTACATAAGAACCAGGTTTAGCACTTCTTGGAAAATTTATAACTAAATTTGCAGTTTGAGTTTGAGCTGATGCTAAATTTGATAATGTAACTATTGAAGAATCTGAAATTGAAGAAGGGCCAGTTATAGCTGCCTTAACTTCTGTGCTTGTAACTACATTTGCACCAGGGTTTGTTACTTTAACAGCCACACCTACTTGAACAGCATTTGAATCTGAAAATGCAACTGTTGAAGGTGAAGGAACTGCTTCAGTTATAGTAACGTCTGCTAGAACACTAACTGATAAAATGCATAAAATAAATACGATTCCTAAGATTAATTTATTTGTTTTCATCTTTTGTTGTTATTATGCAGTTGCAACTAATATTTAAATGTTTTGGTCGTTAATGGCTTAAAATTGGCTAATGTGGCTTAAATTGTGTTTATGGGGCTTATAAACTAAATTTTACTATACAACTTTTCTGAGAATTTGTTCTTTTTTTCAAGTTTTAATATGAAATAACCTACTAAATAACCTAATAATGCCCCTGCTAGAACATCTGATAAGTAGTGTACTCCTAGATAAATCCTAGAAAAACCTACTAAAATTGCAAAAGATAGCCATAACCATCTGCCTATTGGAAACTCTTCCTGCATTAAAGCTAAAATTGCAAATACTCCTGCTGTATGACCGCTTGGAAAAGAACTAGTGGAAGTTTTTATAAAATGTATTATTTCTGGTCTTGGTCTTGCAATTCCTAGTTTCATAAGTTCTACTAAAACCATAGTAATTAGAATGGTTATTGCTAATAAGGGCAAATACTTTCTTTTAGGTTTATAACATATTAGTATTAAAGCTGAGATTAACAATACTGAAAAACCGTTACCTAAATTTGTTATTAGAATAAATAAATAATTTAACAAACTTAACCTTAATTCAGAGATACTGACCATAATAGACTTATCAAAAAATAACGCAATTGGTATTACTAGAGCTACTAGAATTATAGATAATATTAGTTTATTTTTATTTATCATTTATATTTGCAAATTAATAGACCTTAGATTCTTTAAATATGTAACGAAAATGTATTTAAAGTAATTAAATAATGGATTTTTATGAAAGAGGAGTATAATTTTCTTATAAGATATTTATTATGTTTTATTCCTATTGGTTTTTATAACTTATTTTTATTTCCTATCACTTTTTATGGCAGTTATTATTTATTATATTTTTTAAATCCTAAAATAATTAGTGATCAAATAATCGTTAATGGAATTCCTTTTACATTCATTGATGCATGTATTGCAACTTATGCTTATGCGTTAATCTGGGTTTTAACTTTGACTACCAGAGATATTAATCTCAAAACTAGAATTAAATTAGTTTTATTTGGATTTTTATTGATACTAGGAATGAATTATTTTAGAATTGTTTTACTAATAATAGTAACTGTTAAATTTGGATTTGGAGCTTTCAATACTATACACTTAATATTTTGGAAGTTTTTATCCTGGTTTTATGTTGCTTTAGTTTGGATATTTTTGACTAGATTTTATAAAATTAAAAGCATACCTGTTTATGATGATTTTAAGTATTTATTTAAAAAAAGTTTGTTTAGAAAGCATTAATCATCAATAAATTCTTTACCTTGCATAACCAATAAATCTTCTGTTGTCAATCTTTTCTTATTTTTTAATTTTTCTTCTACAATCCTAGTTTTTTCTTTTAGAATCTTTTTATTTCTTTCTGTTTCATGTATTTTTTTCACTTCTTTATTCTTATTTAGAACCCTATTTAACATATCTAAAGTGTCTAATCTTTTCTTTAATTCTTCATTTGCTTTTGAGTATTTATTTTTATAATCTATAAAAGTTTGAAAAGCCTGTTCTTGCAATGTTTTAGTTTCTGTTATTTTTTTAGATAATTCTGTGAATATTGCATATGGAGAGTCTCTAGCAGATTCTTGAACTTGTCTATGGAATTCATTTGCTTTTTTCCTTGCCTCTCTTATTTCTTTGTGTAATTTATTTGCTTCATCTGCTATTTTTAATACTACGGAAGTTTCATCATATACTTTTTTTAATTTTTTAATTTCTTCCATTAATTTCTTTTCTTTTTCAAAATTAGTTTCAATTTCTACTTTGCTTTCTAACTCATTTATTTTCTGCTGTATTCTTGATGGATCAGTTTTAACATTGTATTCTTTGTAAACTTTTGCCTTGCCTTCATTTAAGTTTTTTATTTTAGAAATTAATTCCTGCACTATTGAATTGAATTTATCTCTTTGAGCTTTTAATTCCTGGATTTCAGATTTCTTAGTGTCATTGTGAGATCTTATTTCTTTTATTTTTGTAATTAAATTATTAATGTCTTTTTTTAAATCTTCTTTTCTAATAAACCAGTATTCTTTCTTTTGATTTATTTCTTTTAATTGGGATTTTAAAGTACTTACTTCAGTATTTGTTCTTTTGTACTCTTCTATTGTGAAATCCTGCATAAGAATAGTGAAGAAATTGTGCTTTTAAATGTTTTTATTACTAATTTATATTAAAAAACTTAATTCAGAAAAATTTTGCGAAAACTACCCCGAGGAAGTCAAACGAATCAGCAGGAGCCCAGTCCAGATTCAAGACCAACTCAGAGTTCCTGCTACGAATGACAATATTTTCCTTTCCATTTGGAGGCCAGTATCTAAATTCTCCTTTTTGTTTTACTGTATTAGGATAACCGAATTCATTTAAATCACTTCTATTAAACATTCCAGAAGTCTGAGGCAAAACTAAATTTGTTCTTGCATCACCTATAACTAAAGTTCTTCCATCTAGAATTCTATCTTCTAAGTGCCAAGCCAATTCATCTTTCATATGACTAAGAGTTGCTTCAGCTTCTGTGCTTCCTTGTTTAGCAGCTTCTTTTAAACTTGGTATTAATAATTTATACATAAAAACAGAAGTTAATAATTTACCACCTAAAGCATGAATAAGTTTTCTTGCATTAGCTTGATTAACTCTTGTAACATATCCTTCAGAATCAAGAAAATTTAATTCTTGTTCTTCAGCAACTGTTCTTACCCTATTATCAAATTTTAATGACCTATAAGCAACCAATAAAGTGAGAGTTTTACTTAAGTCTGCATAACCTGCTTCTTTTAAAAATGTGCTGTATCTTGGAGAAACTACAGATCTAATTTCTTTTGGTGAGAATTTATAACCTGTACTAAATTGATCTGGTGTTACAATTTCCATGATAGATAACAATTTAGAAATATTATTAAAGTTAACTAAATAAAAAAATAAAAAGAAAGTTCTTAACCGAATAACGAGCTTAGACTTGCTGCTGCTTCTTCTTCAGATTTCTTTTCTTCTTTCTTTGCTGCTGGTGCTGAGTGAGCTGGAGCACTTACTACTTGAGCTGCTGGAGCCATTACTGCTTCTTTAACAGCAGCTTCAATATCTACACCTTCTAGAGCTGAAACTAGAGCCTTTACTCTACCTTCTTCTGCTTTAATACCTGCAGCTTCTAAAACCTTCTTTACATTAGCTTCGTTTACTTCTTTCTTTGCTGAATGAAGTAACATTGCTGCATAAATATATTCCATTTTGGCATTTACCTCCTAAAATTTATTGAAAACCCCTTGGTTTGAATTTACTCTTATCATCTTTTTCCATCTTTTTATCTTGAGCTTTTTTTAATACATCCTGGGCAGTTTTTTCCTCGTCTTTAAATCTCTTATCCTGGGTTCTTTCTGTAACTTTCTTATTCATCTTCTCATCTTGAAGTCTTCTTAGGACTTCCTGGGCAATTTGCTCTTCAGTTTTTTCTTCCTTTTTATTTTCTTGAATATTTTCTTTTACTTCTTGTTTGGATTCTAAATCAAATTTTTTTTTAATTTCAGGCTCTTCAGGTGAATCTGGCAGATTAAACTTATTTCTTAAATGTTCTGCCTGCAAGTTTGCTTTTGCTAATTCTTTCTTTCCTGCATTGATAGTTAAAATATTTCCTTTTTCTGCAACTTTATCAGCAGTTCTGAAAGCTTTAGCTAATAATAATTTAATATTGTCTTTAGTTGTGTAACCAATATGTGCAGCTAGATTAAATGAACCTTGTGCTGCTGTCTTTAATTGATTCATTATTGCAGTTTCATCGATATTTAATGTATCTTTAGTAAATATTACTCCGTTTTCATAAGCAGCAAGCAAGTTAATTCCAATTTCCATAGGTGTTATTCCTAATCTTGCTAGAACGCTTGCAATTTGAGCAGAAATAATTTCTCCATCTTTTACTACAATTTTATCTTCTTTTATTGCGATTTTTCCATCGACAACTGCTGTCTTCAAACCAATTGCACTTAATTCACCTATAACTGGGCCTGGTGCGAAAGAAGTTGGACCTGCTGGAATTAAAATATCATTTGGAGCTAACTGACCGGGTTTTGCTGGAGCTAAGCTTTTAGATTTTTTTAATAATTTTGCTAATCTGAAAGGATTATCGTTAGTTAATAATAAAGCAGGCATACCTCTAATATGCTCTTCTAAATGTTTTAAGTTAACTTTATCTTTTACATTCTCTAAAGCTAATTTTATTAAACTGCCTTTAGCCATTGTGATTACAGTTGAATTTTTAACACTTGATCTTAATTTTTGCAACTGCATAGAAGGCATGTTAGTCATATCAGCAACAGCTATAACTTTGTATTTTTCTAACAGTTTTTGTACTCTAGATACTTCATCTTTTTTCCAGTCTGCCACATGGGCTTTATTTTTTGACATGTTTACCTTCTTTCTTTACTGCTGGATGTATTTTGAATAATGGCCCCATTGTCAACTTCAAAGCAACGTACCTTAAGTTGTTTTTTTCCTGGGGCAATTTGGGGACTACACTATTATAAACTAATAAGGCGTTATCTGCTAATTGTGAATCATCCATTGTTTCATTTCCTATATTAGCTTTTACTGATAGTTCATTTTTAGTCTGTAATCTTACTGTGTTTTGTAATCTATTTGCTAATGGCTCTAAATTTGCTGTGCCTGGAATTACACAACCTGCTTTAGGGCTTGGCATTTTTCCCCTTGCACCTAAAACTTTACCGAATGCTGCTGCTAAGGGAACCATTACTTCTGCTTGAGCTATGAAAAAATCATGTTCTGCTGCTAATTTTTTTTGAGCTTTAATATCTTTTTTCCATTTTTCAAATTCAGCTTTTAATATTACTGTATTAAATAATGTTCTGGCCTGCTTAGCCATCTGCTCATCTACGAAAGCGCATAATTTTAATTTTTTACCTTTATTATTGGGCAATTGAATGTAAGTATCTACTTTGTGATCTGGTTTTTTTAAGTCTAAACCTTTTAAATTTATTAGAATATCTACTGTTTGATTAAATTTCTTTTTAGGAGATTTTTCTCTTAATTCTTTTAATGCTGCTAATACTTCTTGTTTTTCCATTGTTAAATCCTTCTACCAAAAGCAGAACTTTAGAATATTTTAAAGTCTGTGGGTAGTCTATTGGATAGAAATGAGATTAAAGACGGGTTTATAAATATTTTGAATTACTTTTTGGAGATTTTATTTAAATATTGACTTCAATTGGCTTAGATTGTTTATTGAAAGTCTTGAGAAAATCTATTACTGTAAAACCTACTATTTCATTTTTTCTTTCATCAATTCTAATTCCCACATTATCGACTTCTTCTGTAAAGACTTCTACTGGCTCTCCAAATGAAACATAGAGTACATCTGCTTCTTTATCATAATCTATTGTAATTTTTTCCTTTTTCATTTTTGAATTATTTTACACTTAAAATTATATGGTTTTTATCTGGGACCATTATATAAATATCTTCTTCAGATTTAAGGTTTAAACTTTCTATTACATGCTTGTTAAAATACATACCAAGCCTATTATTGGATAATTTAACTTATTTTCTGTTTTATTTTAAGTGGCTGATCTTTTAATTCATTTAGCACTTTTGATGCACTCTCGTTTTCAAATTCAAAAAAATCACATCCTGTACACTGATTACTCCAGGCTTTATTTTGAGCTCCTTCTATACTTACTTCTACTTTATTCAATTTTGAATTACATTTTGGACATTTCATTTTCTATTTGCGTTTATTACATATAATGTATTATTTATCATTTCACATAAAATATAATAATTTTCATTTTCTATTTCTAATTTACTATCCTTTTTTCTTATAATTTTTTGTGATTGTGAGATCATACTTATAACCTCAAACCATGGAACTTGTTTTTCATGATATTCGATGTAATGTTGTGTTTTCTTTATGTCAGTAAAGTATACCACTATTACCTTCTGACTGCATTATTGTAGTCTTTTTTATATATAAACTTTTTGGCATTTAATCTAATACTATAAATTAAAGTTAAAAAGTCTTTAGGAGAAATTTTAGAAATATTTACAAAAATTATGTAATAAATACAATTAAAGTTGAAAACATTACATTTTATATAGTATTAGGCAAAGCCATCGTGATGAAAACCGTAACAAATACTTCAACAGTTGATGTAGATTATGAGGGTAGATTGGATAATGGAAATTTATTTGATACTTCTAATGTTGATATAGCTAAAAAAGAAGGAATTTTTACTGAAGAAAGAAGTTACGTACCTTTACATATTACTCTAGGTGAAGGAATGCTGATTAAAGGTTTTGAAGATGGATTAATCGGAATGGAAGAAGGACAAGAAAAGACTGTGAATATAAAAGCTGAAGATGCTTATGGTGAAAGAAGAGAAGATTTAATACAAAGATTTGAAAAAGATCCAGAAAGAGATAAAGAATTACAAGTTGGCATGATGATTACTGTTAATATTGAAGATAAGCAAGTGCCTGCGGTAGTTACAGAAGTTTCAGATTTTATTTCCTTAGATTTTAATCATCCTTTAGCTGGAAAAAATTTAACATTTAAAATAAAAGTTGTTAAAATAGAAAATTAAGAAGATTCCAATAAAGGAACCTTATAACTTGTGAATCCTAGAACAACCATTGCACATGCATATTTTTTTGTTGATTCTATACTTTCTATGAAGAACTCATCTTCTGTTAAAATGTCTTCTGTGCCATATCTTCTAGCAATCATGCCGGATATATTTCCCTTTAAGAATTCTTTAGCTTCTTCTTTTGATCCATTGCCATTGTATTCGGCAACTAAACCACCAATGAAATTTCCTCTTTTGAAGACTTTTGAAATTACCATGCCTGCAGTTAATCTTTTTGGATAAATTTGACCTTTTCCAGCTTCTGCAGTAATTGATTCCAGAACAGCACCATGATCATATTGTTTTGGCGGCATAGGAATTCTAACTGCATCTTTTGGCAGAATAGAAGAGTAAACTACGTGATTATAGTCTTGAACTCCGCCTGCATTCTCTAATGCTACATCATAAGCTCCAGGATGATAACCTAAATCAGATTCTCCTGAACCTTGAGTTATAAAATACTCGTATGGAACTCTTGTCCCAATTATTAGTTCCCCAACTTTTAATTGTTGTATTTGCTGTGTTTTAAATACTTGTTTCATTTCCTTTTATTCCCCCTTTAAGAAATTGTTTTTATTAGTTAATTTAATAGAAATATAGAGATTACTGTTAGAAAACCGCCGAAGATATGGTAATTTATGGTTCATTTCTTTTTATTTTTTAACTTCTTTTTTTAATATGTAAATTAAATATAAAACTTATTTATAAACTTTTTTATTTTACAGAAAATTATTAAGTTACTTCTGATTTCCTTATTTATGAACAGTATAAATAAAAAACTAAAATTCTATGCTAATATTGAGAAAGTTAAAATTTTACAGAGATTTTTCAAGACTGGAAAAGGAGAATATGGTGAAAATGACTTATTTTTAGGAATAGTTATGCCTGTTCAAAGGCAGATAGCTAAAGAATTTTATAAAGAAATAAGCTTAAATGAAGTAGAAGAACTTTTACATGGAAAGTACCATGAAGAAAGGATGACTGCATTGATTATTCTAACCTATAAATTTTTTGAAGCTAGTGAAAAAGAAAAGACGGATATTTACGAATTTTATTTAAACAATACTAAATTTATTAATAACTGGGATCTAGTTGATGTGACAACTCCAAATATTGTTGGAGAATACTTATTGGATAAAGATAAAGCTATAATTTACAAACTTTCTAAGTCCAATAATCTTTGGGAAAGAAGGATTTCCATATTGGCTACATTTACTTTCATAAGAAATAATAAATTTGATGATACATTGAAAATAAGTAAAGTATTATTAAAAGATAAGGAAGATTTGATACATAAAGCTGTCGGATGGATGCTAAGAGAAGTTGGGAAGAGAAATTTTGGAGTTGAAAATAAATTTTTAATAGATAATTATAAAGAAATGCCTAGGACAATGTTGAGATATTCCATAGAAAAATTCCCTGAAGAATTAAGATTAAAATACTTAAAAGGTGATATTTAGTTTACTATAGTTTACTTTTTTACAAACATATTTAAGTTTACGATAATAAATAAGATTATGAGTAGCGTATTAATTGGAATACATGCAGGCTTAGGTGAATTGGGTGTATTGTGTTTCTTATGGTGTTTAGTTGAGATAATAAACCCTATAGAACAAAGAATTAAAAGAGCAAGAATTGCTGCAATGATCGGAACATTATTAATTTTTAGTGCATGGATAATTGGAGGGTATTATTATTTATACGATTATGGATCAAATGTTAAGCCATTAATAAAAGCAGGTCCTGAACCTTGGGCACATTTAATTTTTACAGAAACTAAAGAGCATATATTCTTATTTTTACCATTCTTATCAATACTTGCTACAGGATTATTATACAAATATTCAGAAAATATTGGAAAAATAAAGTTAGGATTAATTCTATTATTAATTTTAATAATTTTACTTGGTTTAGCTATGGCTGGAATGGGTTACTTAATATCAGCTGGAGCAAGAGCTGCTTTGGAGGCTAAAACATGAATAGCAAAGCACTAAATGTTTCTACAATATTGACAATGACATTAATAACTATTATGGCTATAGCCTCAGAAATTTCAGAAGAATTCAAGAATTTATTAACTAAACTGGCAGGACACCACTGGACGAGCAAATCATTAACTGCCTTAATATTTTTTATTTTTGCATATTTACTACTAACAAGATTTCTAGATGATAAACTTAATAACAAAGACTTGTATTACACATCAGTTTCTGCTATTACCTATATTTTTATTATATTTTTATTCTTTGTATTCACTTATTTAGGGAGGATTTAGATGAAAAAAAGTTATATTGTTTATGCAGTAATTTTATTATTAATTGCCGGTTTATTTTATTGGAGTTATTGGAATTCTAAACAGCCAGGCAAATATGATGAATTTGCAAAATGTTTAACAGAAAAAGGAGTTAAATTTTATGGAGCGTACTGGTGTCCTCGCTGCGCAGATCAAAAGAAACTATTCGGTAATTCAATGCAGTATATAGATTATATTGAATGTGCAATACCTGGAGGGGATAAAGGCGTGCAGACAGCAATATGCCAGAAAGAAAAAATTGAAAGTTACCCAACTTGGGAAATAAATGGACAAAAAACCATTGGAGTACTTCAACTTAGTTATTTAGCTTCTGTGACTGGATGCAATATACAATGAAGAAAAATTTAGTTAAGGCTATAATTATTTTTTCTTTTTTAGGTATTTTAATTTCTGCTTATTCTTCTTACCATCATTATACAAACATTACGGGTATTTGCAATATAAATGAGAAATTATCCTGTGATATTGTGAATAGAAGTGAATATTCAGAATTATTTGGAATACCTGTAGCACTTATCGGACTTTTTGGTTATTTGGCTATCTTAATAACTTCTGTTTTATTAATAAAAAATGAGACAAAGGAACTTAAGCTGGTATTGTTAGTTCTAAGCTCTGCTGGATTCTTATTTACAGCATATTTAACTTACATTGAGGCATTTGTCTTGTATACTTACTGCCCTTTATGTTTAACGTCTGCTGCTTTCATAACTATTATGCTGGTAATTTCAATAATATTACTTAAGAAGGGCTGATGTATTCTTCAGATTTTTTTCTTTCTTAATAAATTGGCATTTCCAACCACACTTATTGATGATGATGCCATTGCGATTTCTGCGATGATTGGATGTAATAAACCGAGTACTGCCAGTGGAATTGCTACAACATTATAGAAAAATGCCCAGAATAAGTTCTGCTTTATTTTTTTGAAAGTTTCTTTTGATAATTTTATAGCAGAAACAACACCCATTAAATTTCCTCTTGCTAATACAATGTCTCCTGCTTCTATTGCTATATCTGTTCCTGTTCCCATTGCTATACCTACATTTGCCTGCTTTATTGCTGGTGCATCATTTATTCCATCACCTACAAAAGCAACCATTCCCTGTTTTTGAAGTTCTTTTACTTTGTTTTCTTTTTCTTCTGGAAGTACATTTGCAATAACTATATCAATTCCTACTTGTTTTGCAATAGCATCTGCTGTTCTCTCATTATCCCCTGTAATCATTACTGTTTTAAGATTCATATTTTTTAATAAGCTAATTGCTTCTTTGGAATCGTTTTTTACTGTATCTGCAACTGCTATTATTCCTTTTACTTCATTTGAATAAAATAATATCATAACTGTTTTGCCTTGGTTTTCCAGCTCTTGAATCTTTGTTTCAAATTCAACAATATTTATTTTATTTTCCTGCATCAGCCTTCTGTTTCCTATTAAAATTTTTTTAGAATTTAATTTTGCTTCTGCCCCTCTCCCTCTTAGTATTTTGAAATTAGTAATATTGCTTAACCTTATTTTTTTATTTTCTGCATTTTTTACAATAGCTTTTGCCAATGGATGTTCTGAAGATTTTTCTATTGAAGCTGCAAGCCTGAGAAGTTCTTCTGGATTACTGGAAATTAAATCTGTGACTTCTGGCTTTCCTTTTGTTATTGTTCCAGTTTTATCAAAAACAACAAACTTAATATCTTTCATTGTTTGTATTGCTTCGCCTCTTTTAATTAGAATTCCTTTTTCAGCCCCCATTCCTGAACCAACCATTAAGGCAGTTGGTGTTGCTAAGCCTAATGCGCAAGGGCATGCTATAACTAAAACAGCTATTCCTGCAAACAGTGCAAGAGTCAGCGGTGAATTATTTAAGTTAATCCAAGGAATGAATGAAAAAAATCCTGCCAAGTTTTTCATGAAGATAGGAAATGATAACCAGGCAATAAATGTTAAAACAGATACGACTAATACTATAGGAACAAAATAGCTTGTTATCTTGTCTGCAAAAGCTTGTATAGGTACTTTGCTTCCTTGTGCCTCTTCTACAAGTTTTATTATCTGGCTTAAGAAAGTATCTTTGCCAATTTTTACCGCTTTTATATATAATATTCCATCCTGGTTTATAGTTGCTCCAATTACTTTGTCTCCTTTCTTTTTTTCAACAGGAAGGCTCTCTCCGGAAACCATTGATTCATCAACAGCTGACTCACCTTTTATCACTATTCCATCTGTTGGTATTTTTTCTCCGGGTCTTACAATCATAATATCATTAATTTTAACTTCATCCATTCTAACTTCTTTTTCTTTTCCTTTAACTAAAATAAATGCTGTTTTTGCTTCCAAGCTTAATAATTTTTTAATTGCCTGTGATGCTCTTCCTCTTGCTTTAGCTTCAAAGTATCTTCCAGTTAAGAAGAAAGCCATTATCATTCCGCCAATTCCTGAATAGTTTTCGATTGGCAGGAAGAATCTTAATATTCCTGTTAAGAAAGCAATGACTGTACCCAAAGAAATAAGGACATCCATATTAAATGATAAATATTTTATGGATTTTACCGCTGATCTTAATGTTGGAAAGCCTATAATAAATAAAATTGGAAAACTTAATATTAATGGTATGACGTCTACAAAAATGTTTTCTAAATTTAGAACTCTTTCAAATAATATTCCAATCAAAGCTATTGGTACTGCTAAAGACCATGCAGCCCACATCTTTTTTTTTGCAGCCTGCATTTCCTTTATTTCCGCTTCTTGTTCTGTTTCTTCCTCTTTTAGAACTTCGTAGCCAGCATCATTGATTGCTTTTATTATGTCTTCTTTAGATGCGGTGTGTTTTATTGCTGCTTTGTGTGTGTTTGTATTTAATTCTATATTTATAATTCCATTAAGTCTTTTTACTGCATTTTCAATAGTCATTGCACAATGAGGATTGTCTAATCCTTTTACATAGAATGTAGTTGTTTTTTCTTCATCTAAATCATTTTTTCCTTCTTTTATTGCCTTGTAATCTCCAACTTTTGAAACTGCTTTTTTAATTTCTTCTTCATCTCCTCCTTCTACATAAAGTTTTTGTGTTGCAAAATTTGCTGTTATATTAATAACACCTTTGACTTTTTTTACAGAATTTTCTATAGTTCTAGCGCATGAAGCGCAGTGCATTCCTTCCAGCTTGTATATATCTTTCATAAACATTCTATTCTTTTATCTGTTTAAATAGTTTCATGTTAACAATAGTAAACAATTGGATTTATGTTTACTAAGGTTTATAAATTGTAATATGCAATTTTCTATTATGATTCAGAATAAAACTTTAGGTTCTTTGCTTGTTGCTTTAGGAATAATTTTGTTGTTTGCATTGACTTTTGCTAAAATTGATATTGACAAGCAGTCTACTGTTCTTTGCGAGAAGTTTCATGAAGCAAATGATATGAAAAATTGTCCTGTGCACAAGAGTAATTTATCATGGCTAATTATTGTTGCTTATGCCGTAAATTTTTTAATATTGCTTGTTGGATTTTATTTGTTGTTTTTTACTAAAATCAATGAAGAAGTTAAGAAAGAATTCAAGAATGTTGATGTCTCTAAATTGGATGAAGAAGAGCGGAGATTTTATGATATAATTAAACATAAAGATGGATCTGCTTTCCAGACGGATTTAATAAAAGAAACAGGCTTCAGCAAAGTCAAGACTACAAGGATTTTAGATAAATTAGAAATGAAAGGGGTATTGGAAAGAAAGAGAAGGGGAATGACAAATATTATTGTTTTAAGATAAAAAA
>CAYNBR010000030.1:0-13177 GCA_964395935.1 Candidatus Woesearchaeota archaeon
AAGGTTCTCCTGTTAGAATTGATTTTACAAGACTTCCAATTTCTCCAAAAAGATTTGTATTAATCCGTTTAGGAAGAATAGAAACAGCTAATGCAGAAGAGCATAGAAATATGTATGTAAGTACAAGTACTGCAGTAGTTCCAGATCCAGATAGTGACGCAGTAAAGTTTTCTCCTGAACATCCATTTATTTATAGACTAAATAAATATACAAAGCTTGTAAATGAAAACTTACCAATTACGCCAAATCAATATGCAGAAAGTAAAGGATTTACATTAACTCAAGATCAAGCAAGAACATTAAGAAATGACGCTTTTGCTTTACCGAGTGTGAGAAGACAAGCTTGGGAAGAAAGTATATTTGAGGGAGATGTTCAGTTAACTAAAGATTACGTTGTTGATATTGAGACTAGAACGGGAAGAACGTTCAAAGGAGATGCAATGGGATTATGGCTTTCTGGAAATAAAGGATTGCGCCTCTTGAGTGTTGGTTACGACTACAACAACTGCGGTTTGGGCGGCGTCAGCTATCTCAACGGCTATGGCCGTCTTGTCGGGGAAGTGGCGGAGCCGCAGTTAGTAGCAGAAAAAATGGGAATTACTTTAGAGCAATTACTTCAAGGTAAAACAACTCAATAAAACTTCTATAATCCTTTTACATTAAACATTCTTTTATCAAACTTAACCTGTTTAAATTCCAATTTATTTTTCATATCTTTTCTTTTCGGTTTATCAAAAAAATTTTTTAATTCTTTTCCCTTAATTTCAAAAGTTCTTCTAAATTTTAATAATCTAGGACTTCTAGCCAAAGGTCTTAAAAATCTGGCAAACCTTTCTCCCCTACTTAAACCTGCAATTTCTTCTACTTCTATACCTGTCCTAGAAAATCCTTTACTAAGTTCAACACCTGCATGCAAAACTTGTTGACTTTCTTTAGCAGTTTCACTTATTAATCCAAATAACCTAGCAAAACCTTCTAGTGCTCTAAAAACCAAGAAGAATGGCAATACTGCTATTATTTCTATCCAGTATTTTTTCAAGAATAAATGTATATTCCTAACCCTTTTATATTTGAATACTAAATCTAAAATAAATAAAATAATAATTAATGCATCTGCTATTTCAATTTGAAAGGCATATTGTAAGGCCACATTATGAAAAAAGAATTCTATTACTAAAACAAATAAGAGTGCGATTAAAGCAATTGGTATTAACTTATCTATTATGTTTTCTACCTTGTAAAGCACCTCTCCCATATACATTAATTATTTATAGTAATTTATAATCTTTATTATTATGAATTTTAACAAAAAAGTATACTCTTTATGTAAAAAAGTACCAAAAGGCTATGTAACAACATACGGCGAGATAGCTAAAGCATTAAATTGTAAAGCCTATAGAGCTGTTGGAAATGCCTTGAATAAAAACCCATATGCCCCAATAGTCCCATGTCATCGTGTTTTAAATTCTAAAGGCGAATTACATGGTTTCGCACATGGCTTGAAAGCAAAAAAACAATTATTAGAAAAAGAAGGATTAACAATAAAGAATAATAAAGTTGCAAATTTTGAAAATATATTGTATAAATTCTAATAACTAAAAACTTATTAATACAAACACATCTAAGTTTAGTTCATGAATCAAGCCATTACTAGATGTTTAGACAGACCAGGACATTGTGATCCCGTATTAGAATCTATTCTATTTGGAGAGGTTATATTTAGAAAAATTAAAGGCGAATTATTTGCAAAAAGGGCAATTTTAGTTAGATCGCCTCATGAACAGACTATTGCAGAGTTTTCAGCAATTTATGGGACTAATAATAAGTCTATTATTGTTGCAGCCCCAGTTATTCCAGTTACAGTTGATTATAGTAGGGTTAAGGGCGGCAAAGCATATTTAGAAGCAGATGGAAAAATAATTGAATTACATTATCCAATTGCAAATTTAGGTTTGGTATTTGGAGAAGAAGATTTTAAAATTTATCAAGATCTTTTAAGAGAAAAAGGTTTAGTAAATTAATTACTTGCTAGTTTTATCGCTTCTAAACAAGTTTCTTCTAAAGTAGTTTTAATATCTTTATCTGGTGTATCTAAAGATAAGTCATACTTCACCGTATCTAATTCTGGAAATTTTCCATCACTTCCAAAACAAACTCTAACAGAATTGTTATTTCTGTAATTTGTCATCCACTGTCCCAATTCTAGTCTAGTCATTGCCCCATAAACTTTTTCACATCTGTGTTCTGATTCTCTGGGAAGCCAAAACATAATTGCCCCAGTTTTTGAAGCAAGATCTAAATAATATCTCTCCCAAGCTCTTTGTCTTGGAAAATAATTTTCTTCACTTGGTAAAATATGTCTAGCAATACTTTGCCTTATTCCTCTTCTTGGTGAAACAACAGTCATTCTGGGTTTTCTTGTCAATATAAAATCGATAGCCTCATCTTGCCAATTTGGTGCCCCCATTATTGGTCCAGCTAAAAATATTAAAGATCCATTTACTTCAACATATCTGTTTGGGATAATTAAACCGCTCATGAATTTAAAGAGGGCAGGGAGGGACTTTCATATAAGTTCTAGGAGTTGATAAGAACCTAGGTGCTTATTTTTGAACCCCCAATCTGTTGCTATCTTCTATAACAACTGCAGGTTCAGCTTCCATTTATTTGGAACCAACTGCCTTACCGTTTGGCCACCTGCCCATTAATTTTTCAGTAACTTTCTTTTTTATAAAGCTTGTTAATGTTAAATTCTATTTTCTCCTCGAAATTTTCTAAAAAATACAAAAGATTTATAAATGAGCGAGCTTTATAAATGAAACATGGCAGAAAAAAACGCAAAAAAAGAAAAAATCTACAACATGATTCTAGACATATCGAAAAACTTAGCTGAACAAAAAAAAGGTGCATTATTCGTCGTGGCTCCAAGACAATATTTCAATAATACTTATGATTCACTATACCCAAAATTAGTTCCTAATCATTCTATATTTGAAAAAGGTGCAAAAGAGCTGATACAAAAATTAGCAGAACTAGACGGTGCTTTCTTAATTGCGGATTCAGGAGAATTAATTGCATTCGGTGCAAGAATAAAAAGATCAATCCCATTAAAAGGTTATGGAACTAAACATGCCGCTGCAACTGGAATAACTTCAAACATTAAAAACGCAACAGCTATTTTAGTGAGTGAAGAAAATCAATGGATTAAAATTTTCAAAGCAGGTCAAATCGTAGTTGAAATGGATTCTACTAAGAAATCTCCAGCTACTTTAACACATAAAGTTTTAACATTTTTAACAGACAATGATACAGCTTTAATTACAACTGCAGGAGCATCAGCTGCAATAGTTGGTTTCTTGCCAGTAGTTGTAGTTTCTGGAACATATTTAGCTGTTAAAACTGCATCTGGAATAATAAAGAAGAGTTTTGCACATTAAACTTTTAATTTAAATTTTTCTTTTAATTCTTTTTTTGTATATTCAAACTGGCATTTATAAGAATTATCCATCCAAGAAAGTAATTTATCTTTTCCTCCTATAGGTTCGTAAGGTATATCACCAGGCGCTACTTTACCAAGCTTAAAACCTTTAAGATTAAATCTGCTTAGTTCTCTTGAAGCAAATCTTAAAGCAGCAATACTATTCATAAGACCTATAGAAGTTCCAGATTCATTGAACAGTTCTCTGTCAGAAGGATATTCTAAATAATCATCTACGCTCTCTCTTTGTTTATGTGTAGATACTAATCTTTCATATTTCTCTAAGATATCTAGTAATCTTGTTGTTGCTGTAAACATTTCTGTATAATTTTGGTTTGGGGGATTTCCATTTTTTCCAATATTTTCAAAATGATTCAATGCTTCTTCATGTAAACCAAGAAATTCTACAATATCTTTGCCGTTTACTTTAATTCTCTTTTTAATTTCTGCCTTACCTTCATCCTCATCTTCAGCATCATACAATTTATTATCTAGAGTTAACGGATCTGTAACAACTCGCTTTAATGCTTGGTAAGCTGTCTGTAGATTAATTGTATATAACCTCTTTAAAGTTTCAAAATCCATAAAAAATAAACAATAGTAAAAATTTAAAAGCATTTGCATATTAGACTGATATGGCTGCAAATTATACTTCCGATACATTTATAAAATTCTTTTAAGGCTCTAAATCTATGGGCCCGTAGCGCAGCCTGGAGACCTATTATTAGCAATCTTAAGGTTGGGTTAATAGCGCATATGAGTTTAGAGTTTCTAAGCTTGGCGTAGCTGCCTTCTAAGCAGGGGGTCGTGAGTTCAAATCTCATCGGGCCCGTACTATTTTCATAAAAACATTTATATTCTCAGTATATACTTTAAACTTCATGTTTAAACACAAGCATTTACTGCCCGCAACAGGTTCAAATTTTATTGTTATTATTTCTTTCATATATTCTTTAGCAGGAACTATTATAATCCCAATATTCCCAGTTTATCTTAAAAATCTATTAGGCAATGCTGCATACGCAGGTTATTTCATGTCAATTATTTATTTCTTAACTTTAACTTACATTCTATCTTCAACATACTTTTTACAGAACTTTGATAAATATAAACTGTTAAAGTTTTCAATTTTAGGAGAAGGAATAACTTATGTCTTATTAGCTTTCATAAAAACACCCACACAATTAATTATCTTAGAAATTTTTAGAACGTTATTCATAGCTTTAAATTTTGTAGTAATAGGTTTATTAATAAGGGATGGAAGCAGTAGGAAAAACATAGGAAGTAGTGAAGCCCTTTATTTCGTAGTTGTAAATGTTAGTTTTTTTATTGGTCCAATTATAGGTGGTTTAATAGCAAATGCCTATAATTTCAAAAGTGTATTCTATTTAGCTTCAATAATTTCAGGCTTAGTATTTCTTTTATTATTGCCTAAAAAAGACCATAAAGTCCATTTTAATGCAGGAGAAGTTAAATTATTTTCAAATATTAAAGAATTTTTCAAAGATAAGAATTTAGCAATAAACTATTTTTTAACAGTAGGTTTGATGTCCTGGGCTGTAATTTTATATATTTATTCTCCCTTATACTTAAATAGTTTAAATATAGATGAAAAGACCATAGGTTATTTCTTAGCCTTAATTGTAGTTCCTTTAATTATTTTGGAAATCCCAATTATAAACTTAACTAAATCTTTTGGTTATAGAAAACTATTATTTTTAGGTTTTATTTTAATATTCTTATTTGGAGCAGCAGCTTTCTTCTTTAGTAATATTTACATAAAGATGTTATTTTTTATATTGACAAATATAGGCTGGGCATTTGTAGAACCATTAAAAGAAGCCTATTTCTTTAAAGTAAATAAAAGATCAAATGAGGTTAAATTCTATCCAGTATACAAAACTGCAACAGATGTAGGTTTATTATCAGGCCCTTTAATATTCTCAAGTATTCTAATATTCTTGGGTTTTAACTTAATGTTTTTAATAGCTTCTTTTTCAATGTTAATCTTTGCAGTTTTATCTTTAATGTTAAAAGAAACAAAATGAAATTTATAATAGAACACTTAGAAAATGAAATGTATAAATGGTGTTTAATAGAATACAAAAATATTTCTAAATATGTAGGTAAAAATAATTTAATAATTACAAATGTAGAAGAAAAAGAAGTTAAAAAATTAAAAAATATTTGTCAAGTAAATACTAAAAGCGTTTTAGAATTAAACTTAAAAAATGCTTGTTTACTAGATGCAAAATCAAATAAAGAATTAAATCCAAAAGATGCTAAAAACTTCGATTACTTTATATTCGGAGGAATTCTAGGAGACTTTCCAGAACAAGGAAGGACTGAAAAATATTTAACATCAAAATTAAAAAATGTAGAAGTAAGAAATTTATTAGACAAACAAATGCCTACAGATACAGCCGTATTGGTAACAAAATTAGTAACAGAAGGCAATAATTTAAAAGATTTAAAATTTAAAGATAATATCAAAATAGAAATTAAAAAAGGAAAATTCTCAGAAGAAATAGAACTTCCTTTTAGATACTTAATATTAAATAATAAACCAGTAATAAGTAAGGAATTAATTAAATACTTAAAAGAAAAAGAAGATATTTGAAATTCTATTTTCTAGTAAACAATCCCAATAACCGTAGAATCAGATGGTAGAAGAGGAAGAATTTCAGTATTAAAAGGACATGCTCATTATTTTAAATCTACTTAGTAATGTGAATATCTCTTTGTGGATAAGGTATTTCAATTTTATTTTTCCTGTAAGCTTTCATTAGTTCTTTTATGAATTCATGTATTAAAACAAATCTAGCTTCAACATTTTCAGACATCAAAGCAGTTTTTAAATTAATGCTGGAATCTGCAAACTGTTCAAATCTAATATAAGGTTCAAAATCAGTTATTCCAGGTTGAAACTCTTTCATTATTTTTTTAGCAGTATTATTTGTAATTTTTTCAACTAAATCTAAATCACTATTATAACTTATACCTAAAGATATCTCAACTTTACTCCTAGTCTGTACTTGATTATAATTTGTTATAACAGACTGTGCTAGTTTAACATTTGGAATTATAATTACATTATGTTCTCTTGTTCTTAATCTAGTGCTTCTCCATCCAATATCTGAAACATAACCCTCTTCACCTGTAGAAGCTATTTTTATATAATCTCCAATTTTAACCGGCTGATCAGCTACTAAGTATATTGCAGAAAAGAAATTTCCTAAGGTATCTTGTAATGCAAAAGCAACAGCTAAACCTGCTATTCCCAATCCTGCTAATATTGGTTTAACTTCTATTCCAAGTAAACTTAAAGCAATTAATACTCCAATAAAATATAAAATAACTGTAATTACCCTATTTAAGAAATGAAATATTGTATCATCTACAACCTTATCATTTTCCTTCAATTTTTTGACATACCACACAAATGAAGCTTTTATAATTTTAATTAAAGCATATACAAAAATAAAAGTTGCAGCAATTTTATATAAGACTATTAAATTTATTCCGTCTATAATAAAATCGGAATTTACATAAAAATTAGCAATAAATATTCCTAAAAGCATTATAGCTAGCCTAATTGGTAATTTTAATTCTCTAAATAATTTACTATTTAAAGCAACTCTTTTAGAAGTTAATTTGATTATCTTATTTATTATAAAAATTACTATAAAAGAAGATAAAAGTGATATTACTAAACTTCCAATAGATAGAATCCACTTATTTTCTAACATTTTCATTGAGTAATTCAACCCATATATAAATTTTCTTAATCATTTATACATAAACAATAAATTTAAATTAAAAGAAATACTTAATTTACCATGAAAAGCAATAAAATTACTAAAATAGTCATAATTGCTGTGATATTTTTCCTAGGTTTGTTACTTGGAGTCATGGTTGTTCCCAAAAAAACAGTTCAAGTAGAAAAAATAATAACACAAGAACCTAAAATTCAAGGATTAATAATTAAAGATATTCCAATAGTGGGTGTTGATGAAAAAGGAAATGGTGTCTCTGGCAAATTATCAATAGAAGTTAAGCCAGGTTCCGGATTAGTTTTAGTAAATATTAACGATGTTTTAGCAGATTATTTAACACAATTAAGTGCAAGAAATGCAGCTAAAATTGGTGCAAATTATACAGGAATAGATTTATCAAGATTAGATGTAGTTTACACAATACATGCAAATGCTTCTGTTGTAGAAGGCCCTTCAGCAGGAGCAGCAATGGCAGTAGGTACAATTGCAGCATTGGAAAATAAGAATATAAATCCGGAAGTTTTCATAACTGGAGCAATTGATGAATCTGGAAATGTACTGCCTGTTGGGGGGATTATAGAAAAAGCAAAAGTAGCAAAATCCTCAGGAGCAAAATTATTTTTAATTCCTTCTGCAGATTATATCCAGAATTATGAAAGAGTTAAGAAATGCACTAAATACAATGATCTTGAATACTGTACAGTAACATTCGAACCAAAAGAAGGGGATATAAGCAAGACATTAGGGATAGAAGTAAAACAAGTAAAAAATATTAAAGAGGCAGTTGATTACTTTATAAAATGAGACCAAAAAATAATAAACTAATAAAGTTATTAGCAGTAGTTTTAATTTTAGTATTAGCAATTAATATGTTTTTTATCATAAAAAATTTTAACATTATTAGAAGTATTAATAAAATGCCAATTCAGCAGGAAAATAAGGTTAACGAAGAAATTGACCAATTAAAATTAAATAATGATCCTTTATCATTAAAAGATTTTACTAAAGTATTTGTTTCTGTAAAGGATACAGCAATTCAATTAGAAAACAATTGTACAACTTTATTAGTGCAGACAAATGAATATCAGGCATATTCTATACAGGAGGCGATTAAATCCAGGATAGATATAAGACCCACTACCCATGATATAATGGAGAATGTTCTAAAAGATTTTAACATTACTTTATTACAGGCTAAGATTGTTGAGTTTAAAGATCCGCATTTTTTATCTAGAACCGTATACAAACAAGGAAATAAGATATTTGACATAGACACAAAAACAAGTGATGCAGTTGCTTTAGCCTTAAGGATGGATGTTCCTGTTTATGTAAAGAATTCTATCTTCTATAACAACGGGAAAAAGGTGTGCTAATTTTAACTAAAAACATTTATAAATTGTTTATCTTCTGATTTAATTATGGATTTTAAAGCTATAGAATCAAAATGGCAAAAAGCTTGGGAAAAAGAAAAAATTTTTCAGCCAGAAGTCGATAAAAAGAAAAAGAAATTCTTTGTAAATTCACCTTATCCTTATGCTAATGGATTTTTGCATGTTGGACACTTATACACCTACATAAGAACAGAAGCATTAGCTAGGTACAAGAGAATGCAAGGATTTAATGTTTTATATCCCCAAGGATGGCACGTTACAGGCTCACCAATAATTAATGCAGCTAAAAGAATTAAAGAAAACGAGCCAAAACAAATAGAAATAATGAAAAGTATGGGTTTCAAAGATGAAGAAATAAAAAAATTCTCAGATCCAAAATATTGGGTTAAGTATTTCCCGCCAGAATCTAAAAAAGATTTACAAAACTTAGGTTTATCAATAGATTGGCGAAGAGAATTCTTCACAACAGAACTAAATCCACATTATGATAAGTTTGTAAGATGGCAGTTTAATAAATTAAGAGAAAAAAATTATGTAATAAAAAGTAAATTTCCAGTAGTTTGGTGTCCAAAAGACAATACAATAGTGCAAGATCATTCAAGAGTTAGTGGAGAAGGAGAAACACCTCAAGAGTTCTGTTTAGTTAAACACAAATTAGAAAATAACAAATATGTAGTTACAGCAACATTAAGACAAGATACAATCCTAGGAATAACTAATCTATACATAAATCCAGATATAGAATATGCAGAAGCAGAAGTAAAAAAAGAAATTTGGATAATTAGTAAACAAATAATACAAAAATTAAAAGAACAAGATTATCAAATTAAAGAAAAAGGTAAAATAAAAGGCCTAGACTTAGTAGGAAAGAAAGTAGAAGTATTCGGAAATAGAAAAGTCCTAATCTTGCCAGCTACATTCTTAGATCCAGATTTCGGAACAGGAATAGTCCATTCAGTACCATCAGATTCAGCAGATGACCTAATAGCATTATATGACCTGCAAAAAGATGAAGCAAGAATTAAAAAATATAATCTAGACTCAAAAGAAATCAAAGCAATAAAGCCAATAGCAGTCCTAGACACTCCAGGCTATGGCGGAATACCTTCAGCAAAATTCTTAAAAAAATACAATGTAAAATCACAAAATGAACGGGAAAAACTAGAAAAAATAAAAGAAGAATTATACAAACTAAGTTATTATTCAGCAAAATTCAATCATTTATACAAAAATGTATTCTCAAAAAACTTAGAGGGTGTATCAGTAGAAAAAGGAAAAGATTTGATAAAAAAAGAATTATTAGAGAAAGGAGTAATGGAACTATATTATCAACTAACAGGAAAAGTAGTTTGTAGGTGTTTAACTCCATCAATAGTAAAAATAGTTGCAGATCAATGGTTTATAGACTATGGCAATGAAAAATGGAAAGAACAGGCACACAAATGTTTAGATAAACTAAAATTGTATCCTGAAAAATCAAGACATCAATTTAATTATGTTATAGACTGGTTAAAAGCCTGGGCCTGCACTCATGAAGAAGGACTAGGAACAAAATTACCCTGGGATGAAAAGTGGTTAATAGAAAGTTTATCAGATTCTACAGTTTACATGGCTTATTACACTATAGCTCATTTAATAAAAGAAATTCCAGTTGAAAAAATAGATGATAACTTTTTCGATTACTTATTCTTGAGTAAAGGAAAGAAACCAAACATTAAGGATATTAATAACCTAAAAGAAGAGTTTGAATATTGGTATCCAGTAGATTTCAGAAACTCAGGAAAAGACTTAATACAAAATCACTTAACATTCTTTATATTTAATCACGTAGCGATATTCCCAGAAAAACATTGGCCGAAAGCTATAGGGGTAAATGGTTGGACTATGGTAAATGGTCAAAAAATGTCTAAGTCTTTAGGTAATTTTATAACAATTAGAGAAGCAATTTCCAAATATTCAGCAGACGTTTCTAGATTAACAATGCTTAATGGTGGAGAAGACATGGATGATCCAAATTTCGATATAAATTTTGCTTTATCATTCCAGCCAAAAATGCTGCAAATATATGAATTTAGTACAAAAAACCATAATAAAGGTTCTGCACAATATGGTAATAGTGAAGAATTATTCGAATCACAAATAAATAAAATAATAAAAGAAACAACAGAAGCAATTGAAGAAACAAAATTCAGAACAGCAATACAAAGATCTTATTTCGATATGCAAAATATTCTAAAGAATTATCTTAAAAAAGTAGAAAAACCAAATAAAAAATTAATTAATTTATATATAGAAACCCAACTTAAACTATTACATCCAATATGCCCACACCTAACAGAAGAATTATGGCATGAACTAGGAAATAAATCTTTTATCTCATTAGAATCATGGCCTAAATATAATGAAAAGAAAATAAATTTAGAATTAGAAGTCTCTGAAGAATTAGTAAATAATACTATTTCAGATCTAAAATATGTAGTTAATTTAGTAAAAATTCAAAATCCAAAGCAAATTACATTAATTATATCTCCAAAATGGAAATATGAAATGTTTACTAAAGTCAAGAAATTATTAGAAACAACTAGGAATATGGGCGATATTATCAGAGAATTAATGAAAACAGACTTAAAACAATACGCAAAAGAAATATCTAAAATAGTTCCAAAATTAATAGAAAAACAACCAGATACTATACTTAACCAAGAAAAAGAACTAAAAATCTTCAAAGAAAATAAAGAATTAATAGAAAAAGAATTCAATTGTAAAGTTATAATAGAATTAGCAGAAAAAAGTAAAGATCCAAAGGCAAATAACGCTCAACCTTCTAAACCTGCAATTTTAATAATTTAATTTTACAAATTGGTTAACATCTAATTTTTTTCCATCTTTCTTCTGATTATTTTTGATTTCTACCTTGGTAATTAATTCATTTTTTCTTTGCTAATTTTTCTTCATAGTGTTTTTCTTCAATTTGTTTTTGTAGTAATTTGAATAGTTTTTGTTGAACATTTGAAGGAATGTTTACTTTTAATTTTATTATCTCGTCAACAAAAGCTGTAAGATCCCAGACTGCTCTTTCTTTACCTAATTTTATTTGGTTTAATGCTTCGTTGATTATTATTTCCCAATCTATTTTAGTTTTATTTATTATATCTCTTACGTCGTCTTTATCTTTCAATCTGTCTGTAGCACATTTCATTAATATTAAGTCATGAGGATCTGCAATTTTCAAAATTAAGTTTACATCAAATTCGTATGTCGCTGTTGATCTTTTCATCATTTCTTCACTAAAAATGAAATGTATAACTTCTTTAACAAACAAGTCAAATCTTTCTTCTCTTTCTTTTCCACGTGCTAACATTATTGGCTGATTGGGTTTTGTTCCATAAACTTGAATGGAACTAAATAAATTATATCCTAAATCCATAGCTGCTTTTTTGAATTCTTTTCTTTCTTTATCAGATGTAAATACTAAATCTATGTCTTTTGTAGCTTCTTTCAAACCGTGAAACATCATAGCTGTTCCACCAACAGCATACACTGTCATTTTCTTTTTCAACTTTCTCGATACATCTAATAATAAATCTTGTTGTTCTCTAACGCTAATCATTTTTTATTTTTATATTCCTCCAGATCACTTAAGTTAAAAGGAAGGTATACTTTCCATGTTTTTTCTATCTCTTTAAAATCTTTTGATTCTAAATCCTCTATAATATAAATATATTTATCCTCTTTTGAAGGCAAAGAACTATTTCTAAACTTTTTACTCATTCTTCTAGTTTTAATGAATTTTCTTGATAAATCATATAATGCCCCTACTTTTCTTTCAGCTTGATTTTTTCTTGCTAAATCATAAAGTAAAACCCAATTATTAATATGCTTGAATAAAGAAATAGCAGCAGAGATTACTCTTAGTTTTCTTGTCTTAATAGCATAAATTAAAGTTTCTTCTAATGATGGTTCTCTGCCATATATTTTGTATATTTCAGCTTCTGAAAGTTTTATAGGTGAATAATTATTTATTATGTCATAATAGCTTTTACCACCTATCTTATTTTGCATTGAAATATAATATACTCTTTTTTTCTTACTAGTCTGCTTAGTCTTAACATAACCTGCTTTTCTTAATAATGAAATTAGCTTAATGGCTGTACTTTTCTTTATTTTTAAAATAGACATAACTGACTCTATATTCTGTATACCTTCAAGTTTATTGACTAATTTATATTGGTCCATAAAGTAATATGTGATAAGTATTATATAAATGTTTCTATAATATTATAATTTATAAGGTAATGTGTGATCTTTTCTATAGGGAAATATTATTTGTATGTTCATATCTCATGATCAATAAATAATTCTTAGCATATAAGTATACTTTTGAGGTAGATTTTTGGTTTGGAATTTTAGTAACCACTTGCTAGTAATCATTAATCGAAAAGCTTATAAAGTTATAGTTGTCTAAGTTTATTAGGTAAAAAATGGAAGCTCAAATACAATTAAACGGTAACAAATTCATAAAATTCTATGGT
>CAYNBR010000031.1:0-13046 GCA_964395935.1 Candidatus Woesearchaeota archaeon
ATAAATTAAAAGAATATGATATACAAGTTTATGTAATTCCAGGAAGCCATGATTTCTCTGCGTCTGGTAAAACTATGCTGGATGTATTAGAAAATGCAGGCTTAATCCATAATGTAATGAAATTTGAAACTGAAAATAAATTAAAATTTACTTTAGACAGAACAGGAACAAAAATTACAGGTTTTTATGGTAAGAAAGGGGGCTTAGAAGCTTCAGAATACGACTTTTTAATAAAAGAGCATTTAGAATTAGAACAAGGTCTAAAAATATTTATGTTCCATTCTTTGTTAGATGAATTAAAAGAAAATAAATTTGACTTAATTGAAGCTTTACCAATAAATAAATTACCAAAGAATTTTAATTACTATGCTGGAGGCCATCCGCATTTTATAAGAAATAAATTAATAGAAAATTATGGTTTATTTGCCTACCCTGGTCCGATATTTCCAAATAACTTTCAAGAATTAGAAGAATTAAAGCATGGCGGCATGTACATTATTGATGTAAATCAAAATAAGGAATTATCATTAAAGCATATAAAATTACCTATAATTCAAACTGATTCTTATTTAATAAATGCCGAAGACAAAACAGCAAAAGAAGTAGAAGAAGAAATATTAAATAAAATTAAAGATTTTAAAAATAATATAATAACAATTAGAATTGAAGGCTGCTTAAAATCTGGCAAAACTTCAGATATTAATTTCAAGTACATTAAAGACAGATTAGAAGGAGCATATTGTATATTAAGAAATACAAATAAATTAACAACTAAAGACTTTGAAGAATTACAAGTTTCATATGCAGATACAAATGAAATTGAAGATAAAATAATAAAAGAACATTCCATTAAATCAAAATATAATGAATCATTTATTAAAAATTTAATGTCTAATCTAGATAAAGAAAAAGCAGAAGGTGAAAAAGTATCAGATTTCGAATTAAGAATAATAAAAGAGTTGTTAGATTTAAAACTATGATAATTAAAAAATTAATCTTAAATAATATAAGAAGTTATGAACATGAAGAAATAAAATTCCCAGAAGGAGTTATCTTATTATCTGGAAATATAGGTTCTGGTAAATCTACAATTTTACTAGCAATAGAATTTGCTTTATTTGGAATTAAAAGAGGAGAGATAAGTTCTTCAGGCTTATTAAGAAACGGAAAAGACTCTGGCTATGTAACTCTAAATTTCCAAGTAGAAAATAAGAATTTCTCTGTTAAAAGGACATTAAAAAGATCTACAAATGGAATATCTCAAGATTCATCTTTTTATACTGTAAATGATATTACTCAAGAATTGACAGCAACAGAATTAAAACAAAGAGTTTTGGAAATACTAAATTATCCTCAAGAATCAATATCTAAAAAATCAATGATTTACAGATATACTGTCTATACCCCTCAAGAAGAAATGAAATCTATTCTATTAGGAGAAAAAGAATTAAGACTAGAGACACTAAGAAGAGTCTTCAATATAGATAAATACAAAAGAATCAAAGAAAACTGTAAAATATTAATTTCAGAATTAAAAATTAAGAAAAAAGAAAGTGCAGCTTATATATATGATTTAGAAGGTAAAAAGCAATTTTTACAAGAAAATTTAAATAAAATTAAAAACTTAAACGATCAAATAATATTAGTAAATTTAAAATTAGATAAATCCAATGAATCAATTAATAATGCTAAAAACGAAATACTTAAAATTGAATCGCAAATATTTAGTTTAAATAATTTAAAAAGGGATTTTGAAGTTGTTTCATCAAGCTTAAGATTAAAAAATGAATCTAAAATAAGAAGCAAACAAAATCACGGCAAATTATCATTTGAAATAGATAACGCATTAATATTTAATTTAGAATTAAACATTGAAGATACAAAATTAAAAATATCAGAAACAGATTTACTAATACTAAATAAAGAAAAAGAAATTAAAGAATTATCTAAAATTATAGTAGAATTAAAAAGTAAATCTTCTAACAGCGAAGAAATTAAAAAGAAAATACAAAATCTAGCAAAATGTCCATTATGTGAACAAGAAGTATCAGAAGTCCATAAACACTCTATTTTCGAAAGAGAAGATGGTAAAATACAAGGAAGTTTAGTTAACTTAAATTCATACTTAGAAAAAGAAAAGTTATTAGAAAAAGAATTATTAGATTCTAAAAAATTATCAAATGAATTAAAGCAAAAAGAAAAAGAACATGAAATAAATAAGATTAAAGAAGAAAATTTAAAATCTAAAAAAGAATTATTAGATAAAATAAAATTAGAATTAGAAAGTCTAGAATCAGATATTAATCTTCTAAATAGTAAAAAAGCAGATCTATCATTAGAATTAGAAAAATCAAAAGATATAGAAGAACAGTATGCAAAAGCAAAATATTCTTTAGAAAAACTACAAAGTGAACAAAGATCATTTGAAATAGAGAGAGCTAAAACACAACAGGATTCAATAAATTTAGAAAAAATAAATCTACAATTAGTGAAAGACATAGAAGAAAAACAGAAAATTAAAGCTAAATTAGAATATTATATGGAATTACAAGAATGGCTAGAAAACTTCTTTATTAATTTAAATGAGCTGATAGAAAGAAAAGTAATGTTAAAGATCCACAATGAATTTAATACTTTATTCCAGAACTGGTTTAACATGTTAATGGACTTAGAAACAATAAAAGTCAAATTAGATGAAGAATTTACCCCAGTTATAGAACAAAACGGTTTTGACACAGAATATGAAAACTTATCTGGTGGAGAAAAAACTGCATGTGCTCTAGCTTACAGATTAGCTTTAAATCAAGTTATTAATAACATAGTTTCGAATGTTAACACTAAGGATATTATAATATTGGATGAACCAACAGACGGTTTTAGCTCTGAACAATTAGATAGATTAAGATTAGTTTTACAAGAATTAAAAATGAAACAAATAATACTGGTAAGCCATGAATCTAAGATAGAAACATTTGTAGATAATATAATTAGAATAGAAAAACAAAGCCATGTAAGCCAAGTTTTGAATAGATAATCTTATAATAATTTAGTTATTAATTTTAGTATGAAAAATCAAAATTTAAAAAATAAAGTAATAATCTATCCAACAGATACTATATACGGTATTGGCTGTTATGCTTTAAATTCTAAATTAGTAAATAGAATAAAAGAAATAAAGAAGAGAGATTCAAAACCATTCTCAGTTATAGTTAATAAATCTTGGATAAGAATGAATTGTATTGTTCCAAAATATGCAAATTCTTATTTAAAATTACTTCCAGGAAAATATACATTTATACTAAAATTAAAGAATAAAGAATCAATATCTAAAGAAGTGAATAATAATCAAGATACAATAGGTGTTAGAATCCCAAAACATAAAATTACAAAGAGATTACCAATACCATTTATTACAACATCTGTCAATTTAGCTGGAGAGCCTCCAATAAGCTCCATTAACCAAATACCAAAACAAATAAAGAATAAAGTAGACTTAATAATTAATTACGGAACTTTAAACAATAGGCCTTCTACTGTAATAGACTTAACAGGTGATAAACCAAAAATATTAAGAAGATAGTTATATTAGAAATAGTATGAAAAGGGTTTTTATAATTCATGGTTGGTCTGGCTATCCAGAAGAAGGTTGGTTTCCATGGTTAAAGAAGGAATTGGAAAAAAGAAATTATAAAGTTGAAGTTCCTAAAATGCCTTCTTCAGACACTCCAAAAATAAATGCTTGGGTAAATTATTTATCTAAAGCTGTGAGTAAGCCAGATAAAGATACATATTTTGTTGCCCACAGTATAGGCTGTCAAACAGTTCTAAGATATTTACAAACTATAAGTACAAAAGTAGGAGGCATAGTTCTTGTTGCTCCATGGATGACTCTAGATGAAAATACTTATGTGGAAGAAGGAGAGAAGGGAAGAGAAATAGCAAAGCCTTGGGTAGAAACGCCAATTGATTTTGAAAAAATAAAAAGAACAACAAATAATTTTATAACGATATTTTCAGATAATGACCCTTATGTCCCATTAGAAAATTCTAAAACATTTAAAAATAAATTAAATGCAAAAATAATTGTAGAAAAAAACAAAGGCCATTTCTCTGGCTCAGATAATATAAAAGAACTTCCAATAGTTTTAGAAGAATTATTAAAATTATAGATTTATCTGCAACAATAAGCTAAAAAAGTTTATTATACTAACAATTTTATGATTCAGATTAATAAATTAGTTAAATGTAACATTAGAAATAGATTAACATCGGCAGGTTATATTGCTTTCTTGGGTTCGCTTGTACTAATAGTTATTGAGAATAAATATAACTTTCGTCTTTCGGTACCATCAGAATATCTTGCAATTTTCGGTGGCGTTTCACTAGGTTTAGGAGATTTTGGATTTGGTACATATTCAGCATACAGAAGAACACTGAAACACATTGAAAAATTTAATAGGTTGGATAAGAGATATGTACAAAAACATAAATGGTATTGCCAAAAAGTTGGAATTCAAATTGCCTCAGAAGAAACAGGTTTAGAAAAGATAGTTTTAATTTAACTTAAATTTCTCACAGCTTCACTTATTGGTATATTCTCTAGTAAAACCTTTTTAACAACTTCATCTTGTAAATGTTTTTTATTATGTTCTTCTAAATGATCCTTAATTTTCTTAATCAAAGTATTAATTCTTTTTAATCCATATAAAGCAGCAGCTAATGCATCTTTCTCATGTTTATTATTAATTTCAATTCTATCCTTCTTAGTCTTCAAATAAGTATCAACAATCTTAATTTTCTCCAAATAACTTAAATCATGATCTGGACTTATTATTTTAGCCCCAATTAATCCAGCTATTTTAGTTGTTAAAGTAGGACAAGGATGCACATCACTTCCAATAGCATAAACTTTTCCATGTTTAGTTAAATTTAATATTAAATTACTATGAGTTATCTGCCTATCAGAACCTAAGTCTATTACATTACTTTCTAAATCAAGTAAACAATAAGCACTTACAGTCCCAGGATCTATTCCTGCTATTAGTATCTTAGTCATCTTCTAATATTTTTTTTGAAATTGAGTCAACTGATTCAGAATATATTCTTTCAAATAAACCATTAAAGTATTTTTTCTCTGGATTTCTAGAAAAGTCATAAAGCAATTTTAAGAATTTTTTCTTACCATATTTTTTAATTAAAAAGTTTACAAATAAATAAGAAAAAGGATAAAATTCCCTTTTATATTTGCTATAAGTCTTTTTTACATAATTATATTGTAATAACTTTTTTATATCAGTATTGAGAAATTCAGAATTAAAATCTTCTTTTGTCCAGTTAAATTCCCCCATTAAATAGCAAGCAATTCCTCCAGAAAGCCAAAGAGGTTTCCATGACCCAACTAAATCCACATAAAAAGCTTTAGCAAATCCGTTAGTTATTACATTAATCAATTGCTCTTTCTTCCATTTTGTTGTTTTCTCCATAAGTGCCGGTGTTTTGAGAATAAAGGTTCTAGGACTCAAAAATGCACAAGTTCCCGCAGGATAATAGCTATCTTTACTTTCTTGCTTATATTTAAATTCAGCATCAACAACCAAGATTTTAATTTTATTTTTCAACTTTAAATTAAAAAAAGAAAAGCAGGTTTTATAAGCTTCTTTCGAACATGAAATAATATCTTGAAGCGAATCTTTATTTTTACTAATTATTGTTGCAAAGTCTAATTCTATTCTTTCCATTAAAAACTACTTTAGGAATGGTCTTTTAAATCTCTTTCTATCAAATTCTAATTATCCAATAAAAATTTTAGAAATATTTATATAGCTGTTCTTATATATTTCTGTTATGAAAAGAGGTTTATTAATCATACTAGTTCTATTATTATCTTTATCAGTTGTCTATGCCTCAGATGTAACCTATGATGTTAATCAAGGAGATGTCCTTATTGGCGGTTCTTCTCAATATGACTTAAAAATTACAAATACAGAAAGTTATGATATAAATGCTCATATTTCAACAATAGATTTATGGAATCTAGACATAGAAAATCAAGCTATTTTTGTTCCTTCAGAATCAACAAAGACAGTTGTTGCAACATTCTCACCAAAAACAAACGTTAAGCCAGGCAGCTATGGTATAAACATAATTGTAAAAACACAAAGTACAGATGATAGTTCTCAAGTCTCAAGATTTGAAAAAGTATTGCCGGTAAATGTTATTCCTTATGATAAAACAGTTGATGTTAAATTCATTCCTACTGCTGTTGTCGATCCTAAAAACCCGACAATTTTAAAATTAAATATAATAAATTTACATCAAATATCCTACAAAGATCTAAAATTAACTGTAGAGAGCCCTAATTTTCAAACTTCACAAACATTTGACTTGAATAAAGATGAAACTAAAATTATAGAAATTCCAGTATCTCCTTCTCCAGAAACAGAAGAAGGAACATATAATTCCCAAGTAAAATTGATGTTAGATGATAAAACATTAATCAATAAACCTGTAGCTTATATAGTAAGTGCTTATGAAAATGTAAAAGTGTTAATTGAGCCAGAATCAAGATTTTTATATTCTGGCGAGCAGATAACAAGAACAAATACAGGAAATACATTAGTTCAACAAACTTATACAAAGAAATTTGATTTTTTTGCATACAAACTAGCTTCTTTTAATCCAGTACCAACTTCAATAAATTCTAAAGATGGCTACATAGTAACTTGGCAATTTAGTTTAGCTCCAGGAGAAGCAAAAACTGTTGGTTATGCTGTTAATTATAGAATGCCAACTTTAATTGTAATCTTAATTATCCTGGCTTTTGCTGCTTGGCACGTTTTCAGAAAGAAAAATGCAATTGTAATTAGTAAGAGGGTACTAACAATGCATGCAGAATCTGGAAGTTTACATGTTATGAAAGTTTTAATTTCTGTAAAAAATCGTGGAAATGTTACTGTAAAAGATATTAAATTATTAGATAAAGTTCCTGCTTCAATAAGAGCCCCAACAAAATACGGAATGCATAAACCTTCTAAAGTACAGGCAGTCCCAGAAGGCACAGCAATGGTTTGGGATATTCAAGCCTTACCAGCAGGACAAGAAAGATTATTATCATATGCTATTGAAGGTAAAATGCAATTTTTAGAGAGAATTGTATTGCCCCCTTCAAGAGCTAAATATATTTTATTCGGCAGACAGATTATTGCTAAAAGTTTACCTGCTTCTTTAAGGGGCAATAAAAATAGTTAATTATAATACTTGGGGTTGTTTAATTAATCCTTCTTGTCTAGCTTTTTCTTTTGCTTCTCTTTCTAAATCTTTTTTGAATAATTCTTCTCCATGTAAAGTTTCATTAATATAATTAGGATATCCCCAAGCCCTAAGAGCAATACTTCTAGAAGGATGTCTTAATCTTCTCAAAGCTCTTGATTCAATCTGTCTAATTCTTTCTCTGGTAACTTCAAAATCTTGAGCAGTTTCTTCTAATGTATAATCTTTCTCTTCGCCAATACCAAATCTCATGCTAATTACTTTTTCCTCTCTAGGAGTTACAGTTGCAAGAACTTGTCTAGTTGTTTTTTCTAACTCTTTACTAATAACTTTTTCATCAGGCATTACAGCCTTTTCATCCGCAATTCTTGATTCTACTGTATCATTACTAGACGAACTATCCCCTTCATAATCTGAAACAGCCCCATCAAGACATACATACCTTCCAGTTAAAGATAAATAAATTAGTGCAGCTTGCATTCTTCTATCTGATCCAGTCAAATTACTTGCAATCGTATCTAGTATAAGATCTTTCTCAGTCCTTGTTACTTCTCTGCCTCTAACTTTAAATAATTTTATTACTCTATCATGGATATGTCTTGGTAATCTTACCAATCCCAATTTTTGAGTGGCTGCCCTATGCATTGCACCTATGGCATTATAAGCAATAAAAGTAGAAATATGCCCAGTCCTATACTGATCATAATTACTTAATCTTTCTAATATACGTATTGCTGCTTCGTTCGCTAGGTCTTCTAAAGCTAATTCTCTTTCACTTGATTTGTTGGCAGTTTTAAATTCTTTTTTATAATTCCTACCAATGCGATTTTGTTCATATCTTAATGACATATGGGTTGGTCCATGTTCAGCATTTGGCATTTCAAAACCAGCTCCAAAAACTAAATCTATAGCAAGTTTCATTAAGAAAGGATAAACTCTTGTAACGATTTCATTAGCAAGTCTTACCTGTCTTTTAGATCTTGTTTCTAAAGTTTTACCTTTACCACCCATTAATTCTATAGCATACTGCCTGCCAAGTTCATTCAGTGCATCCCATCCAGCATATTCAACCATAATAAATGAAAATACCATAAATTTTTAAAGCTAATTAATGGGCTCTTTAATCTCAATATAACTAAAAATAAACTCACAGAAAATTTAGGAGAGTACATTAAACAAACAGGCAGATATTTAGTAGTAGAATTTACAGGTTCTAGTAGATTCGGTTTAGATCATGATGAGACTAGACAAGCAGACGCTTATCTAAGAAGAGTTACAGATAATAATCCAATTTACTGTGATACTTCTAAATCACCAACAGAATATCCTCCAACTATCTTCTTGTATAATGGTGTTAATGTTATCTTAAGTGGTAGAAGTAAAATGTTAATTTTAAAAAGTGAAGAAAGACCAAAGCTTGAACAAGTAGCAGAGGAATTAACTAAAGAATTACAATTCTTACGCAGGATTAAACAAAGAACAGAAAAAAGTAAATTTTAGTTACAAAAGAGTATTAATATTATAAACATATAGTAAAACTTAAATATAAGTAATACCTATCTAAAAGTATGACTGAAACAATAGTAAGAATAGGGCCTAAGGGCCAAATAGTAATAAAAAAGGAATATCGTGATAAATTAGGAATTAAAGAAGGAAGTTATATTCAAGAAATTCTAGAGTCCGACGGTTTATTGATTAAACCATTAAATACAAATAAAGAGTTAGAAAAAGTTAGTGAATTAAGAAAAAAATTAAGTAAAAATTGGCCAAAGAATATGGACTCTGTAAAAGCAGTCAGGGAACAAAGAGAATGAATATTTTTCTTGACACTTCTGTAATAATCTCTTTTTTAGTTAGTGATAAGCATACAAATAAAGCAGAAGGAATTTTTTCAAATATTTTTGAAGCTAAAATAAAAGCTAGCATTGCTAGTCTTGTATTGGTAGAAGTTTGTGGTGTTTTAAGCAGGTATCTTGATAAAGAAAAAGCATTGGCAGGTTTTTCACAAGTTAATGAATGGCTTGACAAAGAAATAATAGAATTTATAGACATTAACAAATCTGACGCCAATGTTGCTTGCGCAATAGCATTAGATTATAAAATAAAAGGTTCAGATGCGCTTATTGCAGCAATAGCTCACAATAATAAATCAAAACTTGCTACTTTTGATAATGAATTAGCGAATAGACTAAAAAATAAAATAGAAATTTATGAATTTTCTGATGAATAGCAAGTTATATAAATAATAAGAACTCCAAAGTATTGTCACAAAATGATAAGTGGTTGTTTTCATCAACATTGAAAAGAGTTCTTTAGATAGTTACAACAATATTAACGAGGATATAAGTGTAGAATGCGCTGATTATATTCATTGTTCCTAAGAATTCTAGTTTGCAAAGCTATAAACAATTAGCATTAAGTAATTTAAAGAATCTAGAGAACTCTAAAATATTAGAAGTGAGGGGAGAAGACATTCCTCTATGGATGAAAAAACTAAAAGAAAAAGGTCAAACTGTCATAGGCTTGACAGGTGAAGATTTATATAAAGAATTTTGTCTATCTGAAAAAGAAACAGATTTTAAAATATTAAAAAGAATAATATGGGAAGATAAAAATGCCTTATACAATAAACCGGCTCTTTGTTTAATTGGGTCAAATAATAAAAACATTAATTCAATGTCAAAAAAGTCAACAATCTGCATATCCTCTAAATACAAAAATATTGCAAATAATTATCTTAACATTTTAGAAAAGAAAGGTTTTGTATTCGATAAAATTTATTTTAATGGTTGCATCGAATTAAGTTGTTGTAAAGGTATATCAGATGTTATTATAGATATAGTTTATACTGGAAATTCTTTGAAGAAATATGGATTAAAAGTTTATGAAAAAATAATGGAGAGTGATTTTCTAATTATTAGCTCTAAAGCTCTGCAATTAGAGTCTAAAGAAAGTTATATAAATCAAAGTAAGGAGGTTACATAATGGGTATGGAGGCCGTAGTTTAGCCTGGTAGAATCTGGGACTGTGGGATTAATGCAGAAATCCTATGAGAGGGGTTCAAAATAGGCTGAGATTGATTTTTCAGTTTATGATTCTCCCCTCGGCCTCTCCATTAAAATTAAAACAATGACAGAAATAGAACGAGCAAAAGGAACAAGGGAAATAAGCCCAGAAGAAAAATTAGTAATGAATAAAATAGTTAACACTATAATAAAAAACTTCGAATTATATGGTTTCCAGCCTTTAGAAACTTCAATTCTACAAAGATTCGATGCATTAGCTTCTAAATATGCTGGAGGTTCTGAAATTCTAAAAGAAACTTTCAGATTATATGATCAAGGAAAAAGAGAATTAGCATTAAGATATGACTTAACAGTTCCTTTAGCCTTATACATAGCATTAAATCCAAATACTAAATTGCCTTTCAAAAGATATGAAATAGGAAAAGTTTTCAGAGATGGCCCAATTTCAATGGAGAGATTTAGAGAATTTTGGCAGTGCGATGCAGATATAGTTGGAAGTTCTTCAATATTAGCAGAAGCAGAATTAATTAATTTAGCTTTCAAAGTTTTTAATGATCTAGATTTAGATGTAGAAATAAAAGTAAACAATAGAAAAATTTTAGATGGAGTAATGAAATATGCAAATATTCCAGAAGACAACAGAGATTCAGTAATATTAACAATAGACAAATTAGATAAAATAGATCAAAGAGGTGTAGGGAAAGAATTAACAGAAAAAGGTTTAACAGATTTACAAATAGAAAGAATATTCAATATAATTTCAATAAAAGGTTCTAATAAAGACAAAATAATAAGATTAAAAGATTTTTTAGAAGGTAATGAAGGAGTAAAAGAAATGGAAGAATTAATGATTTATTCTCCATCAATAACTTTAGATATTGCTTTAGCAAGAGGTTTATCTTATTACACAGGTCTTATCTTCGAAATTAAAATGCCAATAACAAAAGTAAGTATTGGTTCAGGTGGCAGATATGACAACATGGTTGGAAATTTCTTAAATTCAAAAACAAAAATGCCAGCTGTAGGTATTTCTTTTGGAATAGACAGAATAGCTTTAGTATTAAAAAACAAAGAAAAAACAACAACTAAAGTTTATATTATTCCAATAAAAACAATAAATGAATCTTTAAAATTAGCAAATGAATTAAGAAATAATAAAATAAATTCAGATATAGACTTAATGTCTAGAGGTATTTCTAAAAATTTAGATTATGCTAATTCATTATCTATTCCTTATGTAGTCTTCATAGGGGAAGATGAATTAAAACAAAATAAATTCAAATTAAGAGATATGTCTACAGGTAAAGAAGATTTATTAAACTTAAAACAGATAATTGAATTATTAAAATAAGTAAAATCTAGCCATAAATAACCATTAGAGAACTTTAAATATCAATTGATATTATATATTATCACATGAAAACTTTAAATATCAAAGAAAATCTAAGAAACTATTATTTCGTAAATCCAACAGCAAAACTAAGGGTAAGACAGATAGAACGAGAAATAAAGGCACCATTACCATCAGTAATAAGGTATACAAAAGAACTAGAAAAAGAAAAAATACTTAAAAAAACAGAAATAGCAAAAGTCCAAGTATATTCAGCAGACAGAACATCAAAAAACTATTTAATAGAAAAAAAGTTATTTAACATAAAGCAATTATATTTTTCAGGGTTAATTGAATACTTAATAGAGAATTTAGATAATCCAGCAATGATGTTATTCGGATCATACTCAAAAGGCGAAGATATAGAAGATAGTGATATAGATATTTATATAGAAACAACAAAAAAGAACATGGACTTAGAAATTTATGAAAAACTATTAAAAAGAAGAATACAATTATTTATATATAAAAATATTAAAGAAATAGAAAACAAAAACTTAGCGAATAATATAATAAATGGTATAAACTTAAATGGTTTTATTGAGGTATTTAAATGAATAATGAAAGTACCTGGAAAGAATGTATAGAATCTGCTTCTGCGATTATGAAAGGCTATGAAATTTATTATAACTTCATAAGAAAACATCAAGGAATAGGTTGCTGTCCTTATGAATTAGCTATTCCAGAATTAGAGTTAGGAAAGAATAAGTGGTTAGACTTAATTAAGATGAGTAAGTTGTAAATTTAACACTTAGACATTTTTCTTAAAAAACTTTTTTCTTAATTCATGAAAAATTTTTGCATTATCTTTAGCATCTTCTAAGGCATCATGAATAAGATTTCTTTCTCTTAAGGAATCTAACTTTGCGTATAAATCCTTGTTTAACCCTTTGTTTAGAGAATTTAAATTCTGAGAATTATATCCAAAAGGATTCTCTCCCAAAAAATGCCAGAAATACCAGCATACAAACATCCAATCAAAACCGTTATTATCTGAGATAAAAACAGGTGTACCTGAAGATTTCTTAAGAATCCAACTCTTAAATTTCTGCATTGCTTCTTTTGCATCTACGGCATCTTTCTCATCTACAAATTGTCTTCGATCGGGATCAAAATTCTCCGATATTGGCTTAATATTTATTTTAAAAGTTTTATCGAGTTTATCATCAACTATTACTGCTCCTAAAGATGTCATAGAGTAATCTCCTGGTATTGGACCATTCGCTTCAATATCTACCATTATGTATGTTTTCATTTTTAGATCATCTCCTTGTTAAAAAGATGAATTGCTTGCCAACGTGACTTTTTAATTTTTGGATCGAAATATACATTGTAAGATAAGAACTTTTCATCTATATAAA
>CAYNBR010000032.1:0-12284 GCA_964395935.1 Candidatus Woesearchaeota archaeon
TTTCTTTTAGCATAAAATCTAGCTTTTGCAAAATCATCTTCATATTCTTTAGGAACAATAATATCAGTAATTACAAAATCATGAGAAACTTTCAATTTCTTAAATTTATCTTTAACATCAAAATAGTAATCTTTCAATAAACTAGAATCATTAAAACTAGCCACACAAAATCCGATTTTAACATCTTCAAGATCAGATTTTACACTTCCAGGCTTAGGCAAAACAGTTTTGCATTTCAAACTCATTCCAGAAGTATCAATGGTTAATAATAAAAATTCATTTTTATATTTTTCAACAAATTTCTTAAAATCTTCAGCATTCATTTCAAAACTTAAATTATAAGTAAATACTCCACCTCTTTTTTTAGCTTCAATTAAGCCATCTTTAAATTCACCTTGTATATCTTTACCTAAAGCTACAACTGCTCCAGAGACTTTAACTTTATCTTTACAGTTGTTAGCGATTAACTCAACTAATTCATTGCAATATTCAAAAGTTCCTTTTAATTTAGCACCTTTACTAATAATAATTTCATAAACGCCGCGATTAACATAAATCCCCTTTCCAAATCTAGTAAATTGTCTATGAACACTTTCATCTAATTTATCTACAAATATTTTTTCAATGAAATTCATTTTTCAAGCATCTCTTTTCTTTTTCTTTCTCCGACCAATACCCAATAAATTGCACCAATACTTCCAATAATAATTAAGACCAACAAAAAGCTATTCATACAATTAAAAACAATATTCAATTAATAAACTTTACGCAGCCCAAATAGTAATTATAGTTAATATTGTACTTGTAGGAACTAAATTTGTGATATATGCATATTGTGGAAATATCCATATACCAATTATAGCTTCAATAGCTGCAATTAATCCGAATACCTTACCAATGTGGTCCCCCCTTTTAGCTAGAGCCCAAAATAATACAATATTTCCAACACAAGCAGCAACATCTAAGTAAGGATTATTATAAGCTAAAGTATCCACAGCATCTAATAAAACTGCAAAGGGTAATTTCCACATATCTACGATAATATCAAAGAATTGTCTTAAGATATAGAATATAATTAATGCTGCAGCAACACCTAAAACAATCCATAAAGTACTTACTGGCTGGCTGACTATCTTAGTTGCAAATCCAGTAATCACCTCTGTACCAATCATATTAATTATTTAATTAATCATATATTTATAACTTTCTTAAATTATAAGATTAATCTGCTCAATCCTTTTATTAGAATCTATAGACTTAGAAAACAAATCCCAAAAATTTTTAGAGAGCCATTCAACCCATTCCTTATCTTTTATCGTATAAAAAATAAATAATTTCTGGTTTAATTCATGCAATTTTCCAGTAGGTTCCTTAATTTCCTTTATTCTAGAACACTTATTATCAGATACAAATCCTCTGAGTGGCTGCTCTCTGTGCCTGACTTCAATAAGTTCTTTTCCATATTTAAAATTTAAATCCAGTAGTTTCTTAAGATTATTGGAGGTAGTTAAATCAACTCTTGAAATAATTTTTATAGAGATATTATTTTTAACTAAATCTTCTATAACATTAAACACATCAGCATCTTTATTTTTTAAATTAATCCAAGATAAATTTCCGCTAAATATTAATAATTGCTTTTTAGTCTGATTTAAAAATTCTATAAATTCAAGTAAATTTGTATTTTCTTCTCTATCTTGCTTTTCAATTGTAGCCTTTTTATTATTTTCAGGGACATGTTGATATATATCAAATGAAGAAAAATCTTCTTTCCTTTTATACATCTCAATTTGTTGTTGCAAAATTTTCTGAAATACTGAACCTTTTCTTTCATTTAATCCTGCCCAAAATACAACTTTCAAAGCACCTCTAGTTCCGCCTCTAAAAGTTCTAGAAGAAATAGTTCCAAAATTTTCATTAATATAATTTATATATCTGTCTGCAGTCCTCCAATTCTTTTTAATTAATAAAGCAATTTCATTTATGCTTCTAGGTTTATCAAAAACAAAATCCTCAATCTTTTTGATAACACTTAAATCAATCATAATTATTCTTTGATTAAGAAGTATTTAAAATTTTCTTAGTATACAACTATATAGACAAATTCTGTACAATAAAATAGATATAATCTACAACTCTAATTAGTATTATGATCGTATTTACAGGACAAGTAGCAGATGAAAAAGAATTAACAGGTAATGAAACCCTAGAAGACTTACTTAAAATATTTCAATTAGAAAATGCAATTTTTTCTTCTCCAGTTTTACCAAGAGTATCTGGACATGTAGAAGCAGAGATTAGAGAACAACAAGAAATAATAACAAAAGAGATGGAAGCAATAAGAAGAGAAACTTTTTTACCATCAGAAACAGAAAATACAGAATATGCTTTAAGACACCTAGGACTAAGTTATTTATTTGCAGAATTAGGATCTAAATACCATGAGATTTCTCCAAAATTATTTAAATTAGAAAGAGAGGTTCAAGTAATGTTAGATAAAAGAAAACATCCAACAAATATACCACTATTAGCCAGTGCAGAACTAAATGAAGGTAGTACATGGACTTATGAAAAATCTGATGAAAGTCATAATAAAATAAAGTTCAGTTCTAAAGTGCCGCCAATACCCAAAGAAGCCAAAGAAAGGGCAAGAGAAGCTAGAGCAGATTATTTTGAAGCATTAAGAAATGCATTAAGAGTTCCAATTATAGGAGATTGGCTAATAGCAAGAGGTCATATGCACATTTATCAGCAAAATCTAAGGGTATATTGGATACCCGCAGATGAAGAACTAAAAATAGAAATAGAGAAAGCAAACAAAGATCCATTTATTATATCAGAAATAGGAGGAAAAAATTTCTTAGTAACCTCATGGTACGTAAAGGGAGAACTTCCATTCCAGCATTACTTAGAAGAATTCAAGATCAAACGTAAAACTTTAGGCCAAAACTAATCTCCAAATCTTTATATACATTTATTTATGTTCATTTGAATGCTAAAACAAAAGAAATTTTACATCACAACACCAATATATTATGTTAATGATAAACCACATATTGGTCATGCTTACACAACAGTCATAGCAGATATTTTTGCAAGATGGCATAGATTAAAAGGAGAAAATGTATTCTTCTTGACAGGTTTAGATGAAAATTCACAAAAAACAGTTCAAGCTTCTATTAAACTAGGTTTCAACAACACTAAAAAGTTTGCAGATTACATGGCTGAACAATGGCAGGCAGTATGGAAAGCTCTAAACATAAGCAATAATGATTTCATAAGAACAACAGAAGAAAGACATAAAGAATTAGTAATAGAATTTATAGAAAAAGTAAAAAAGAAAGGAGATATTTACAAAGGAAATTACTCAGGTTTATATTGTGAAGACTGTGAAGAATTTAAAAATTTAGATGATTTAACCAAAGAAGGCTTCTGCCCATATCATAAAAAAACACCAAAAGAAATTCAAGAACAAAATTATTTCTTTAGATTAAGTGAATATCAAGATAAAATATTAAACTTAGTAGAAAAAGATAGTTTCATAGAACCAGAATCGAGAAAAAATGAAATGAGAAATTTCGTTAAGAATGGTTTAAAAGATATTAGTATTTCAAGACAAAGTTTAGTATGGGGTATCCCATTTCCAGGAGATGAAAAACAAAAAGTATACGTGTGGTTTGATGCTTTGACAAATTATTTACATCCAAAAGAATATTGGCCAGCAGATCTACAATTAATGGCTAAAGATATTATTAAGTTTCATGCAATAATCTGGCCTTCAATGTTATTATCAGCAAATTATAAATTACCAAAGAAAGTATTCGCACATGGTTTTTTCACAGTAAACGGACAAAAAATGTCTAAAACATTAGGTAATGTAGTGGATCCATTATATTTAGTAAAAACATACGGAGTAGATGCATTAAGATATTTCTACGCTAGAGAAATTCCTTTTGGCCAAGACGGAGATTTTTCAGAAGCTTCATTAAAATCAAGATTAAATAACGAATTAGCAAATGAATTAGGAAATTTAATATCAAGAACTTTAACTTTAATTGAAAAGAAACTAAACTCAGAAATTAAAAAAGATGAAGTTGATAAAAAACTATTCAAAACTCTAAAAGTAAAACAAATAGATAAATTCATGTTAGATTTGTCTCCTAATAATGCGATAGCTTCAATCTTCGCTTTCATCCATGAATGTAATGCTTACATTAACGACAATAAACCATGGGAATTAGAGGATAAAGTAAAATTAAATAAAATATTATACAATTTAACAGATGCAATTAGAATAATAACAATATTAATCTCTTCATTTATGCCTTCAACATCAGAAAAAATAAACTTACAACTAAACATTAAAGAAGGAAAATTAGATGAATGTATTCCCGGGTTATTAAAAGATACAAAAGTAAAGAAAGGAGAAATCTTATTTAAGAAAATAGAAGATGACAAAAAACAAAATTAAATACGCAGATTTTGAAAAATTAGATCTAAGAGTAGCAACAATTTTAGAAGTAAAACAACATCCAAATGCAGACAAATTATACGTTCTAACAATAGACTTAGGAAATGAACAAAGAACTTTAGTAGCTGGAATAAGAAATTACTATAAGGAAGATGAATTAATAAATAAACAAATCATAGTATTAGCAAACTTAGAACCAGCCAAACTAAGAGGTATAGAAAGTAATGGAATGTTGTTAGCAGCTTCTGATAAAAAAGGAAATTTAGTTGTTTTAAGTACAGATAAAAATATTGAAAATGATTCAGAAGTAAAATAACTAATTTTTCCCACCAAACAGTCCACCTAAACTAATTCTTCCAATAGTTGAGATTATTAGGGCAATTGAATTAATTAAAGTCAAAATAACAAAAAACAGTAAAACTTTTTCTTGAGAAAAACTTTCTAGAAAAGTAAACTGGATAAAACCTGAAGTAAATAAAAGATATAAGCCAGAAGTAAATAAAGATATTACGCCAATCAATAAAGATAAAGATTCTATTACAGTCCCCTTTTTGTTCATATCATTTTTATTATAAAAGAACTTTAAATAACTTTGGATTAATAAAAAAATAATAAAATAAGAAAAATTTATTTCTTGCAGGACATACATCCCCATACGAACACCTTTAATCCACCTAATAGAAGTAATAAAACTACTACGTGTTCTAAAGTGAACCAAGAGAATCTTCCCCACCATAATAGTGCACCTAATACAATAAGCACTAATCCTTTAACAACGTGCATCTTACCCATGCAACCACATTGACTCATTGGTACATGACAGCCAGGGCACATCATTTCTCCACTATTCATTTCCATTTTCTTAGCCATAATTATGACCTCCTTTTATTAAATAAACCCTAGAAATACGGGTTTATAATAGTTTCTACTCCAGGGGAATGTTAATAGCAGTTAAAAAAATAGTTTGTACATTGTAAAATTGTATGGGCCCGAAGTGATTTGAACACTCGACCCCCGCCTTATCAGAGCGGTACTATAGCCAGACTAAGCCACGGGCCCATTCAGTAAAGCCTTTCTAGAATGTTTATAAAGATTTTGGGATTAATTAGTAAAGAAATATCTCATATAATTTCTCATTTTCAAAACAGAAAGCATAACTTCTCGATTATTTTTTAATTCTTTTTTAGCATATTCCATTATAGGCCTTACAGATTCTATTTTTTTACCAAATCTACCCATCCATTCATACCTAGGAAATATCCAAATATGGAAGCCATGCTCACTATCTTCATTCTGAAAAATATAAACTTTATCAACCTTAAGAGCTTCTTGCATACCTTTTCTAACATCAATCATTAATTTAACCATCTCTTTAGATTCTTCTTCATTTAATTCAGCCATACTATTAATTTCCCTATTAGAAGATAAAATAAAAAATCCAGGAATAGGAACTTCACAATCTTGACTAATAGTAAAATTTTTACTTTTCACAATAATCTCATTTGGAAATAAAGCCTCTTTTAACATTTAAAACTAATAGTAAAACAAATATATAAAACTAATTAATACCTCTCAACGACACACTGGACACAGTGGACATGTCCCTGCCTAAAGTTTATAAGTGAAATTTTCTCAATTAATTAAATGAGACTAGACTTATTAGATTACATACCAAAAAAAGTTACACCAAGAAGAGGAAAATCAAGAGATTTAGTAATTATAGAATGTGAAAATAAATTAATATTAAAGGCTAAATATTGTAGAAAGGATATAACACTCAATCGATTTATTGAAATTGACAATTCAGATTTAATAGCCATCGGGTTATATTTCGCCGAGGGTAATAAACTGGTTTCAGAAACTAGTAAAAACCACCATAGTGGAGAGATAGGATTCACAAATAGTTATTTAAAATCAATTAAATGCTTTTTAGTTTTAATGAGAAAATTTGAGTTAGAAGTTTCAGATTTCTATTGGGAACTAGGTTTAAACATTAATTATAAGAATAATATGAAAAAAGCAATAAGCTATTGGAAAAATAATTTGTTTCTGTTAGAAGAAAAAATGTACAAAGCCCACTTTAAAGGGATTATAGGTGGGAGATTATCGAATAACAGCTTTAAATTTGGTCATATAAAATTATCTTTTTGTTCAGTAATATTCAGATCTTTTCTTTTAAATTTTATGGATAAAACTTTAGATGATGCAATTTATTATAAAAACAAGAGAGTCTTATCTAGAATTTTAGAGGGTTATTTTGCAGGAGATGGACATGTCTCATTTAATAAGAAAAATAAAAATAATTCTAGAAGAGTTATAGAATTCCTATGTAATAATCTAAAACTATTCAATAAGTTATTTAATTGTTTAGGAATAATAGGATGCAATAATCTAAAACAAACTCATCCAGAGAGAACAAAAACGCATTCTAAGTCTATAAGAATATATAATAAACATGACTTTTTAATAATAAGTAAATTCAAAATAACAAATTTTGTAGATTACAAATCAAATGAATTTTCAAAATTATTAAAATCTTATTCTAAGTAAAGTAAATTTACGCTCTCGGGCAGACTCGAACTGCCGACTTCATGATTAACAGTCATGCGCTCTACCTGCTGAGCTACGAGAGCTTGAAAACAAAGCAACGAATAGCATTTAAAAAGCTTTCTTTAAAAGAATGTAGCCCTGCTGATTCACTTGTTTTCATTTTTAGTTTAAAACCAAAATCTACAAGCTTAACTACAGGGCCATAAATATTAGAATTAAGTTACAATTTTAAAGCTTTTCATTACTTCAGTCTATAAAGCATATAAATCTTAGAAGAACCAAATACAATTTCATATCTTTTATCAATATCAAAACTTTCTTTTTTACCAAGTATTTTAACAAGATTTCCATTAAAAAGAATTTGCGCAGGGATTTCTCCTAAATTTGTATAAGTAAGTTTAACTTTTTCACCCATAAAAAATATTTCAATATATCCTTGATCAGAACTAACTTCTTTATTTTTTAATAAAAGATCGCTATTTCTTCCTGTACCAATTCTTAATACCCCAATTCTTTGTTTATCTGTAATCCGAAAAGATTTTCTTATCGCCCTTTCATCTTCTTCCTTGCCAACTATCCCAATATTAAATTCAAGTACTTTCTGAGTTGTTCTAGGAAATAAAGGAGACATTTTGAATTTCAAAGATCTGAACTATATATTCCTTTCCAATTTAAAAAATTAATCTAAAAAGTCCTTCTTCTTAATTTTTTCAGGAAGATATTTTTCAGAAATGAAAGTAATACCTTTAGCACTTAACGCTTGGATTTCTGCTTTACTTCCCAATTTCTTCATCATACTAAACTGTCTTTGCCATGCTTTATTATCTTTAAACCAATCATACTCACTTATCTGTTTCAATCTTGAAAAATCATTATCCTTAAATTTAATTAACTGTCTTGATAATCCATAATTCTCAATATCATCTGCAGATATTCCTAAAAATCTAACACTAGGGATAGTTAACCTTTCAGAAGCATAAGCTAAATTAATACTTCCATACTTAACAACAGAATAAATATAGAATCCCCATGGATCAAAGTCTGTTAATACATAAATAGGTAACTTATATTCCTCATAAAATCTTTGTAATAATCTTCTTATTCCTCTTGTAGTTTGCCCTTGTGAAGCTATAATTATACAATTAGATTTTTTCCAGAATTTATCTTCATTAAGCCTTTCCCAAACCGCAGCTTTCTCCATATACAATACATAATCTGCATTTACTTTCTTAAATTTAATTTCTTCAACATTAGAAGGAACACTCCACCCACCACTTCCAAGTTTACTCCAATCAATAGTATCCCCACTATCTTCAATAATAACATTACCAACAACACTTCCTTTTTTATCCGCATTAACATTTAATTGTTCTCTAGATAACTCAGTTATAACTTCTAAATCTTCTATACACTTATCACTTTCAACTTGATCATCTATAATATTAACATTAGTTCCAGAAATAGTTCTCTTAACAGCATAATACACATCTCTTAAACTAGCATGTAACCCAGTATCCAATAAATTCTTTTTAATAGCACTAGCAACTTCAATAGTCTGTAAAAACTTTTTAGATTGTCCAACATTAAAAAAACTTCTAGAACCTTTTTTATTTCCTAATTTTAAAGTTTTACTTTTAGTATCGTAAACAATATTACTTAAATTTCTTAATGGGAATACCACTTCTGGATTCTTTCCCTTTTTAATTTGCTCAACTAATTTATTTCCGAATTCTTTTAGTAATTTCTTTGAATCTTCTTTAGCCATCTGAATCTACCTCATCAACTTCACCAATAGTTTGTTGTTTGTCACCAAATGCAACATTCTTTCCTTTAATCTTAGTATTCTCAGATTCTTTAACTTCTGCTAGTAAATCTTTCATCCCTTTTTTCAATCCTTCTCTTAATCCTACTTCTAACATTTCTTTTTTCTCTCCAGTTAATTCACCTAATGCATTTGCTAACTCTGGAATATATTTTTCAAATAAATTAATTTTTTCTTGCTGTTCTCTAGCTCTTACAGTTTTTCTTATATAAGACCACATTTGCCTTCCAGCTTCTTGTAAAGCCAATTTCATTTCTTTAATAATTTCAGGATAATGTGCAATAGCTTCTTTAGCTTCTGAAGTAAATGGAACCCAAACGCTGACCATATGAATTACAATTACAACTGGTCCTATTGGCAGACTATCTTTGCTTTGAGATAAACCATAACTCTTCCATCCAGTATCAACAATGGCTTCTGTAGAAGAACAAGCTCCTTGCTGATATAATAAAGGAACTCTATTTGCATATCTCATTACTCTAATATGTTCATCTTTTTCTAAACTTCCCCCATACGCTATTGCCACTTCTATTAAAAATGGATAACCGCGATAAACTGATGGAGATCTTGTAACCGCAGTGTAAAATTCAGCATTAATTTCTTTTTTAAGACCTTTAACCAATGCTTCCTCTTTTAATGGACTTAAACAGTCTGTAGGTGGTGCAATTATTTTTGTTTTTTGGATAACATTAAATAAATTCTCAGCTTCTTCTCTTGCAATTGTAGAAGGCTTAGCTCTAGGACTTACCTTAGCTTGTTCACATATTTCTGTAGCTAATTGTTGTGAAATTCTTGAAAAATCATTTTGTAAAAAAGAACTTACTGTTCCAGCATTAGTTGAATGCAGCATTCTTATTAACACTCCCAATTCAACGCCATATGGGTGTGGTTTTATTTCCTTAGCTTCTATTGGCAATTCACTTACAGCTCTTGGATAAGTTATAATTTCTTTTTCAGGAGTCTTATAAACAATCTGTGCATGAGGATTAATTAGAGCAATTTCTTTTACATATTCATCAACACTCTGTTTCCCTTTTTGATAAGTTCCATTTAATTCAACTTCTATTCTAGTACCGTGTTCTTTCTTCCACTCTACAGTTTTATCTTCTGCTATAACAGGCTGATTCTTTTGTGTATCAATATGTATTTCGAAAAAATGCGCTTGATGTTTTTCACTAATTCTAGAAATAATTTGCATACCTTTACCTGTAGTTAATTGCCCATATAATAAAACAGCACTTATTCCAATTCCTTGTTGGCCCATACTCTGTTTCAATCTATGAAACTTGCTCCCATATAGTAATTTACCGAAAATTTTAGGAATTTGTTCTTTTATAATTCCAGGCCCATTATCTTCTACTATAACTTTAAACCTATCTTCTTTAATTTGTTGTAGTTCCACATAAATATTTGGAAGAATTTTAGCTTCAGTACATGCATCTAAACTATTATCACATGCTTCTTTAACAGCCATTAGTAAAGCTTTTCTTGGATTATCAAAACCTAACAAATGCCTATTCTTTGCAAAGAATTCGGAAACAGAAATTTCTCTCTGCATCGCAGCCATCTCATGTGCTTTAGTTTTTTCTGCCATATTTTTTCTCTTTTAGAATTGTAAGTCTTAAAGACTCATTTATAAAATTATCTACAATCTTCTAAATACGATTTTCCACAATTTTCTCAGCATTCTAAATAAATACAAAATAGATTTTCAAATTATTTTTTATAAAAATATACAAAAATTATTAATACATCTTATACTTAATATTCTTTCTATGTTTCTCTAACCAGGAATAAACAGTAGCATGTCTTTGTCCAAGTAATAATCCATCAAAAGCTTTTCTAGCCAATCCAACATTCTCATAATTCCCAATAATACCCACAGTCTTTCCAAAAATAACAATTTTTGTATCGGTTAATTTCTCAATATAAGTTCTAGCTTTCCCGCCGGTTCCAATAGCCCTAGCTCTAACTCTAACCAAACTTTTCGCACTCTCTCCAGTATATTCAGTCATATCTATAACTTCAAATGCAATATTTTCATTCAATAAATCTAAAGCAATTTCAGGATTAAATCCCCTTCCAATAGCTTTTACAATACTCTGTCCCGTAACTAAATCTAAACTGTCTTCTCCTTCTAAATTCACATCTCCAGTCTTAGAATTAATTATCAATTTAATTTTTAATTTAGCTTCTATTAATTTCTTAATATTACCTTTAGTTCCAACTAATACAGCTACTCTTTCTTTAGGTATTTTTACTTCGTACTCAAATTTCATTTTTAATTTTTTTCAATTCCTTATCTAAATCTATCTTAACATTAATTTTATTAAAGTATCTTTTTAAGTTTTTAACATCCCTATCAAACAATTCCCTGGCATTTGGATAATCAAACTTAACACTATGACTTAAATCAATTATAACTGGCCTATTTTTATAATTCAAAACATTAAATTCACTCAAATCCCCATGTATTAATCCAGCATTACATAACTTAATAAAATCAACAACTAATTCTTTACAAAATTTATTTACATCATCTGGTTCACTATCTTTAAATTTCCTGGCAGCAGTTTCTTTATCACCAATAAATTCCATAACTAAAACATTTTCTTTTACAGCTATAGGCTTAGGAACTTTAACTCCATTTTCATAAGCAACAATTAAATTTCTATACTCCCTTTGTGCCCAGGCATAAATTATCTGTCTTCTTTTCCTTTGTAAACCTTCAAACCTAGGATCATTTCCAATATAATTATACATCTTTCTAAAATCTGCTGCATTAATCATATAAATTTTAACACAAACATAACTCTTCTCTCTAGTTCTTGCTAAAAATACATTACTTTCTTTTCCAGTAGATATTGGCCCCAATAAATTTTCAAAATACCCATCGCTTTCTAGCTTAAATATTACTCTTAATGTTTTCTCATCAAAGACATCTCCCCAAGTCTTGAACTTTTCCTTACCTTCCATAATAAAATTTAGAACTAAACATTAATAATACTAACTAATTTTCTTAGCATACATCAAATACTCAACATTTTTTCCTTTAGTACCTTTCAAAGGCGATTTCATTATTTTAATTATCTCTAAATTCTTAATTTTCTTCAAATTTACTCTTAAAATGTCTAAAGTCTTTCCTAAGAATTTCTCTTCTACAACACCTTTAGTCAAATATCTTTTCTCAGCTTCATATTGTGGTTTTATCAAGGAAATTATTACACCATTCTCTTTTAAATTCCTTAAAGCATTTGGAATAATTAAAGCCTGTCTAGTCCATGCAACATCTATTGTGATAATATCAACTTTCTCTTTTAATTCAACATGCATTGCATTTCCAATTATCATCTCTACTTTTTCATTAGTTCTTAATTTATTATTTAACATATCTTTAGCTGTATCAACAGAATAAATTTTACTAGCTCCATTTTTTAATAA
>CAYNBR010000033.1:0-11902 GCA_964395935.1 Candidatus Woesearchaeota archaeon
AACTAATACAACTTTAAATGAAGAAGATTCAATTCCAACACCAGTAGCAGCACCGCCAATTGTAATAGACTTCAATTCAGGAACAACTGTAGGCATAACGCCGTACTCTAGACAACGGTCAACAAGTCTTTCATAAGTACACATTCCTTCAACTTCACAAATTAATTTCTCAACATCAACATTAATCACATTATTAAAATTTTTAACATTTATTTTCTTAGTATTGTTTTGATTTCTAGTCCTAAACAAATTAGAAGTCTTTTTAGACAAACCAATATCTCCAGATTTCCTATTCTCTTTTAATTCTTTTATTAAATTTAATTTTTTAGAATTGTACTCTTCTAGTCTTTTATTGTAATCTTTCATCTAACAGGCTCGTAACTAGGAATATCTCCTTTAGACAATACAAATTGCCATAATTGTATTTTTCTAGCTTTAAACTGTCCTGCAGAACTCATTAAATAAAATCTCCACATTCTATAGAATCTTTTACCATGTTGACTTTCAAATTTATTCCAATTCTTTCTAAAATTTGCATCCCAAGCCATTAAAGTCTTATAATAATCTGGTCCAAAATTGTGTAAATCTTCTACAACAAATAATCCTTCAGCAGCTTTAGAAATTTGAGAAATAGAAGGCAGCATTGAATTAGGGAAAATATATTTTTGAATCCAAGGATCAGTCATCTTAACAGAAACATTAGCACCAATAGTATGCATTAAAAATAATCCATTATCTTTTAAACATCTATGCGCAACTTCCATAAATGTTTTATAATTCTTATAGCCAATATGTTCACACAAACCTACAGAAACAACCTTGTCATACTTTCCAGTAGCTTCCCTATAATCTGTTAATATAATTTTATTTGGTAAATATTTATTCCATTCTTGAGCGTATTTTACTTGCTCTTTAGAAATATTATAAGCTGTAACTTTAACACCATAATTTTTAGAAGCATAATGAGCAAATCCTCCCCAGCCACAGCCTAATTCTAGAACGGTTTCTCCTTTTTTAAGTTTAAGTTTTTTGCATACTAAATCTAATTTATTTATTTGTGCTTTATCTAAATTTTCAGCATTTTTCCAATAACCGCAGGTATATTGCATATGTTTATCTAACATTCCTTTATAGAAATCATTTCCTAAATCATAATGTTCTTCTGCTACTTTCTTAGAACCACTTTTAGTTTGTAAGTTTAATGTTGAAGCTTTTATATAATTCCATACAAAGTTAAAAGTTTGTATTTTATGGTGTAATTGAACTTTGAAAATTTTAGTAAAAAACTCATCTAAACTTTTAACATCCCACCAGCCATCCATATAAGCTTCTCCAGCGCCAATTGAACCTTGAGAAAATACTTTACTGTAGAAATCTTCATTATGTACTTGGATATCCCATGACCTAGATCCGTTAATTTTAACGTCTGCTAATGCAAGTAATTCTTGTGCCTTGCTTTTTAAATCACTCATTAAAAATCAAGGAGATATTATACTTATAAAGATTTTGATATATATTTTTTATAAGAATTGCCTAATAAATATAAATCATTCTAAAATTGTGTAGAATTTACCAAATTTTTTAGCTACATCTTCAGAATGTTTAAGCAATTCCTTAAATTTATCAATTCTTTTTTCATTTTTCTTATTTCCCTAATTTAATATTCTTCAACATAATGTCCAAACCTTCTAAGTACCTTGATAAATTATTTATTTCTTTAGAATAAACCATTGATTTTTTCTTTCTTATTTGTTCAATAAATTCTTCTTTAGAAGAAGCATAACAAGCAGTTAAACCATAGCCTAAATATTTTAAAGAATGTGCGTCTGAACTTGCAATAGCAGCTTTATTAATTTCTTTAGCCCATTCAATAGCTTTTTTATTAGCCGCATTGGACATCATTGAATTCATAACTTCAACTGCGTCTACTTTTTTTAATAATTGTTTATTTTCAGAATTTTTATTAAAAAATGAATAACTTTTCTTAGGATGTTTAGTGTGCGGATGTGGAATTGCTATTAAAGCATTTAAATTTTTAGCAAAGTCTATTAATTCCATTACTGATAATCCAGTTTTATGGAACTTAAAGCCATATTCTTTAATTCTCTTATTCTCTAAATGTTTATAGAAACTTTCTAAGTCTTTAGGTTTATCAAAATAAACTAGTAAATCCATACATTCAGAAGATGTAACTTCAGAGCCATATAAAGTAAAATCTTTAATTTGTAAAGAACCTTTTATTTCATTATGATCTGTAATACAAATATTAAAATTATTTTTCTTTGAATATTCTATATATTCTTGAAATGATTGTGAACCATCAGATAAGTTAGTATGAGAATGCATGTCTAAAAAAATCAAACCTTCTTTTTGTAAATCTTTTAAGTCAATCATCTTAAAACTTCATAGGGATTATTATCTTCTTTAAGCTTTTGTTTTAACCAATATAAGCCTACAGCTAAGTAACCTTTCTTATCAAACCTTCTTGTCGAGCTTATTACTGGATACTTTGAAATGTAAAAATTTCCAGATTTCATCATTTTTCTTACTAAACTTCCATCTTCACCTTTGTTTATTTCTGGAAATCTGTTGAATTTATTGAAATTTTCTTTAGAACAGAAGATTATTCCATTGGATACGCCAAAAGGAGATACTAAATAATTTTTTAAGATCATCATTATTTTATGTTTAATTTTTTCACTAGAAGGTTTAATTCTAGCTGTACCAACATAATATAAATCTCTTTTATTATAAATATCTTTTAATAGATTATTAGTTATTTTGGTATCTGAATCTAAGAATACTAAAATTTCGCCTTTTGCTGCTTTTGCACCTTCATTTTTAGCAATTCCTGGGCCTTTTCTTTCTTTTAATATTATTATTTTATCTGCAGATCTTTTCACTTTTTCTATTGTTTTGTCTGTACAACCGTCTAATACAACAATAAGTTCATAATCTTTGAAATCTTGTTCTTCAATTGATTTTATTGTAGCTTCTATATAATCTTCTTCGTTATGAGCTGGTAAAATAATTGAAAGCATGGAAGAAAGACTATACTAAACTTTTAAATAACTTGCTAATCAATGCTTCATTCTTGTTTTTATAATTTCATGCCAATGAATAATAGATAGGATATAAATGCCGACTATTAAACCATAAGTTACTGTTTTTGTGTCTAATAGAATAAATACAATTGTAATGTAAATAAATAGGGCTGCTACTCTGGAATATATTGTTGTAAAAAACTTTAATTTTGAAGGAATATAGAATAAAATTGCTGTGAAAATTCTTGGGGCTGCAATTAATAGTGCTAAATACAAGTTAATGTAGTTTAAGAAATATATGGAACTGAATGCAGAAATCATTAGAGTACTATCTGCAGCTGCATCAAATGTTTTACCAAATTGGGTTTCTTGTTTTAAACTTCTTGCTAAAGTTCCATCTAATTTATCAGATAAAACTGCTGCCAAAAATACTGTCAGGGCTGCTAATTTGTTACCTATAAACAATAGATAGACAAATGGAACTATCAGTATTAGTCTAATTAAAGTTACTGCATTTGGTATGTTTATTATTTTCTCTTTCATATATACCTATTTAATAATAAAGCTAATATAATTCCTAAGATTAAACCAACTATGACATCTGTCCAATAATGTTTCTTAATATAAATTCTTGAATAACATACTATTAAGGCTACTAACATTAAGAATACTGAGACATAATAATTATTAAATAAATTTGATAAAGTTATTGCTATGAAGACAGAACGCATTGAATGAACTGATGGAAATGAAGATGCATCTATTCTTTCTAAAATATTTGAATGGTTTTCTTTATTTGGTCTGTCTTTGTAATAAATTAATCTTATTATAACTGAGATAAGATAAGATAAGATAAAACCCGATAATAAAATTTTGAAAACTCTTATTTGGTTTAATAATAGGAATAAAATCATGAAAACTATTTCTACATAACCCCCACCAAAAGAAGTTATATCTCTAAAAAAATCATTTTTGTATTTTTCAAACATGAGATTAATGATTTACAAGTGTATTTATAGTTTATTATTTTCTTAATGTAACTATAGCAAACTTTAATAATTAAAGATTTTGTAATAATGTTATGGCTAAGGAAGTGGTTAAGCAAGAAAATAAACAATTTGTATTTGACTGGTATAAAGAGTTAAATTGGAAGTCAAATCCATTTGAATATAGGTATTTATTTCCTATTTCTGAATATATTACAGGTTATAATAAAGAGAGGAAGAAATTGAATTTATTTATAATCGAAAATTCTTCTATAGGCTTAATAAAAGGAAATGAAGGTTATGGAAAGACGACATTAATTTTATGGTTAAAGCATGAATTGATGAGATATAAAGACAGAATTATTGTTGATTATGTTGACAAGAATATTAATTTAGTAGAGCTAGTAAAATTGCTTATTAAACCATTACTAAAAACTAAAGAAAATGCAGTGATTAAATCTAATATTTTACACCTTGAGAAAGGGGCCTCTTTAATTGCAGACATTCATTTGAGATTGATATATGAATCAGTTTATTTGAAGAAAAAAGATTTAGATTTTGAGAGTATAAAAGATTTTTTATATAGAAGATTAGAGAACAGACATTTAATTTTACTAATTGATGATGTAGATGAATTACCAGAACAAAGCAAGAGATTTGTTGATATGCTTGTAAATAATCATTTAAATTTACAAATGATATTGAGCAGCAGTTCTAATCTGGAAATGTTAAATAAGAGAAAAGATTTAATTAAAATTGAATTAGAAGGTTTAAGTTTTGATGAAGCAAAGGAAATGTTAAGCAAAAGAATAGAAGGGGTTGGTGGCAATGGATTAGAACCTTTTACTGAAGAACATTTGAAAGCAATTTACCAGAAAAACAATAAAAGCCCTTTATCATTCTTAAGTTTATGCAAAGATAAAGCTATAAAGCTAGCATTAAATAAAATTAATGGATTAAAGGAAGCTGGAACAATGGCGGCTTTAAAACAAAATGTAGAAAGTAATTCCGAAGAGAAAGAAGAAAGTGTACAGAATGAGAAGAAATCTTATGAGATAAAAGTAATGAACCATCAAACAAATTCTAATTATGAAATTAAAATGGTTAATCCTGGGGATAAAGAAGTACCTTTGAAAGTTAATAAAGAAGAAAGAAAGGCTACAAAAGTTGAGAAAAATTCTGACAATCAAGAAGAAAAAGATAAGCAGGAAAATTTAGATAAATGGCATAAGGATAAGAAGAAGAAATAACAATGTTACCACAAACACACTTTTTATTTGCATTTCTATTAGGATTAGCCGGCGTTAAGTTGGGTTATTTGAGTTTAATGCAGGCATTTATTACTGGACTTATTGGAATGTTGATAGACTTAGACCATGTATTTACCTTTCTTATAATTCATAAAGAATTTAATTTGAAAAAAGCCTGGAATGCAGCGGTAATACACCACGAACATGAGCGAACTTTGTTACACAGATGGCCTGGATTAGTCTTGATTAGTGTTTTTTTAATTATTTTGGGAAATTATTTTTTGATTATAGGAATAATGATAGCTATTGGTTATTATACTCATTATGTTTTAGACCATGTATATGTAAGAGCTAAAACAAGACTGATTTTAAGAGGCTATGGTTTTGTTATGAAATTGTTTTATTATGAGTTAGTATTTCAATTAGTTCTTTTAGTTTTAGTTATTATAGCAATCATACGATAAGATCTTTAGCTATTTTTTCATAATCTTTTTCTTCAATTTCTAAAAACCATTTTCCTTCTGGATAGATAACTGCTGTTGGACCTGAATTATTACAAAAACCTAAACATCTTGCTTTTGTTACCCATACTTGGCTTGTTAAACCATTAGCTCTAACGAATTCTTTTAAGTAAAGAAATAATTCCATTCCACCAACTTTTATACAACAATCTCCTTCTTCTTTTTCATTTACACAAACTATGATATGTTTCAATGGTTTTGGAAAATTTAATGATTTCATTGCTTATTTAAATTTCTTTTTAATAGACTTAAATGCATCTTCCCACAAATTGTCATAATTTTTGCTTTTGCATATAAACTCAGTTGACCCGTCCATTTTCATTCCGTAAATTTCTAAATCTCTTCTAATTAAAGCCATACTATTACGCAAAGCTAAAAGAACTGCTTTCTCTTTATCTGATTGACGTTTTTCTTCACTTGCCATTGGATAATTTTTTAATTAATTCGATTATTTTTTTAGGATCAGCTTTTCCTTTCAATTTTTTCATAGCCTCGCCCATTATAGCATTAAAATTTGTGTTTTTATTTTCTTGAATTATTCTTTTAATTGTTAATTCTAAGTCTTTATCAGAAATTGTTTTGTATTTATCTAGATTTATTTTACCTTCTTTAATTAATTCTGCTAGAGCATCTAAAGCTGCATTCTTAGGTATTTTATTTTCATCTAATAATTCTAAAATGGCGTGGAAATTATCTTCTGTTAATTTTGCAATGTCTAAGTTAAATCTAGATTTAATTTCTTTTGGAGTTTCAATTAAAGTTCTAGCTATAAAATTTGCATCTAAGTTTCTATATTGGGATACGAAATGTTCTAAGTCTATTTCTCTTTTAATTATTTCTTTAGCTAATTCTGGCTGCAATTTATATATTTCTTCTAAATTTTCTATTTTACTAGATAATAATTCCGGCAATTTGATTTTCTTTAGCATTTCTTTTGTTATTTTAGTTATTTTAACATCTGTTTCTGGATACATTCTATCTGCACCAGGCATTGGTCTTAAGAAAGAAGTTGTTAAATCTGTTTCTGCTTTTCTTACTTCGGATTTTTTTTCTTTGGAAGATAATTGTCTCTGAATTTCATATTCTGCTACTTTAGGAATACTTTTTAAATCTTGGAAACCTTTTATTTCAACTCTTGGATGGCCTTTAATACTTAAATTGACATCTTGTCTTATTGAACCTAAACCTCTTTTTACTCCATCTATAGATCTCAATACCATTCCTAATTTAGAAGCTGCTTCTTTTGCTCCTTCTGGGGATTTTATTTCTGGACCTGTTGCAATTTCTATTAATGGAATACCTAGTCTTGAAATGTTATAATTAACATATTCATTTGTAGCTTCTATTTTTTTAGCTGCTTCTTCTTCTAGACATATTGTTGGAATTGTTATTTTTCCTTCTGAGGTTTCAATATAACCGTTAATTGCTATTAATGCTGTTCTTTGAAATCCTGAAACATTAGAACCATCTATGACTACTTTTCTCATAAATTGTATTTGATCTAGAATTTTAGCATTTAATAATAGAGAAACTTGTAAGGCTATTTCTAAAGCTTTTTTATTTAATTCTTCTGGGGGAGATTCGTCTAATTCAACTAAACAATTTGTATCATTGTAACCTTCGTAAATGAAGTATTTTCCTTTTTGTAATTCAAATAAAGCTGCTTGGTCTACCTTTCCTAATTCAGAAGCTGAGGCTCTTAAGTATCTTTTAATTTTAAAATCTGGTTTTTCAGCTTTTATTAAACAAGGACAAGAACAGAATAACTTGTTTGTGTCTAATTGTTGGTGAACCTCTAATCCTATTTTTAAGTCTAAATCTTTGTAATTAAGCATACAGAATAAGACTTTATGCAATTTATAAAATTATTGAATTTGAATTAGATTTTTAATTTATTTTCTATTTTAGATAAACGGGACTTAACTTCATTCATTCCCGATTCTAAGATACTTACCCTATTGTCTAATTTAGATACATCTTGCTTTATTTCTTTGATATCTAACTTCATATCCTTAACATCTGAAAATAAAACATCTATTTTAGCTAAGAACTTAGCAATACTTTTTGAAAATCCGACTATAGCTGTGAAACCTGTTAAATAAGGGATTATTTCGATTATTAAAGGTGTATGAATAAAACCTAAACCTTTAGCCATTAGCCATAAAAAAAGTATAGTAATTGAAATCCAGAATACCCAAGCCCAATTAATTTCAATTCTTTTCATAATATATTAAATGGAATTTAAAGTTTATAAGCATTTGGGAAAGAATTTTCATAATTTTTGGATTTATTTTGAATTTAGATTATAAGTTCTGTAACCATTAATTATTCTAGATAATCTACATTTGCCAGTTGTTAATGGTGAAATTCTTTCTTTTTCATGCAGTTTTTCATATTCAACAATAGATAGAAAATCCCTATTTAGAAGTAGGCCTTGCATTTTTTTAGAAAATCTCTCTCCTTCTGATTCATATCTTCTATTAAAAGTTCCTTGTGTAAATCTTCCTCCAGAACCGCTACCATATGCAAATATTCCAAGGTTTTTCCCAGTCAATTCTTTTCCAGACGTATAACTTGAAACTAATAAACTAGCCAATGCTAAAAATAATGAAGCTGTATAGACATTTCCTATTTCTTTTACGTATGTTAAACTTGGCTTTACCTTTTTATCAAAGAACTCTTTTCTTTCAGTTTCATTTAAATCTGGAAATAATTTATTGAATGCATAAACAGCCATATTTGCAAAAGGTAAATGAAATATCAAGCTATCAAAATCTTTTAAATCTTTATTTGTTCTAGTTCTAAATTCATTGAATGATGACTTTAATGCTTCTAAATAAAAATCTATAGACTTTCTACCATCTACTATTGGCGTGTCGCGTCCAGTAGGTCTATAAAAAGTATTATCTGAACCATCTGTATGCACACCAACTAGTTTATGATCTATAGATAATATCTTTGGATCTGTTTTAACGAGAATAGCTAAGGCACCAGCTCCCTGAGTTAGTTCAGCAGGAGAATTTAATTCATATTTTGCAATGTCTGTAGCTATAACTATTGCACTTGAACCTGGATGTGAAACTGCCCAAAACATGGCATCTTCTAATGCTAGATATCCACTTAAGCAAGCAAAATGAGCATCTGGTCTTACATCTACATTTTTAGGCAGAGATAAATTCCTATGGACTACTGCACCTATAGGTTGCGCAAAATCAACTTGTGTTTCTGTTGCAACTTGCAATCTTTTTATATCTGAAGCTTCTAAATTATTAGAGGACATTAAAGCTATTAAAGCCTCAGTAGCCATTGAAATGCAATCTTCATCTGCATCCGGAATACTAAAAGAAAAATTTCCTGTTGTTTCTATTGCTTTTTCAGGATTTTTTCCTCTTGCTATTGCTAAATCTTCCAAGCTTACTGCTAATTTTGGAATATAAATACCTATGCTATCAATTCCTACTTCCATTTTAAGTTTAAAGAACCTCTTTGATGAAAAATTTCATAATGTTGCAATTATAAACTTTATGAATTAGGTTATAAATGGTTTAACGCAAACTTAATAAGTAATTATAAATTTAATAGTAAAGTGATAATAAAAACAAAAAGACTTGTATTAAGAGAAGTTAAAAAGAGTGATTTGAATGACTTATATAAAGATATGAATAATATTAAAATTTCTTCCTGCCTTTTAGGAGTGCCCTATCCTTTTAAGAAAAGTGATGCTAAAGAGTGGATAGGTTATTGCATAAAAATAGCTAAACAGAAACCAAGAGAAGATTATATCTTTGCTATAACACTTAAAAATGAAGACAGGATGATTGGAGAAGTTATTTTGAATGAAACGGATTTGGATGTTAAAAAAACAGAGCTAACTTTCTGGCTGTCTGAATCGCATTGGAAGAAAGGAATAATAACTGAAGCAGTTGAAGCAATTATGGATTTTGCTTTTAATAAATTAAAGATGAATAGATTAGAAATGTCTGCATTTGCTGAGAATATTGCTTCTAATGAACTTGCAAAGAAATTAGGATTTAAATATGAAGGAACAAAAAGGAAAGTAAGTATTCCTGAATCAACTAAAAAAGTTCATGATGATCATATTTATAGTATGTTAAAAAAAGAATATAGAAAATGAAAAAACCATATATAAAAAGATATAAATTTGTAGAAGGACATTCTGTTTGGATAGTTGATGGAAAGTATATAAGAGATAATATTAATGAAGAGTTTACAAACTTTGGATTGAATGCTAGATTTAAGTTTATACCTAAAAATGAGTTTTGGATAGAAAAAGAATATGGGAATGGTAAAGAAATTAAAGATTATATAGAAAATTTACTAAAAGAAGTGGAATTAATGAAAAAGGGTGTTGATTATGCTCATGCTTTTGATATTGCCGATAGGTTTGAAAAAATTTATAGATTAAAACATGAAAAACTAAATCCTGATGAAAAAACTATAATTAAGAAAATACATTTGAATATTTTAAAGAAGTTTAGTAAGAAAATTAAAGTTTATGTTGTCAATGGAAGATTGGTTAGAGATTACTTTTTTATAGACTTTACAGAAGGAGGGCATGATTTAATTTATAAGTTTATTCCGAAAAATGAAGTGTGGATAGATGATGATGTTAGAAGGAATGAAAGAGATTTTGTTATATTGCATGAAATACATGAAAGAAACCTTATGAAAAAAGGAATTAAATACGAACATGCGCATAAATCTGCAAGTACAATAGAGCATTATTGTAGGAAGAATCCTAAATTACTTTATAAAAAGATTGATGAAGAAATTGCTAAGATATAAGTTTTCTTCAAGCTGTTTGTTTTGCTTTTTTTATTACTTCTTTTGCTTTAGAGAAAACTTTACTGGCATTTAACACTTCAATACCTAGAACCGAACCATCTTTTGAAATGTCCAAGACTGCACCATTGGATAACTCTATACTATTCCAATAAGTTCCCTCTTTTATCCTAATTGCAAGGATATCATCTTCTTCATCATACCAACTTTCCATTTTTTCCCTACTCATCTAACCAATAAGCTGTTAGTATTTTATATGTTTACCTTTTATTTTATAGGCCACTTTTAATATTCTTCCTGAAGGCGGCTTTTACATATAATGAGAAAAAATATTAAATTCTAAATTATTTTATAAATTTCTGATGCTAAACTATAAAGTCCATATCCAATTCCAGAATAAACTCCAAACATAACTGCATCTCTTGCAAGATAATAGCCAGTATACTTTATCTTTTCCATATTAGAAATTTCAGATTTATCTTCTTTTATCCATCTAAATGTAGCAGAACCAGGAATTAAACATACTGGATCATCTATTATCTCTTCTAAACGATCACCAATGTTTGAAGGTTCATAATAATACTCTTCATCAGTCAATTCAATTTTACTAAATACCATAAAATAATGAGTCAATAAAACTTTATAAATCTAACTTCTAAACAAATTCTTCTTCATACTTCATTCTAGAGCTCAATTCTCCTCTAAAATTATGCATAAATAATCCTTCTACTTCTTTTTTCTTATAATTACTTAACAACCAAGCTAATTTAACAAAAGCAGTCTCAGTAAACATATCAGATAAATTACCAATTAATCTAGCTTCCTGCATTTTCCTTCCAGTATCATAAACATTCATATTAACTCTTCCAAATATGCAATTTGAACTTACAACTAAAGGTATTTTCTTAGCTAGTTTATTTAATTCACCCAGTATCTTTTTATGTTCTTGTGTTTCTTTATCAACCACATTTATTGGAAAAGCTCCAGCTAATCCAGCCCCTTCTAAAACAACACCATCAAATTTATTATAATTAGTAACTTCAAAAGCAAACATGTTAGGATGTGCTCTTAAAATTCCAATCTTTAGTTTCTCATTGAATAACTTTAATTTTAACTTCTCTTTATGCTCTTTTGGTTTATAGTTAAATAAAAACTCAAATGTATTCTTATTTATTTTAGCAATCACTTCTCCATTAACAACTTTAAAAGCATCTCTTCTAGAAGTATGTAATTTTTTAGTCTTACATCCTGGAAGTATTAAACAATTTTCATCTTCCATATTTTCATGCATACAAATA
>CAYNBR010000034.1:0-11817 GCA_964395935.1 Candidatus Woesearchaeota archaeon
ATAAGCTGCATTTACCCAATCCCCTCATATTTTTATCAAAAAAGTTTTTTAATTTGTCAAATATTGGCGTACATTTGATGGATTGAACATCTTCTTTACATAACTGTGTAAATCTTTCCAGGGCTGCATCATTATATTCTGGCAGGAATAAACCAACTGCATTTGAAAATCCTTTTTTCATTTCGTTATAGGCTTTAGCATCTGAAAATCTTTTAGCAAACTCATTGTATAATTCGGTTTCTTGAAAAGGCTCTTGGCTTATATCTATAAGATTTAATGCAGGATTTAATATTGTTGCTGCATCTTCATTTTTCAAGCCTTTAACATATACTGCCATTTTCTTGTTTAAATCTTTAGCCTGTGAATCGCTCAAACAGTTCAATCCTGTCTGCCACTTCGCAATTGAATCTAAAGCAGAATTTGGATCTTTATTTTTCATTGCTTTCTGATAAGATTCTAATATTTGCCTTGCTTTGAACTCTTTGCAAGCATTTGTTTCTTTATATCCAATTACGTCAGAAATAATATTTTTCGGGATTGCATTAAAGGACTGAGAAGTAATCGATTGCACAGCTGTTTTAGGAGTATCCATTTTTGGAAAAATCAAGTGACCTGAAAGTGTAGGGTCAGAAAAAAGATAAACTCCTAAGATTGAAAACCCTATAACTAGAATTAAAGCAAGATTTATTTTTCCCCTTTTCATATATAGTTCAGTATATCTAGTATATTTAAAGTTTTGTTTTTAATATTTGGGTACAGAATTATCCAAATCTGAGAAAGAGTTTATTCCACCTTTTAAACTTTTAACATTGAATCCTTTTTCTTTTAAAAATGAAGCAGCTCTTAGACTTCTTGGACCATGATGGCAATAAACAATTATTTCTTTATCTTTAGGAATTTCATTAATTCTATTTGGTAATTCTTGTAAGGGTATTAAATTAGAATTTTTTATTTTACATATCGTATATTCATCTGGAGTTCTCACATCTAATAAAAATAAATTTTTATCATGTAATTTTTCTTTTAATTCTTTTGGAGTTATTTCCATGATATGAACTATTAGAACTAACTTTAAACTCTTTCTGTTTTTCTCATTATTTTTGTTTTTAGTTCCAGCGCATTTAAAGGTAAGGGAAAACCCATTTTAGCAGCTTCATCTAAGGCTCGATCAACTCTAGATCTGGCTAGTATGTTGTCGCCTTTTGAATAAGCCATCTCAGCATATGCGATATTTGAACTTATATCTTTTGAATAAAACTTAGCTCTCAATCCAAAATATTCTGCAGGCATTTTTGTTCCAACTTTTTCCCAAGCTTCCAGAACTTCCATAGCTCTTTTTGCATAAAATAAACTTTTTCTTTCTAGTCCAGTATTAACCTTAGACATAAAGTCATAAATAATATTATCAACTGACATTTTAGATTAAAACTGTTAAAATAACTAATATATAAGATATTCAGTTTCTAAATCTACTTATTTTTCCATACTCATTTTTTATCTGTAGTCTTAGCACAAAAATATTTTGTAATCTGTTTATAATAGGAGTCCATTTCTATTGGAGTAATTATTCCATCTGAATCTATGTCTACAGCTTCCATGATCCCATCTAACATTCTTCCATCCACATTTTTAGGAGTAACAATCGGAATGTGGCAATCACTTCCTGAACGAACTACAGGATTATTTCCTCTAAAAGTCTCTTCAACAGAATATAAGAATTGTTTGCTATTTTTATCAATAATGTAGGTTCTTTCTTTTCCTAAAAAATACATGCCATCCATTCTATTCACACTTGAAATTTGTCTCAAATAGTTCCAATTATCAGAATTACTTTTTATTGGGGAAGAACAAGCCGATAAAGCCGTTGCTAGAGAAATCATAATACCTTGTAGATTCCTTGCTAATCTCATAATATAAAAACAAATCAAAAAACTTTTAAAGATATTTAATCAGATATTGTAGAGGATTTCTTTCTTTTTATTAACCCTAATTCTTCATCTAACTCTTTAGCAACATCTTGCAAATCTTGAAATGCCCTAAGAACATCTTTTCTAACCTCAGAAACTAAACTTTCTAAATTATCCACTCTTAAAATATATACATTTTCATGATTCATTACTAATCCAGATTCTTGTAATTTATGTAAATGGTGTATTACAGTAGCTCTTGTTAAATGAGATTTCAAAGCAATATCGTCACTTGATAATGCCGTTCTTTTTCTTGTAGCCTTTATTAATTCTAAAAACACTCTAAATGTGGATTTTTCTTTATCTCTTTCTCCAAATAAACCAAAACTTTCAGATAACCATTGTAAGTCTTTATTCACATCTTTATCTGTCGGTTTTCTCAATTTTACTATTGTGATTCTATTTAATTCAAATGTCATAGATAATTATATCTAATTAAGTTTATAATTCTTTTGAATGGACTTAACCAATGAAAGGAAAAAATATAGAATTCTGAGTTAATTATTGCAAAGTTTTTAGTTTAATTATAAATGTTTTTGCATCAGAAATTAAATTATGGTTTTATACGCTTTATATCAAGATTATCAAAGTTTTTGTCATAAGAAACAATTTCCGAACAGTTATTAATTAAAGCCGTAGTATAATGAATAAGATCAAAAGTTTCTAAATTATATTCATCAACTCTTTTTAGAGTCTCAAAAAGAAGTTCTTTATCTAAATCTATTATGGTGCAATTAATTTTAAACAGTGATTTAATAAACTTCGAAGCAGTAACTTTATCATTTTTAATTACAGATATTGCATCAAAAGCTTCGAGTAAAGACAATGTGTCTGTAACAAATTCAGAAAGAATAATCTTTCTGCATTGAGCCTGATCTTCATTATTGGTGAAAGTCTTTACTATAACATTTGCATCTATAAAATACATTATTTCTTATTCCTCAATTTATGAGTTAATCTTATTACTTCTTCTGTTGAGTAAGTTTTTCCCTCTTTTAGTTTGTCACTCAATTTAAACATTTCTTTTATGTTTGGTATGTCAGCTTCATCTATAGTCCTTTTAATGACATCTTCATAACTTTCTCTAGGATGGACTTTCTTACTATCTAATTTCTTCTTTGTCTTTTCGCTTAATTGTATGCTTGTCATTTTCATAAATTATAATAAGTTATAACAACTTATAAGTCTTTGCATCTTCTTACTATTCATTTCTTCAATAATTTCTCAAGTGTTCCAGATTCATCAACAAAAACTACAATAACTTTTCCATCTTTATCATAAAACCGTTCTTCAAGTCCATTTTCTCTTCTAATTAATTCTTTTCTTAATTTATGATGCCTATTGTAGAAATATTGAATGTTTCCATCAGTACCATTAAGACCTTTATCATAAACAGTCGATGATGGCAATCCCCAGCCATTATATATTGTATATTTAGCTGTAGCTTCTCCTTCCTCATATGAAATACAAGTTTCTACTCTTTTCTTTCCAGCATCTAATGTATTGCAATTTTTAATGTCTCTATAGCAAGCCTCAGTTCCCAATAAAGAAAAAACAAGGCCTGCATTTGCTATTAAGTTTCTAAGATTTTGTTTTTCCATAGAAACTATTAGTTATTAAACTTAAAAAGTGTTTCCTGAGAAAAAGTGTAAATTCTGCATAAATTTAGAAAATTATTCTAAAAAATTTAGTAAATGTTTATTAACTAATCAGAGTAGTATAGATTATGATAGATATAGAAATTAATGATGACACATTAGAATTATTAAAAAAATATAAAGAAAAATTTAATTTCGAAAACTATGATGAAGTAATTTTTTAGGATTCCAGATTTACTCAAGCCACGCTGCACTCTCACTACGTTCGGAACTTCGGTTAATTTGGATGTTAGGTGACGTTTACTTTACAGCTCATAATTTAGTTAACCTTATAAATCTCCCATATAAACTTTTTTGATGGAAAGAAGTTTAGATTTTGCATATCACAGCAATAGCCCGCCAACAGAAGTTTTAGTTTCATGGAGAGCTGAATTTTACATAGGGCTGGTTGAGAGAGTCGCTCCTGAATATTCTGAAGAAATAGTCCATTTAAGAAGGTCTCAAGAACCATTAGCTAGAAATTTAGTTGGCACTGCTAGAGAAACTGATGGAAGACCAAAACTTCAAGCAGATGATTCTTTACATTTAACTGAAAGTGGAAATTTATTAAGAAATTTAGACGGTAAATTATTGCCTATGACTCATGAACAGGCAGCCTATATTTTAATTAGAGGAAGCAGACATTTTAGTTTATAGTATTTATTCTCGATAAACCCTAATTTTTCAGAATAACTTAGTAATTCGTAAGCTTTATATAGGTTGACGTTCTACCATATGTAGTTGACTTAAAGTGAACAAGAGTTAAATATGAGTAAAAATAACCAAGAAAAACAGGAAAGTAAGGCTGAAATAAGCCCAGATAGTAAAATAGAGTCTTTAAAATCACAATTAGATGAATATACAGCAGTATTAAAGAGATTACAAGCGGATTTCGAAAATTACACAAAAAGGGTAGATAAAGAAAAGCAAGAACTAACAAAATATGCTTCACACAAATTAGTAACAAAATTACTAGATGTAATAGACGATTTTGAAAGAACTTTACAAGTTACAAAAGACTCTGAAAAAAAAGAAGTAAAAGAAGGAATAGAAATGATTTACAAACAGCTAAATAAAATATTAAATGAAGAAGGTGTAAAAAAAATAGAAGCTAAAGGAAAGAAATTCGATCCTTACATGCATGAAGTTTTAGATATTGTAGATGGAAATGAAAACGACCTAGTAATAGAAGAATTACAAATGGGATATTTATTGCATGATAAAGTTTTGAGAACAAGTAAAGTTAGAATTTCAAAAGTAAAACAATTGGGGGAAAATTAACATGTGTTCAAGAGATAGCAATACAGGAGAAATAAAGTATTCAGCACCTGTAAACAGAATGTATGCAGATAGAACCTATATTCCACAAACATCAATGTATCAAAGAAGGGAGAAGACTTATAGTCTTTAAGGGGGAAAATTATGACAGTAACAATAGTAGATAGCCACGATTTAACAAATCCATTTCAATGTCCAATATGTATGGGTTTATTTTATTTTGAAAATGATTATGTTAAACACAAATGTAGAAAGAAAAGAGTATTTCATTTATAGGATAAAACATGAATAAAGAAAGTAAAACAGTTTTAGAACAGATTAATAGAATTAGAGTTAAAGGAAATTTCCAGTCTATAAAGAGAGAAATAGGCGAAGAAAGACTAAAAGAATTTATTTATTCAGTTTATCCTAAGTTTTCTATTACTGAAATTGAAACAATAACGGGAATTCCTGATTCCACTCTAGAAAGATGGTTTAAAGAATTAAATATTCCTTCATTCAGAAATCATATTATAAATCGTGCAATTCCTGGTGATGAAGATACAGAAATGATAATAATTAAAGGGATGAGAGCACAAAAAATTTCTTCTGTAAAAATAACTCCAGAACTCGCTTATGTAATTGGGTTTGCTTTAGGTGACGGGACTGTAGAAAGATTTTCTTTTGATGTTTTTAATAAAGATCTAAAATTGAAAGAGAATTTATTAAAATTTTTGAAACCGTATGGATCAATAACAGAAAAAAATAGGAATGATAAACTTTGGACATTCAGACTATCAAACGTAAAAATTGCAAATTTAATTAAAGATGAAAACGGAATAAGGCAAGATACTTTAGATTATATTTTTAGTAATGATAAATTAGCAAAAAGTTTCATAGCTGCATTTTGGGATGCAGAAGGAACTGTAAGAAGACAGGGAAATTATTTCCACATTTATTTATATAACACAAATAAAATTCTTATAGACAGAATTGGTATTTATTTAGTTGATAAAACTATAAAATATTCAATTCATTCTAGAAAAAGTAGAGATAAAAATGGAATAATTAATGGAAAAAAGATAGTATCCAGGAAGATATTGCATAGAATAAGCATTCCAAAATCTTCGATCCAAAAATGGATTGGAGTAATTGGAAATAATTTATTGCATTCAAAAAAAAGTGAAGTTATAAAAGAAATAAAACAAGTATATGGGGGAAAACAAAATGAGTAAAATTTTAGGCATCGACTTAGGGACGAGCAATTCTGCAGCAAGTGTTTTGCAGGCAGGCAGGCCAGTTATAGTACCAAGTGCAGAAGGTACAAGCTTATACGGAAAAGCATTTCCAAGTGTAGTAGCTTTTACAAAAGATGGACAATTATTAGTTGGAGAACCAGCTAGAAGACAAGCAGTTTCAAACCCAGAAGGCACAATTCAAGGTGCAAAAAGAAAAATGGGAAAGGATTTTAAATATAAAATTCACGGAAAAGAATATACTCCACAGCAAATCTCAGCATTTATCCTGCAAAAGATTAAGAGAGATGCAGAAGAATTCTTAGGAGAAAAAGTTGACAAAGCTGTAATTACAGTTCCAGCTTATTTTGACGACAATCAAAGACAAGCTACAAAAGATGCAGGCTTAATTGCAGGCTTAGAAGTTGTAAGAATAGTTAATGAACCTACAGCAGCTTCATTAGCTTATGGTTTAGATAAACAAGACAAAGAAGCTAAAATTCTAGTATTTGATTTAGGTGGCGGAACTTTAGATGTAACTATCATGGAATTCGGAGATGGAATTTTCGAAGTTAAATCCACTTCTGGAGACACAGAATTAGGTGGAACAGACATGGACTTAACAATTATGAATTTCATTTTGAAAGAATTTGAAAAACAAACTGGAATTGATTTAAATGATGATAAAACAGCTGTTCAAAGAATTAGAGAAGCAGCTGAAAGATCTAAAATAGAATTAAGTACTACAATGGAAACAGAAATTAATTTACCATTTATACATGGCTCTACTAATTTACAAATGAAATTAACAAGAGCTAAGTTAGAAGAATTAATTGATCCAATAGTACAAAGATGTAAAAAACCAGTATTGCAGGCTTTGAAAGATGCAAAATTAAAACCAGAAGAAATAGGCAGAGTAATTTTAGTTGGTGGTCCAACAAGAATGCCGGTAATTAAAAATTTCGTAGAAGAAACTTTAGGAAAGAAAGCTGAACGTGGTTTAGATCCAATGGAATGTGTTGCAGCTGGCGCAGCTGTTCAAGCAGGAGTTTTAGCTGGAGAAGTTAAAGATATATTATTATTAGATGTAACTCCTTTAACTTTTGGAATTGAAACTTTAGGCGGAATAAGAACACAAATAATTCCTAGAAACACAACTATACCAACTAAAAAATCTCAAATATTTAGTACAGCAGACGACAATCAGACAGCAGTTACCATCCACGTATTACAAGGGGAAAGAGAAATGGCTTCTGACAATAAGAGTCTAGGAAGATTTGATTTAGTTGGAATCCCACTATCTCCAAGAGGCGTTCCTCAGATTGAAGTTAGTTTCGATATAGATGCAAATGGAATTTTAGATGTACATGCTAAAGACATGGCAACTGGAAAAGCTCAAAGCATAAAAATAACAGCTTCAACTAAATTGGATAAAGCTGAAATTGAAAAAATGAAACAGGCAGCTGAACAATTTGCAGAAGAAGACAAGAAAAAGAAAGAAGAAGTCGAAACTAAGAACGAAGCTGAAGCTTTAGTCTACACAATTGATAAATCTGTAAAAGATTTTGGAGCTAAATTAGATAAAACTAAATTAGCAGATCTTGAGAAAAATAAAAACGATTTAAAAGATTTAATAAAAGCCAATGATACAACAAGACTAAAAGCTAAAATGGAAGAAATAAATAAAGAAATCCATGAAATGTCTACAAGGATGTATCAAGAAGCTATGAATCAAGAAAACAAAGCTAAAGATTCAGAAATCAAAGGCAAAAAAGGCAAAGACAAAACTGTAGATGCTGAAGTTGTTGACGACAAATAAATTTTTTTATTTTTTTAATATTATGGCTAGTAATTTGGCAGAAATTATAGAAAATGCACCAAGATGCAAAGATGAATTTTTAGTAGATAGTTTTCTAGATTTTTTTGATTATGTTAAACCAGAATTAGTTAAAAGGAAAACAAAGTATGGCTTAAAACATTTTAGAGATGCATTTTTATATACAAATTTAAATGGAATAGCAATGCATAATATTGTTGTTCCAATGGCTTTTGTAGTTAATTACTTAGAAGATAATCAAATTCCAGCTGCAGAAGTTAAACAAATTAAAAGAAGCATATCAAGAATAGCTGCAAGTTATATTGAAAATCCAAGTGATATTAATTTAAAAAGAGTTGGAGATTTTATGACTGGGCTATATAAAATTGTGCAAAATTTACCAGAAGGCTTATCATTAAGGAGAAGCGCAGAAACATATAAAAGCGCAATGTTTTTTTAATATTTATGGCAGAAGATTATTATAAAGTTTTAGGAGTAAACAAGAGTTCAAGTAAAGAGGAAATTAAAAAGGCTTACAAAGATTTAGCTAAAAAATATCACCCCGATATAAATAAAGATGGTGCTGAAAAATTCAAGAAAATTTCTGAAGCTTATGCAGTTTTAAGTGACGATACTAAAAAAACACAATACGATCAATACGGAAGTGAAGGCTTTCAAAATAAATATTCACAAGAAGACATTTTTAGAGGATTCGATATTAATGATATTTTTGGAGATGTATTTGATGGCAGTCCTTTTGAAATGTTTTTTGGCGGCGGTAAAAAAAGAGTTAAGAGAGGCAGAGATTTAAGATATGATTTAGAAATTAGTTTTGAAGATGCAGCTTTCGGATGTAAAAAAGAAATTGAAGTTAAAAAATTAGATTCTTGCGAAGAATGTAATGGTTCTGGAAGCAAAGATGGAAAATTAGATATTTGTCAGGAATGTAATGGTCAAGGTCAAGTTAGAATGTCTAGAAGAACTCCATTCGGAAATTTAACGCAAGTAACAACTTGTCCTGTTTGTCATGGTGAAGGTAAAAGCATAAAAAATCCTTGTAAAAATTGCGAAGGTTCAGGAAGGGCAGTACAACAAAGAAAAATTAAATTAAATATCCCAGCAGGTGTAGACAATGAAAGCCAATTAAGAGTTAGCAGAGAAGGTGAAGCTGGAGTAAGAGGGAGCACAACAGGAGATTTATATATAATTATTCACGTAAAAGAAAGTGAAATATTTGAAAGAGATGGATATGATATTTATTTAGAAATGCCTCTAACTTTTAGTCAAGCAGCTTTAGGAGATGAAGTAAAAGTTCCAACATTGGAAAAAGAAGTTACTTTAAAAATTCCTTCAGGCACAGAATCAGGAACTAAATTTAAATTATCTGGAAAAGGCATTCCTTATTTGGATGGCTATGGAAAAGGCGATCAAATCATTATAGCAAGAGTAATAACTCCTAAACATTTAACTAAAGATCAAAAAAAATTATTTGAAGATTTAAAGAAAACAGAAGAGAAGAAAAGTTTACTAGATAAAATAAAAGATTTTGCTAAAGGTAAATTGTAATGTTATATTTAAAAAAGTTTCTAATTAAGAATTATTATGGAAAATCTTGAAAAAATAGCAGATACAGGGAAAAAAATTGCAGCTATTAAAAGAGCGGTTTCATTAGGTAGAAGAATCCAAATTGAATTTCCACAATTAGTTGATGAATACAGGAAAGAGAGAGGATATGCAAGAGAATTAGTAAGAAAACACGAGCTTGAGAGATTATATGGGTCAGGGGAAAAAGTCCTAATTGAAGCAATCGGATATGCTATAAGGGGCTATAAAGGCGGATTTGATAGGGAAGGTTATACAGGGCTATTAACAGCAGAAGAAGCAGATAAAATAGGAAAATTGCATACTGCCGAACATGGAAAAGAATTTGTAGATGGGTTAACTGAAGAACAATTATCTCGCGGAAGAAGAAATAGGGGGTTAGCAACTTTAAGAAATGGTACTGGATTATTTGGAAGAGATGAAGCTAAAAGAAAAAAAGATTCAGAAAAAGCGGGCATAAGATCATTCGAACTTGGAGTAGGAATACATGCACTTACTTATGAACAAAGGTTAAATAATGGAGATAAAAGCTCAAAATTAAGAGGCGGAGTTCTTTGGAACAGTAATGAATATCAAATTACAGAAATAGAATATGCTTATGCACTCTCACAAATGTCAAATTTTCAAATTCGATATCGAACTGGAAGAATTTTAGCAGACACTAGTAAGATAGCAGAAGAATTAAACGAAGTTTATAACAATAATAGAAATGCAGCTACCGCATCATTAGCATTAAAAAAATACAGAAAGAAAATAGCTAAAGGAAAAATTAGATATACTTTTTAATAACTTCTAAATATTCTTCATTCAATCCTTCTAATCTAAATAAAACAACTTCTTTTACATTCAATTCTTTACAAATTTTTAAATCTCGTTCTAATTGTTCTTTAGTTAATATTCTTTCATTTATTCCCATACCTTTTGCTAATAAACCTAAACCGATAATAAAATTATTTCCATATCTTTCTTTGCAGGCTTGTATCTTAGATTTCATCGTACTTTCAGTTAGCCATATCTGTGTAGAAGAATACATCATTTTAACTGGAATGTTATTGTAAACCTTAGGATCAAAGTTTAACAAATTAAATTTAAACAACCAATTATCTATAGAACTTTCAGCAGTGTAAATTGTTCCTTGATATTTCTTAAAAAAAGATTTTATTAATTTCTTATTCTTAAAATATTTAAATATCTGTGTAAAAATTAAAGTTCTATTTTTAGGGGGCTCAGCATCCCATAATATTGAAATTTTTTCATTCAATAATTTATTAAATAATCTAAGTAAAGCTTTTCTTTTTGAAAAAGGACTTAACCAATAACCTTCATTAACATTTAATACAGGCCAATAAATAAATTCTTTTATATTATTATATTTACTTAACTCTTTTTTATATTGTTTAAATCCTTCAATAGAATAATCTGCTAAGTATAACTTAGTTGGAAATTTAATTAATTCTAATTTACTTAAACTTTTACCATTACAAAATTCTTCAAAGAAACTTATTTGCATAAAGTTTCAAGGAAAAGCTTGAATATAAAATTTCCTATAAAAGAATAAATTTATATATAAATAAGATTCAAAATTAGAGTGGTGAAAGTTGGTAAAGAAAAATTTTTCGCATTTAGCATAATACTTGCTTTATTTATATTCGGAATTTTTTCATTTGCAAATCAAATAGAACTATCAGGTTCAGCTGTATTTCCAAATTTAATGAAAAAAACCCAATCTATAGTTCAATCATCTGCAGCCTCAAATCTTAATTTAATACCTGAAAATATAATATCTAATGTTCAAGGCTACAAGAATACAGACGCTTGCAAAGATTTCAAATCCAGACAAATCATTGATACTTATCAAAAGGCAATAAAAAATAAAGATCCCGATGCTGCCTTGAACGCAATGACAAAGTGGCAGACAGGATTAAATTGTTTATCAGAAAAACAAGCTGATGACCTTAACAAACAAATTGCAGTATATATTAAAGGTTTAAACAATAAAGATGCAGCATCAGTTATCAATCCCTCTCTAAATTTAATAGATTTAACACAAACTTCATTTGAAGAAACAGAATTGTACAATGAATTTGCTAAAAGATTTTCAGATGCTAAAGCCTATAACGAAATGAAAAAAGGCTTTTCAAATGCAGTTGGTTTATTCCTGCCAGATTATGAAAATGCCAATTTAGAAAGATTTACACAGACTTGTAAAAAAACTAAAGACACCATAAGATGCAATCCATTATTTGATAAATTAAAAAACTTTTTTGATAAAAATATGAGGGGATTGGGTAAATGCAGCTTAT
>CAYNBR010000035.1:0-11552 GCA_964395935.1 Candidatus Woesearchaeota archaeon
TATTAATTTTTAATTGGAAGGATATAAAACACCCATATGCCGGCGGAGCAGAAGTATATATGCATGAAATTGCAAAAGTTTGGATTAAAAATGAGCATGAAGTTTTATGGTTTTGTCCTAGATTTGAAGGCTCAAAAAAATCTGAGATTATTGATGGTATTAAATTTTACCGTGCTGGTGGCATGTATACTACTTATTTAATTGCACCTTTTATTTATCTGTTCAAATTCGCTAATAAGTGTGATGTAATAATTGATGTTGAAAATGGTATTCCTTTCTTTACTCCTATTTTTTCAAGAGTCAGGAAGTTTATAATTGTACTTCATTTGCATAAGGATGTTTTTTTTAAAGAACTGCCTTTGCCTTTAGCTTATTTTGCGTATTTCTTAGAAACTAAAGTTATGCCCTTATTTTATAGAAATATTAAATTTATTACCATATCTGAAAATTCATCCAAGGAAATACTCAAGTATAAACTTACTAAGAATGCACCAGAAATTATATATCCTGCTTTGCATCTAAGCGAGTATTCAAAAGGTAGAAAAACAGATTATCCTTCTGTATCTTATGTCGGCAGATTGAAAGGTTATAAAAGTGTTGATCATCTTATTAAGGCATTTAATAAAGTATTAATAAAATTTCCAAATGCCAAGTTCTTAATTGCTGGCAGGGGTGAATGTGAAACAGATTTAAAAAATTTAGTTAAAATTTTGAATATTACTAAAAATGTTGAATTTCTTGGTTTTGTTAGTGAACAAGAAAAGGTTAAAATTATGCAAAAATCCTGGGTTACTGTTAATCCTTCTTTTATAGAAGGATGGGGAATGACTTGTATAGAATCTAATGCCTGTGGTACGCCTGTAATAGCTTCTGATGTTGGGGGTTTAAGAGATTCTGTTAAGAATGGGAAAACTGGGTTTTTGTTTGAATATGGTAATATAAATGAATTATCTGAAAAAATTTCTTTAGTGTTTAGTGATAAAAATCTTAGAGCTAAAATGAATTTGGAATCTTTAAACTGGGCAAGGAAATTTAGCTGGGAAAAGAGTGCTGATAAATTACTCAATATAATCTCTAAAGACTAGAAATACTTATAAATCGTTTAATGATTAAATTTTTATGAAGAAGGCTATAATTACAGGCATTACTGGTCAGGATGGTTCTTATTTGGCTGAATTACTTTTGGAGAAAGGTTATGAAGTTTATGGTATAGTAAGAAGATCTAGTGTTGAGAGATTTGAGAGAATAGGTCACATTTTGAAGCAGATAAATATTGTGCAAGGTGATCTTACAGATCAATCATCTTTAGATGAAGCAATGAATAAAATAAAACCAGATGAAGTCTACAATCTTGCTTCTCAGTCATTTGTTCCAACTTCTTGGAATCAACCTGTTTTGACTGGAGATGTGGGAGGATTGGGCGCTGTTAGGGTATTGGAAGCTGTAAGAAAAAATCATATTTCTGCTAGGTTTTATCAAGCTTCAACTTCGGAAATGTTTGGCAAAGTAAGGGCATCGCCCCAGAATGAATTAACTCCTTTTTATCCAAGGAGCCCGTATGGTATCGCTAAAACGTATGCGCATTATGTGACTATTAATTATAGGGAGAGTTATAATATGTTTACTTGTTCTGGTATATTATTTAATCATGAAAGTCCTAGAAGGGGTTTAGAATTTGTTCCAAGAAAAGTTTCTAATACTGTGGCTAAAATAAAATTAGGTATGCAGGACAAATTATTAATTGGTAATCTGAATGCTAGAAGAGACTGGGGTTTTGCTGGCGATTATGTAAAAGCAATGTGGTTAATGTTACAGCACGATACTCCTGATGATTATGTTATAGCTTCTGGCAGGATGTATAGTGTACGTGAACTTGTGGAAGATGCATTTAAAGCTGTGGATATTGAAGTTGAATGGAATGGCGATGGTATAGATGAAAAAGGTATTGATGTTAAAACAGGCAAGGAAGTTGTGGCTGTAGATCCTAATTTCTTGAGACCCGCTGATGTGGATTTATTAGTTGGGGATGCATCAAAAGCAAGAGCAATACTTAAATGGAAACCTGAATTTGATTTTAAGAGTTTAATTAAAATGATGGTTGATGCAGATTATAAGAGATTGACTCTGTCCCCTAAAGAATTAATGGAACAAAGAATAGCTTTCTAAAATAAAAGGATTTTTAAGCTTTTATTTTTTCTATATTTAAGATGGCTAAAGACAAATTAGTTTCTATAATAGTTACAACAAAGAATGAAGAAAGAAATATTGAAAGATTCTGGAAGAGTGTAAAAAATCAAAGTTATAAAAAAATTGAATGTATTACTGTAGATAATAATAGTAGAGATAGAACTAAAGAAATTGCTAGAAAATATAGTAAAGTATTTGATAAAGGGCCTGAAAGAAGTGCACAAAGAAATTTTGGGGCTAAAAAATCTAAAGGGGATTATTTAATATTTTTAGATGCAGATATGGAACTAACTAAGGATGTTGTTAAAAACTTAGTTGAAAACTTTAAAGATAATTTGGCAATGATAATTCCTGAGAGATCTGTTGGAAAAGGTTTTTGGCAAAGTGTTAAAGTATTGGAAAGGAATTGTTATATAGGTGATTTAGATATGGAACTGCCTAGAGTTTATAAAAGAGATACATTTTTTAAATTGAAAGGATTTGATGAAAATATAACTGGACAAGAAATTGAAGATTTATATAACTCTGTTATGCAAATTGGAAAAATTGGAAGGATTAATGATTTTATTATACATCATGAATTAATTGATAGTCTTTGGTTAATTGCTAAAAAGAAGTATTATTATTGTTTAACCTTAGGCAGATATATAGATAAAAGCAAGAATTTAGCCAAAAGACAAGCTAGATTATTCTTAAGACCTGCTTTTATTAAAAATTGGAAAGAATTTATTAGAAGACCGGATTTAGCTTATGGTTTTTTTATTATGAGACTAGTTGAGGGGTTTGGAGCTTTAATTGGTTTTTATATTGGAAAAAGAGGAAATTAGAACAAAAAACATTATAAACAATAACTCTTTCTTGTTTTTATGGGTATAACTGAAGTTGTTCTCAAAGGAAGTGCAGGAATTAGATCTGCTTCTAGATTACTTGGAAGTGGATTAAGTAGTTTTGTTTCTGGTAAAAAAGTTTATTCTTTACCTTATAGGTTACAAATTGAGAATGGAAATATTTGTAACTTAAGATGTACTATGTGTGCATTGAATATGATGAAAAGAAAAAAGGGCATGTTAACCTTAGATAAATATAAAGAAATTTTTAATACAATAAAACCAGCTTATGTAAACTTGACTGGTTATAGTGAAATGATTTTGAATAGCGATATATTTGAAATTATAAAATATAGCAAGACTAAAGGGGCTTTTACAAAAATAGATTCAAATGCTACTCTAACAACTGAAGAAAGAGCTAAAAAAATTGTTGAATCTGGATTGGATTTAATTTCTATAAGTGTAGATGGGGCAACAAAAGAAACTTATGAAAAAATAAGAATACCTGCTAAATTTGAAGTTGTTATTAATAATTTGAAAGGATTGGTAAAAACAAGAAATGAAATGGATTCTAAATTGCAGATACACCTGGCTTTTGTAAGTCAAATTGGGAATATACATGAATTGCCTTTAATCATAAAACTGGCAGATGAGATTGGTGTTGATCAGATTAATAGTGCTTTTGTTACTGAATACGATATTAAAGAATATAGAAAAAATAAGCTTGATAATATGAATATTGCAGAACTTAGAAAACATTACAATGAAGCCTTGGTTATGAAACAAAATGTAAAGGTAAAAGTTAATATTGATAGTGTTGGTTATTATATAGATAAAATTGAGAAAGATGAGCAAAAGAATTTAAATGATGCTCATTGTTACTTACCTTGGTATAGTGCTTATATAACTTGGGAAGGAGATGTTTTACCTTGTTGTTATTTTTATGACGCACAATTAAGTTTTGGAAATGTTTTTAAAACATCGTTTAAAGAAATTTGGAAAAGTAAAAAATATCAAGATTTTAGAGAAGGATTAGCTAAAAGTAGGGAAGGTATTTGCGCTAGTTGTGGTTACAGGGACGATTTTATACAGGAAAAATTTAAGAAAATATCTACTTTTGTGCCTTTCGCCAAATTAATTAGTAATAGGACTAATTTTTAATTTCTCATAATCTCAAATATAACTACAATTGGCTGTTTTTTTTGTTCATCTAGATAATAAACTGCTACAGGTTTAAAATTTTGAGTGTGGTTTTGGATGAAATTTGTATAGTCATTTGGCATTGGATTAAATCCTGAAAATACAGCATATTTAATCTTACTATTGTTTAATGCTGCTACAACATCAGAACCCATGTTTTTTCTATTAGAATGATACTGAATTTCTGCTGATGTAGCTGGAGACAAATAACCTTCATCTTTTGCTAAGTTTTGTTCTAAAAATTGTCCCGCCTGTTTTACTTGAATAAATGATTCAGATTTCCCAGTGATCATTGTATCTGCTTGCATTAGATTATTATAAACTCCAAATAGTATTAAACTTAATATTATTATTGCTGCTAAACTTTTTGGTATGTATTTTTTAATAGTGTCATAAATAAATATTGCACCTATTCCTGTTATTATAAATAATGCTGCAAAGAAATTAAATGCTAGCCTTTCCTCAAAATAGTAGCCATATCCTAATTTAGATACGAAAAGTAATGTGCCTATAAACCAAACAAATAAAAATAATTCTTTTGATAATTTATTATCCTTATTTTTAACTATTAAATCTAACCCTAAAAAAATTTCTAATATTTTAATTAAACCGATAATTGATATTAGTAATAATACAATGCCAATCATTGGAAATAATTGTTGAATGTGTAATTTTAGAAATTCTATGAAACTTCTTCCTAGAATTGTTCTATTGCCTAATGAAGCTGTTAAGAAGGTTATTGGGCTGCCATAGGAAATATATTGGTATATAAAAAAAGGAATGGACATCACAATCCCAATAAGTGTACTTATTTGTAAATTCCTATTTTTTATAAAACTAAATCTTTCGGTTATTATTAAATAAATTACTATTAATATCACTAGAAATGCATTTAAATATTTCATTAAAAATCCTAAGAAAAGTATTGGAACTAATAATTTTGTGCATAATATACTTTTTTTATTAACTGATCCTCTTAGAAATAGATAAGTTGCTAGAAGCCATAAAGTTAATACTGGAATGTCTACTAATAATCTAGAACTGTAAAATAAAAATGACCCGAAAGTTGCTGAAACCATTGCAGATATTAATCCAACTCTTTTATCTTCTGTTATTTCATTGCTTATTAAGTAGATTAAAAATACATTTGATAATCCAAATAAAAGTATTAAAACTCTTAACCCAATCTCTCCTAGGCCTAATTTAAAGAATAAGCCAGTGATCAATGGAAATAAGGGTGGCCTTACTGCACCCAAGCCCCATTCTGGGAATCCAAATGCTAAATATTTTCCAAAATTTAAATAATCTGCTTCGTCAAACCATACTGCTTGAGAATAGGTTTTTGTAAAGAAATAAATCCCTATCCCTAAAGAAAATAAGAAAATCAATAAAAATATTTCATCATATTTGTCTTTTATTATTCTATCTAATTTTAACGATTTTAGTATTTTATTTTTATACTCAACAAATGTCATGTTTTCTTGTTTATCATTTGCTTTAAATAACTTATTATTTAGTTGTTTCTATTCTTTGCCAAATCTTTGAAAATTCCTTTTTCTTCAATTTAATATCTATAAAAATAATTATCCATAAATAAACTCTTGCTAAAACTAATAGGTATAACCATAAAAATTCTTTTATTGATCTTGGATATTTTAAAGCTCTGAAAATTCCTAGGCTTTCTTTTCTAAAAGAACGCATTTCATCTTTTCTTTTGGTAAACTTTTGGATTTGTAGATAGCCTCCAGTACTTCTTCTTTTTTGTTTAATCCAATCTTTGAATGTTGTCGGGTATTTTATGTAGACTAATGCATTTGGACAGTAAGCAATTTTATATTTCTTTGAGAATATTAAATTTGAGATAACTGCATCATCCGATAATGAATTTTCTGGGATACTTTTTATTAATTCAGATCTTATAGCCATTAAATAACCTGAGCATACTATGAACTTACCTTTATTAGTTTTTAATAATCTAGTTTCATGTGCACCTATATCTGTAAGTAAATGTGACCAGAAACCTAATATTGTATTTTTATTGTTTGTAGATATTGGATGGCCGGAGGCTGCACCTATTTCTTTATTTTTGAATGGTTTGAGTAATTCATTAATGGAGTTTGAAGAAGTGTAAACATCTCCATCTGTTAATATTAAAATATTTCCTTTTGCTTTTTTAAATGCTAAATTTAATGCTGCTGGTTTCCCTTTCCCAGGATCTTGAATATACTTTATTTTATATTTTAAAGCTGCTAATTTTGTTTCTTTATCTGGACATAAAACTATAATTTCATATTTTTCTTTTATTTTTTGATTAAGAATGCATTCTATGGCCTTACCAATTGTATTTGCTTCTTTATATGCAGTTATTATTATGGATATCATGGAATTTTGAAAGAGAGAATATTTATAAATGAAATGTATTATAAATCCTTATGTACAAATGGTATGGTTTTCTTGGAATGTTGGTTATTTTTTTAGTTGAAATTAATTTCTTTTTGAAGGTGCAGCCTTTCGCAAACTGGTACTTCCCAATTGTTTGGATAGGTTATATTCTTATTATTGATGCTTTGATATTCAAGTTAAAGAAAAATTCGCTAATTTCTAATAGATTTTATCAGTTCTTAGGTATGTTTGTGATATCTATGCTTTTTTGGTGGATATTTGAATTTGTAAATTTTCCTTTAAAAAATTGGAGTTATACCGGTCTTGCTGGTTTAAGGGAATTGAAAAATATTTTTGGTTCCTTATCATTTGCTACAGTTTTGCCTGCATTTTTTGAGACTGTTGAATTAATTAGAGCAATACATCTATTTGATAATAAAACTTTGAAGAAAAAATATAATATTTCTAAAGTTTTTTTACATGTAATGGTGACTTTAGGCGTTATATTCTTTTTAGCGCCATTATTTTTGCCTAAGTTTACTTTTCCTTTAGTGTGGCTAAGTTTTTTCTTCATATTAGATCCTATAAACTATTTACATAAACAGCCAAGTATTGTAGGTCATTTGAAAGATAAAAAATTAGTTATCCCTTTGTCTTTATTAATTGCAGGTATAATAATGGGATTCTTCTGGGAATTTTGGAATTACTGGGCAATTCCTAAGTGGACTTATGATATACCTTTTGTCGGTTTCTTTAAGATATTCGAAATGCCAATTTTAGGATATTTGGGTTATTTTCCATTTGCATTTGAATTATATGCAATGTACTGGTTTATAAGAAGCTTATTTTTACATAAGGAGTATTTACTTATTAAATGAATTATATTCTTTTTCTAATTTATTTACTATTTTATCCCAAGTAAAGTTTTCTGCTCTTTTATATCCTAATTTTTTATAATTATTTCTTAATTTTTTATTTTTAATTAAACTTGATAACTTTTCTTTTAAATCTTTTAGATTATTATCATTGAATAATAAACCCGCATTATTAATAACATAAGGTAAAGGTCCAGCATCTGAACTCAATACACATGATTTTTGTGAAAATGCTTCTAAAATTACAATCCCGAAACCCTCATAATGACTTGGAAATAAGAATATATCTGAAGAATTATAGGCACTTAATTTTAATTTTTCTGGAAGGTTTTCTATAAATATTACATTGTTTAATTTAAGCTTTTCTTTTAAGCTTTGAAGATAAGATAAATAACCTGAATCTTGGCCTGCAATTATAAACTTTGTTTTAGGAAATGATTTTGCAGCTTTAAGTATTAAATCTTGGCCTTTACTTTTGTGAATTCTGCTTAAATTGAAAACTATAAATTCATTTTTTTTAATATTATATTGCTTTCTAAATAATTCCCCGTTTGTTTGTTTTAAATATTCTTTTGGTATTCCATTATGAATTAAACTTAATTTATTATTTGCAGTTTTAAAAATTTTTTTTATCCATATTAGTTCTAATGGATTTATGGCAATTAATTTTTTATATTTCTTAAGTAAATATTTTCCAATTGTCTTGTCAAATAAAGGTATTACAATGTCATTTAGTTTATTTCTTAGTCCTTTTGGATAATTAGGATAATGTAATGTTATGAAACATGGCTTTTTTGTGAATAGTGGGATTAGATTTGTCGGATGTCTGTATCCATGTATATGAATTATATCAAATTTGTCTTTGTTTGCTGTAAATATTTTAGGGATAAATGAAGCAAAGTTTCCAAGTTTAAATAAGGCATTGAATCTTTTTATTTTTATTCCTTCATAAATCTCTTCTTTTATTTTTATTTTCCCTTTTCTCGATAAATTAGAAGTAAATACTGTTATTTCATGATCTCTTTTAATTAATTCTTTTGATATTTGTAAAACCTGTTCTTCCATGCCTCCTCTTATTGGATAGAAAAAGGGAGTTATAAATAAAATTTTCATAGTCTTGAGTACTCCTTTTCTAAATCTTTACTTATTTTATCCCAAGTAAATTCTTTAGCTATTTTAATGTTGTAATTTTGCATTTTGCTCCTTAGTATATTATTTGAAATTAATATCTCTAGTGCTTCTTTTAAATTTTTTAGATCATGGAAATTATATAATAATCCTGAATATTTATCAACTAAAAATTTACCACCTTCTGTATTGGTTGAGATAATTGCATTTTTCTTAGCCATAGCTTCTAAGATTGTAATTCCAAATGCTTCCCATTCACTTGGTAATAAGTATACCTCAGATGTTTTTAAAGCTTGTAATTTTTCTTCTTCTGAAATATTTTCTATTATTTTTACATAATTATTTAATTTAAGATGGTTAATTAACAATTTTAAGTCATTTAAGTAACCTGCATCATAACCCATTATTAAAAACATTAAATTCTTTTTCTTCTTAATTAAATTTGGTAGAACTTTTATTACATCTTGTATTCCTTTGTATTCATGAAATCTCCCTATGTAAGAAATAATGAATTTATTATTTAGATTATATTTTTTTATAAATTGCTTCGCGTTTTTCTCCTTAAATATTTCTCTGTCTATACCATTTGGTAGATATTTTATTTTATCTTTTTTGAAATTATATTCTTTTGTCAGCCAAGTAGATTGATAAGGATTTACTTGGATTACTAGATTATATATCCTATTTATTATTTTTTCAAAGGTCTTTACTTTAAATTTAATTAGTTTTTGCCATAAAGGATAGTGTTTTAAGGTCATAAATGGACCATGAGGTGTAATCACTAACTTAGTTTTTGGATTTTTTATTTTTTTCAAGATTAATACTAAATCGTGCCATACAAATCCTAAAGAATGTGTATGGATAATATCAAAATCTCCTTTTAACAGCTTATTTAATAAAGAAGGATAAAAACAAAAATAATATTTATATCTAAATAAAGTTTCACATCTGTGTATTTTTATATTTTCAATTATTTCATCGTTTTTTTCAATTATATGGCTGTTTTTCCTATCTGATGTAAAAACATGTATTTCGTGGCTTTTTGCCAGCTCTTTTGCCAAATAAAAGCAATTTGATTCAGCACCACCAGTAAAAGGATAGAAGTAAGTGCTTATGAATGCTATTTTCATATTTGCTTTCTAAGAAAAAACTTTATTAGTCTTATGAATTTAATGATTTGTCACCCCATTAGGACTATTATAATCTAAATCTTAATTTTAATGCATATCTAATCATAGGTAATTCTTTCTTAAAAGTTAAAGCAGTTTTTTGTCCTTCTACCCATGTTACTGGAACTTCTAATATTTTTAATTTTTTTCTTTGAGCCCTTACTAGCATTTCGCTATCCCAGAACATTTTTCTTTCATAGTTAATCCCCATTTCTTTAACTAATTCTTTTAAGATTCCCCCTTTGAAAAATTTAAAGCCACATTCATGATCTTTTATTTTAGAATTGAAGTATAATTTTATAAACATATTGAATAGTTTTGATATTAAAAATCTGTTTATTGTTCTTTTTATTTTAGCTCCTTTTACATATCTGCTTCCTATGGCTATGTCATAATTGTTTTCAATGTTATTTACAGCTAATTTTAGCGCTTCTTCTCCTGTGGATCTATCTGCATCCATAAAACCAACTATATCTTTATCATCAGAATATTTTGCCATTGACTGCACTAAGTTTTCCCTTCTACTTGGGCCATTACATTTTAGATAATTAAAGTTTTTCAATCTTATTTTTCTTGCTATTTCTCCAGTTTTATCAGTAGAACCATCATCAACTAAATATAATTTAAAATTTTTAAATTGAGAAGAAATTATTTTATGAATATTTTTTACATTCTCTTCTATTAAATTTTCTTCGTTATAAGCTGGAATGAATATTCTTAACATGTATTTTTGGCTATGATTTATTATATAAACTTATTTAGGTAGACTTTTAAATTGTTTTCCTCATACTTTTAATATGAAATTTAATAAGAATATTTTATTTTTAATAATTATATTTGTTTTGGGAATTAGTTTAAGACTCTACTTTATGGACTTTCATTCTGAAATTACTACTTCAGATGAAGGTGAGTACTTAGTTCTCGCTAAGTCTGTTTTGGATGGAGATGTATTGTTACAGTGGTCTTATTATAGGCCTTTTTTACTACCTTTATTGTGGGTTATTTTATTTAAAATAGGTTTTGGAGAAACGGCTTTACACCTTAGTGTGTTTTTATTTTCTATTTTAGCTATAATTTATTCTTACCTCCTTGGAAGAGAATTATTTAATAGCAAAATAGGACTATTTACTGCTTTTTTTATTGCTATATTCAATCAAGATATATTTTATTCCACTAAATTGTTATTGAATACACCTGTTTTGGCTAGTTGGTTAATTTGTTCTTATTATTTTTTAAGAGCCTTGAAGACTGATTCTAGTAAACTATTGTACTTCTCTGCTTGCTTAACCGGATTAGCAACTTTGCTTTATAGTCAAAATATTGCTTTATTTATCTTTTTTATAGTATTTATGTTATTTAATAAAGGTTGGATATTTAGTAAGAGAAAGTATATTTATTTTATATTAATTTACGTTGCATTTTATTTTACAACTATGCTTTATAGTTATTTAATGTATGGTAATCCTTTCAAATTTTTAATCTATGGTTTATGGATTAGTTATATTAGTACTGAAGTAGGAAATAAAGGATTATTTTATTCTGCTTTTTTATTCATTAAATATTTTTACTTTTATTTCGGATATTTATTCTTATTCTTTCTTATCCCTTCTTTGTTTTTATCTTTTAAAACCTTTAAGAATTCTTTTTCAAGCTTTTTCAGCTTTATTAAATTGAATAAACTTTATTTGTTTTATACTTTCTTTGTTATAATAATTGCATCTATCTTAATGTTATTAATCAATAAGCTATTTTTTCAATCAGTTAAATCTTATATAGCCCAATTT
>CAYNBR010000036.1:0-10802 GCA_964395935.1 Candidatus Woesearchaeota archaeon
TTCTTCAACAGGACAAATGAAGAGACCTTTTTATAATTCAGTAGATCCTTTTTGTAAAAAGAGAGAACCAAATACTTTACATTTTGCCTTAGATTTATTTTATACGAGGTTACTAAAGGTTGAAGAGAGGATGCATACTAAAAAAGCAAAGGTAATAGCTAAAAGAAGAACTAAATTTCTTAGGTCTTTTTTAAAAGAGTTAGAACTAGAATTAGAAGGGAGATAAATATAAGAAAATGTAGACTGCGTCGCCAGGGGTGAGGGGAGGATCCCCTCTAAACAAACCTTTATAAAACCTCCTACAATACAATAAATAGGGAATGATTTAACGAACACCCTTGGATCCGAAAGGAAATGACCGCTGGAAGTAGCTAATGACCCTCAATCAAACTTAAATATAACTTAATTTCTAAAATAATATTATGCTAGAAACAACGACGAAAAGAGAGATTTATAATAAAAAAACAAGGATTATGAAAGCCTTCTACGATTTAATTGATGTAATAAGATTAAGAAAACTAGCAGACAAAGAAAAATCCAACCAAGTCATAGACATGTTAATAAATTTCATTTCACAAACACAAATCCCAAAAGCAAACATAGACACAATAAGAAACCTAAACCAGCAAGTAACATTATTATTAAAAATCAGAGATAATTTACAAAATATCACAGAAGAGAATATTTCTAACATAATAGAATTCAGAGAACAATTACAAACATTAATAGAAGAAGAATCTAAATTATGGTAATTATAAACCTAATTCTTCAACTGCACTTCCTTTAGCCTTAACAGCCACAGGTGCTTCTCCTCCATGCCATGTAAATCTAGGTCTCACCCTTATAGGATACATTCTCTCAGAATTATCATCTAAAACAATAGCTGAACCTAACAACCTAGGTAAAGAATTCAAATACTTCATAATATCAGCACCGGAATAAGACTGCATCATAGAATTCAAAGCATCAATATCTTTCCTTGCAGTAATCCTATGGCAAATTACAATATCAGATTGTGTTGTGACATCTTTATGAATCTCACCAGGCTGTTGTGTAACTAAAATTAAACTTATTCCAGGCTGTCTTCCTTCCCTAAGCAATTGAACTAATGCATCTGTAGCTGGTGTTTTACCTTCTTTAGGCAAACATTCATGCGCCTCATCAATCATAATCCACACCATTGGCATTTCATCTTTCGTTTCAGTTCTAAATTGTGAGAAATAAGAATGCCCAGATTCAATATCGGATAATTCCTCTTTCTTTCTTGATGCCATTCTTTCAATCATTAACTTTCTTGATATCAGACCAATAACTAAATTTTTTACATTCCAATCCTGATAACAGCTAACATCTAATATAGTTACTTTTCCACCTGCAATTATCTCATTTATCGGTGTACCTTCGCTGCTAAATAATCCCCACCTTCTTACTGCAACAAACCTGTTTTCAGCAGCTAATTTAGTTTTCTCATCTAACCTTTTTGATTCTTTTATTTTATTTATAATATCTTCAATAGAATAATTCTCCCCTTCTAATTCCAAAAGTGCCAATTCAATTGCAACAGAAACAAGATCAGCAACATCTAATCCAAAAACACTAATCCAGTCACTTGCCATTAATTCATTTGGTCTTATTGTAAATTTAAAATCAGTTGGAATTCCTTTCTGTTTATAATCATCATAGAATCCAGCCGGAGTATAAATAATAACATCTAAAGTTTTTTGTGGGAGATCCCATTCTCTTAACAAATCTTCATCCTTAACGTTCTTGAATCTCATTGTCCAAAAAATACCCATAGTATCAAAAATAAGAACAGCTAATCTTCTGTTTATTTCAGTTGGAAGGTTTGCCATATCTTCTGCTATAGCTCCCAAAGTATAGGATTTACCAGATCCTCTTTTGCCGCAAATAAAGACAACATGTGCCCTAGAAATATCCATGTAAACTTTATTAGAAAGGGAAGTAATAGCACCCATTTTAACATAGTGCTTGCCTATAAAAACAGTTCCAGTTAGTCCTAATTTCTTCCTGTCGCTTTCAGACCTGCCAACTACGATTTCGTACATAATCTATTTTAAGAAATAGACTCTTATTAATTTTTCCAATAGTTAGTTTTATAAGTTTTTCTCACTTTTGCAATATTTATGATAGAAATAATTAACTTTGAAGATCATCGCCTATTAAGAAATCATGCTGCAACACAAGGATTGAGTTATAGAGAATATAGATGGGTGTTAAATAAACATGAAATCCCTCTAGAAAAGGCAATAGAAGACGCAAGAAATGGAATTAGTATTAATGAACACTTAAAAGCAAGAAAAAGAAGAATAATTTTTAGACATCGTTTTGTTGCTACAGCTATAGGTTTAGTAGGAATAATTGGATCATTTGGACTTTATAATTATACAATAAGGGAAATAAATAAACCACAGGAGAGATTAGAAAGATATCATGATAACGCAGAAATGATCAATGAATACTATAATCAAATGGGGAAATATAACAATGATGCTATAATGAAAATGCTAAGAGATTTTAACGAAAAGTTTGGCTTCCAATAAATTTATAATAACCTTTTCTAATTTTGATAAAGGTTCGGTGTGAATTCTCCAAAAATCAAAACAATGCGTAAATAAAAGGACTCAAACTAGAACTCTGTGCAGCCACAATAAATAATCCAACCAAAAGTAACAATAACATAATAGGAAGCAACCACCATTTCTTCTGCTCTCTTATAAACAAGAAAAAATCCCCCACTAAGCTATTAGCCATAAAAATAAAAGCAAGACATACTTATTAAATCTTTCGGTAAATAGTTTAAAAATTAAGTTAAACTTATATATAAGAATTTTATTATCAGTAATCAAAATGTCAAAAAATATTGGAGAAGATGTAAAGGTTTTTTATAACAAAAGCCCATTTCCAGATTATGAATTAGAAAGATTCAACTCAAAATTTGATTTAAAACTAATGTCTTATCCTTTTGTTAAAACACTGGATAGAAGCATTCCTGAAGAGGCCTCAGTTATTGATGTAGGAACTGGTACAGGGCAACTATCAGCATTTTTATCAGTGAGAAGAAAAAACGTCTTTGGGATAGATTTTTCAGATAGTTCTTTAAGTAAAGCAAAGGCTTTGAAGAATAAACTTAAATTAAATTCATTACAACTTATTAAGGTTGATATAATGAATGAAGAAGAAATAATAAAAATAAATAAAAAATTCGATTATGTATTATGTCTAGGTGTACTTCACCATACTGAGAATCCATATAAGGGTTTTGTTAATATATTAAAATTACTTAAGCCTGGGGGATATGTAGCTATAGGATTATATAATAAATTTGGGAGAATACCATTAAATATAAGACAAAATTTAGCAAAAACAATTTTCAAAGACAATGATAAAATAAAAGACTGGTTTATTAAAATGCAAATTGGTGAAGTAGAAGATAAAGAAAGGGCAAGAGGTTGGTGGAATGATCAGTACCTGCATCCCCATGAATCTTCACACACTATAGGTGAAGTACTGCAATGGTTCAAGAAAAATAATATAGAATATTATCAAACCATTCCATCATCTAAATTAAGGGACAAAAGTATCCTTAAAATTGCAGGAGTTTGGAACAAAACAAATGAACATTATCCTAATTTTTTATCAAGAATTTATCTCCAATTAGGATGGATATATACAACGCATCACGAGGGTGGATATTGGATTACTTTTGGTAAGAAAAAACAATAAAGCAGATAGTTTTACTTTTTCTTTAAAGAATTATTTATTAACCATTCATACAGTATCTCACTAACCTTTTTTTGACCTGCAGCATTTAAATGCACATTATCTAAAGGAAGATAATATTTAGAATAATTTGGTAGATCCAAATCTGTAGTGAGGTCAATAACAGTCATATTTGTACCTACAGATAAATTTAGCAGTTTTTCTTGTGGCATTCTTCCATAGCTCATAGAATTATTAAATTGTTGTGTATAAGGAAAGACAATAAGCACAAGTTTTTTATTATCTTTTTTTAGTTTATAGTTCAAATCTAACAATTTACTCTTATAATACTCCCAAGATTCTCCATCCCACAAAGAATATATTGTTTTAAAATAATCATCATTATAATCCTTACCTTTTAATATAAAAGTATTTTTAAAAAGCCAATAAGTAAATTTAGCAGACTTAAAGTTTTTTGATATAAAATTTTTGAATGTATTTTCAGGCTCCTTAAGTTTATTAGATATCATCTCATTTTTTAGTTTTATAGGATCAGTCTTAGTTGGATCATTCAGTGCAACACCAACAAATATTATATCTGGATCGTAATTATACCCTTCATTAAAATAATAAGTATATTCCTGATCAAACTCATAATGATTCACACCTGCTTTGATTATTTCAACATTAAAACCATTATTTAACAATTTCTTCTCTAATTGTTGTAAGTAAGTATCTTCAAATTCCACCCCAGGTCCAAATGTAGCAGAATCCCCTAGGCCTAATATTCTAATTTTCCCCACTGGTTTTGTATAATTATGCTCATAATCTCTTAAACCTTGAGCGTTAGTACGTATTTCTATATTATCATATGCTCCATTAAAATTACCTACAAAATTAGGACTATACTTAAACCCTAATATATCATCTGGTATATGTAATCCCTCTGGGTAACCATAAACTGGTTCTTTCCATAAAATCCTTATCCCTATTTCAAACAAAACAAAAAAAATAATAAATACAAATACAATAAATAAAATTTTAGTTTGGAGTTTAGTCATCTGCCAAATCCTCACTATTCCATATATCTTTAGGATTATCTTCTCTCTTTATTAAAAACTCACCAATTGCCAAATAGTCAATTCCAGTTCCCATCATACATCTATAAGCATCATAAGGTGTACAAACAATCGGTTCACCTCTTATATTAAAAGAAGTATTTACTAAAATAGGGACTTTACTTAATTTTCCAAATTCTTTTATAAGATCATGATATAATGGATTTTCTTTTCTTCTTATAGTTTGTAATCTTCCAGAACCATCAACATGCACAACAGTTGGTATCAACTTTTGTTTCTCTTTTTTAATCGGATAAACCATAAGCATAAAATCAGTAGTTAGAGGTATCTCCTTATCGCATTCAAAATATTCTTTTGTATTTTCTATACATATTACAGGTGCAAATGGTCTAAATTGTTCTCTATGTTTAACTTTCAAATTTAAAATATCTTGCATTTTAGGATTACATGGGTTGGCCAAAATACTCCTGCCCCCTAAAGCCCGGGGTCCAAATTCCATTCTGCCTTGAAACCATCCAACCACATAGTTATTATAAATTAATTTTGCAACTGATTTAATTAGTTTCTTTTCATCATCATATGTTGTATACTTTATTCTATTTTTATCAAGGAAGTATTTAATTTCTTCATCGCTAAAGTGAGGTCCAAGATAAGCATTTGTCATTACAAAATCTCTTTTATTTTCTAACAAAGAATAATAAGTATATGCCGCAGCACCTACACTTCCACCACCATCACCTGCAGCAGGTTGTATAAAAATTCTTTTAAAAGGAGTATTTTTTAATATTTTCCCATTCGCAACACTATTCAAAGCGACTCCCCCAACCATACAAATATTATCACATTTATATTTTTTATTAAGATTATTAAGAATTATAAACAAAATATTTTCAAGTAACTTTTGCATAGAAGATGCTATATCTTTGTGGTATTGTGTCAGCTCACTATTACCCTTCCTTGGTGAACCAAATTCTTGATGAAATTTTTTAGAAAACATAGACATCTTATAATTATAAACAAAATAATCCATATTCAAAGCAAAACTACCATCTTCTTTTATATCAATTAAAGTTTTCAATTTATCATAATATTTTGGTTCTCCATAAGCAGCCAATCCCATCACTTTATATTCAGAATTATTCACAGTAAATCCAAGATATGCTGTAATAGCACTGTATAACAAACCTATAGAATGTGGAAAATGTATCTCTTTATCTATAATTAAATTGTTGCCCCTTGCGTAACCATAAGTTGCACTTGCCCATTCTCCGACACCATCCAAAGTAAGTAAGACAGCTTCATTAAATGGGCTCATTAGATAAGAACTCGCTGCATGTGATAAATGATGCTCAACAAAGACCAATTTACCACCATACTTCAACTTCTTTTTTATTATAGATCTTAATCTTAATTTTTCATTTAACCATTTAGGTACAGTTTCATTAAAGGCAGAAAATCCTTTTGGAAAACTATCTAAAAATTGGCTAAGAATTCTTTCAAACTTAAGTAATGGCTTCTCATAAAATGCTATATAATCTATGCTATTAATAGTTATACCAGCTTCTTCTAGGCAGTAAGTAATAGCATTATAAGGAAATCCAGAATCATGCTTCTTTCTAGTAAATCTCTCTTCTTCTGCAGCTGCTATTAGCTTACCATCCTTTATTATACAAGCTGAAGAATCATGGAAAAATGCAGAAATACCTAACACCATCATTTTTTAAAATGGTTTATAATAATCCTCCTTCTTTTTATTTTTAATATTACTATCTACCCAATAACTAGCTGATTTACTTTTAAAATTTTTATCTAAATATTTCTTATGGAATAACTTTGAAATAACAGAAATTAATCCTATTCCAAAAATAAAAACTATTAAAAGAGCAAATCCATTAACTATCCTACTAAGTATATCACCGCATTCTTTAAATCCTTTTTTAAAACCCTTCAAAAACAATCTTACGTTTCCCATATTTACTAAACCCCATAATTATCCTATATAACAAGCTTAAAATTAAAGATAATAAAAAAAAGGATAAATAATTATACTTACCTTTAAAAAAAATAAAATAGATCATACTTGAGAACAAAAGAAAAAAGAGGAATATACCTAAATTGTGCCCAAATCTATAAAACCTATTCTCTTCAAAAACTTCCTTTCTTGTTTTGTATAATAAATCTTCTATTTGGTCCACAAAAACTCCCCCAACAAATATTTTTGAGTCTATTGTGGGGTGGGTGAATATCTACTATAAATATTTTTCTAATTAAGAGTTTTAGAACAAGGTTATAGCATCCAATAAATTTATAAGCACTTTCTCTTTAACCTTTTCTAGCCCCTCGTAGCTCAACGGTAGAGCGTTCGGCTGTAGATTTTATCGCTGGGAGACATAGCTAATAGCTAAAGAATGAAACTCAGATAGCTGATCCCGAAAGGTTGCTGGTTCGAATCTGGCCGGGGGGACTTAACCTTTAAACTTCAAAATCTTCTTTTTAATAGCATTAAATATTTCAGTATCTTCTTCATTGAAACATTTTAAGATTAACATTAAACCAAAAGAAATAACACTAAACAAAACAAAAGAACCGACTAAAAGAAAGTACTGGTTAACAAAAATATATTTAGGCAAATAAAATGAAACAACACCAGTTAATAAAAATATAAAGATCATCCTCAAGTAAGTTAAATCAAATGGATTCAAGCCCAATATTTTCCTCACTTCAATTATTCTCAATACATTGATAAATATAGAAGTCACTAAAAAAGTTACTGCAGCTCCAAAAATCCCATATCTTGGTATTAAAATAAAATTCATAACTACACTTAATGCTGCTGTAGTAGAAGTATTAATGAGTAAATACTTTGTTTTGCCTACAGCAATTAGTATGGTTGTGGTTGGGATTACTACATTGCTTATTAAGAAAGCTATAGATAGTAGAATAAGTATAGGCGCACCAGAGATAAATTCTTTACCCCCAAATAGATTCATCACAATTACAGGAGAACTAACAAATAAAAATAGCACAGGAACAGCCAATATAGTCAACCACTTAAATGAAGAAATATAAATAGATTTCAGATTTTCCTTATCATCTTTAGCAAATAATTCTCCAAATGAAGGCAGTAATACAGGACCAGCTACAAGAGCAGATAATCCTATGAAACCAGCAGCAGACATTACTAGACTATAGATTCCTACATCAAATGGTGTTAAAAAATATCCAAGGATTAAAGAATCAAACTGTGTCAATATTGTGTGTAAGATAAATGTTAATGCTAATGGCCAAGAGAACAAGAAAACATCTTTCAACAAATTCGGGTCTATTCTAGTTTTGAATACATCCTTTATATGTATATGTTTCTTAATTAAATGAATACCCAGAAAATTCATTAATAAAAAAGAGAGAGCAGTTGCTAAAATAACAAAAGGTAACTTCAAGGAAAGGAATACACAAACGATTAAAAAAAGAAATTTCAGTAAATTAATTCCAGACTCAAGCAAGGCGCTATTCTTAAATTCTTTAAAACCTTCAAATATCTTCTGAATCATTAATGAAATTACATATAGTGGAATTGAGATTGCAAATAGCTTAAAGACCAAACTTAATTCTTCTGTTTTATAAAGTTTAGCAAGATAATCTGAAGAAAAAAACAAACCTAAAGCAAAAAAGATACTTAAGAATACAGCAATAGAAAAGAAAATAAGCATAATATTTTTTAATTTATCCTTATCTTTTTCATGATATAGAGAAATATACCTGCTTAACCCATAATTAAATCCAAATATAGAAAAAGTAGTCAACAAAGTAAAAATTCCCAAACCCAAAGAATACAAACCTAAATTATGAGCACCATAGTATCTTGAAAAAACAATCTTAAAGAGCATAGATACTGCTTTAGTAAATACTAATCCAATTAGCATTAATATGAATCCCTTAGCTACAGACTTTAAATGTGCCATAGAATTTAAACAAAAAAAGGATATTTAAAACTACCTCAAGCGAAAGAATTATAAAAGGCCTAAGAATACCAATATTATGACTTACGTAAAGGGATTAGTTTCTGTTGTTTGTCCTTTTAGGAACGAAGTAAAGTGCTTAAAAGAGTTTCTAGATTCCTTCATAAATCAAACCTATAAGAAAATAGAGATAATATTAATAGATAATGATTCTTCAGATGGGAGTGAAAAAATCGCTATAGAATATGCTAAAAAATACAAGTTCATCAAAATATACCATATCCCACATATTCAAGGAACATGGGCAACTTATTTGTATATTGAAGCAATAAAAAAAGCAACTGGTGAATTCTTCTATATGGCAGATGCAAATGTTAAAGTTGATCTAGACTATTTTGAAAAAAGTTTAATACATTTCGAAGACCCAAACGTTGCTGGAGTAGTCGGTTATGTAAAGATGTGGGATACAAATTCATTTATTGATAAATACAGAAGTATAATCTGGAAATTAAGATATGACGATATGGATAGAGTTATTAGAGAGACAAATGAGGGGGGCCTATTAGCAAGATTTATGAAAAGAAGCGCATTCAATGCTGTTGGTGGATTTGATGCTGGTGCTGGCTGGGCTATTGATACTTATTTGAATAAAGAATTTTTGAGAAAAGGATATAAGTTAATCTATGAACCAAAAGCAATTTGGTATCATAAGTGGAGAGATAATATTCCTTCTTTATGGAAATATTCTTACAAGTTTGGAAAATTCAATTACGCTTTAGCAAAGACAGATAAGAAGCAGTTATTAAAAATTGGTTTTTTCCTCTCCCCTTTTATAGCTTTAGTAGCTTCTATATTCAATCCCTATATTTTATTATATATTCCCCTACATATTTTAGTTCTCTTACTGCATAACCTTAAAATATTTATTAAGGCCAGTAAAATTAAATATAGGTGGTATACATTTCTTGGGCCAATAATTGCTTATACTCAGGGGATAGCCTATGGGTTTGGATTTATAGTAGGCATATTCAAAAAACCTGAAGTTCCTAAGAATGTAATAGCTACAGAAAGTGTTAAATTAGTAACAAAACCTTCAAAGCAATAGTATTATAAATTTTCTTAATTTCTCAGTTTTATGAAACCTAAAGTAGGATTATTAGCATATGGTTTAATGGGAGAACATGCCCTAAAAGGACTAATTCCTACATGTGAGGTTACCGGGATAGTCTTGCCTGCTGAACTGGAAGATTTATTTATAGAATTGGGAATTGCTCCTGCTGAGAAACTAGCCCTTGAAAATAGTATTCCTGTTTACAAAGGTGGAAAAAAAGATCAAATTATTGAACTTGCTAAAAAATCTGATGCAGTTGTTATTGCTACTTACAATCAAATATTAACTGCTGAAATTTTACAACATTCTAAATTTATTAATATTCACCATGGTGATTTACCTAGATGGAGGGGGAGAGCAGGGATTAATTGGGCTATAATATTGGGCAGAAAAGATATTTCATTTACAATACATGAGGCAATTCCAGATTTAGATGCTGGAAAAATTTATGTACAGCAGAAGATTGAGATAGGAGAACACGATACTACTAATGATGTTTATAGTAAATTAAATCTATATTTAGAACAAAATTTAGGACAAATTGTTTGTAATATTTTAGATGGAAAAATAGAGATGAAAGAACAGAAAGGAGAAGGGACTTACACTTGTACTAGATTACCTTGTGATGGGGAGATAGATTGGAATAAACCAACAGATGAAATTTATAGGCTTATTAGAGCTTTAGTAAGGCCTTATGGTGGTGCTTTTACTTATTTTCATATGGAAGAGTTAAGGATTGTGAGTGCTGAAGTTCCTTCTAATGCTAACAAATATGAAGGAAGAATTCCTGGAAGGATAATTGGAATCTATAAAGGGAAAGGGGTTGAAGTTTTAACTAAGGATAGTTCTATTATAATTAAAGACGTTGGTTATCAAAGTAAAGATATGAATGCATCTGATGTAATTAAAAGCGTTAAGACTACTCTTGGATTA
>CAYNBR010000037.1:0-10530 GCA_964395935.1 Candidatus Woesearchaeota archaeon
TATTCACTTCTACTTCAATTTCAGTAGTGTTTTTACCTTTTGCTTTAAATTTTTAATCTGATTTATTAAGTCTCTCTTCAAGTTTTTCAGCTTTTTTAATGATACCAGCAATTTTCACATTAACTAGTTTAGTAGTTCCAATCTTTACTGCAGTTTTAGATTCAGACCATATTTCTCTAGCATTCTTTGTATATTCCTTTGCTTCATCCCTAGTTATTTCTTCATCAGCCTTTACATCAGCTACTAATTGATTAGCTGCCTCGATCTGTATATCTATACTTACAATAATTTCATCTTTATTCTCTGCATGAGATGCTTCAATCTTTGTTTTAACTTTCTCAAGTCTTTTTACAAACTTGTCTAAAGATTCAAGGAATCTCTCTTTCCAATTTGTAGGCAATTGTATTTTAGCATCATTTAATCCTAAATTCCCTCTAGCCATAATCTTATTGTCAGCTTTTAGATCTAGTTTATTTCTAAACAGCTTGTTTTTCATTACTAGTTGTCCATTAGCTAATGCTCTATGATTGCCTTCAGTTTTCACATCAGCTGTTGCTTGTCCATCTATATTAGCACCACTTTCTGTTTCAGTACCAACATTTATACTTGCTCCAACTTCAGCACCAATTGCCTGAACAAAAGGTATTGCTCCAATAATAAGCACCAAAGCTAAAGCCCATATCTTATTTATATTTTTCATAATTTAATCCTCCTAAAAACCTTTTCTACAACATATACAGTGCATTTACTTTATAAATAAACTTATATAATTCTTTTATTAAAGCTTCAGAAAGCTTTATTCTAAGGAAATAAGTTTAAAATAACCTTCTTTACCTTCTCAGAAATATTTTTATACCAGAACAGTTCATTAAAACTGAAATGTTAAAGAAAATACTTTTTATATTAATTTTACTTTCAGTTCCAGTTTTTGGAGCTACTATCCAAGGTAAGGTATATGATTTTGATTTAGAGCTCGTTAAAAATGTAGTAGTAGAGATAGACAGCCAGCGTATGGTTACTCAAGAAAGCAGTTATATGTTTGACCTTCCAGCTGGAGAATATACAATAATAGCAAAGAAAAAACCAAATTCTCCTGAAGAGGAAGTAACAAAAGAAAAAGTGACCATAAAGGAAGGAGAAAAGAAAACATTAGATTTATTCCTCTTTCCTTCAACAGAGTTAGATGAAGACCTTATCGAAGAGTTGCCTAATGTTGATGCAACGCCACTCAAAAAAACAGTTTACGAAGGTCCATCAATAATTAATTATATAATCCTTGGGATTGTTATTTTAATAATAATTTTAATTCTAAAAAATAGAAACCAGAATACAAAAAATGGAAAACCAGAAGTTAATGTCAAGAAAGAAACAATAATTGTCTCTGATGAATTTAATGCTAAACTATTACTTATTCTTAAAGATGAAGGTGGAAGAGCTTCACAGAAGACATTAAGAAAGAAATTAGGTCTTTCAGAAGCAAAAGTTTCAATGATGGTTGCTCAGTTAGAATCAGAAGGAAAAGTAAAGAAAATTAAACAAGGAAGAGCAAACATAGTTGTTCTTAATTAATTACTCTAAAGTTATGATTCTGTAGTTTTTACTTAATCATAGTTATTTTATGTAAAATGAAGTCGATGCAGGGTATGACGTAGCAGCTACCAGTTAGGTTTATATAGAAAACACTTAATCTCAGATCCATGGAAGATATTATTGAATTATTGCACAATATTGGAAAATTAAAAGATTTGAAAAGAACAGGTTGGGTTCTTAGAAAGGTTCCAAATCCAGAATCTGTTGCAGATCATTCATTTCGTATTTCAATTATGGCTCTTTTACTAGCAGATAAATTAAATTTAGATAAGAATAAATGTGTCCAGATGGCTTTGATTCATGATGTTGGTGAGTCTCTTGCTGGAGATATTACTCCTCATGATAAAGTCAATAAAAAAGAAAAACATGAACTTGAAAAAAAAGCAATGAAATCTTTGTTTAAAAAGGTTAATGATAATAAAATCCTTGATTTATGGAATGAATATGAAGAATGTAAATCTCCAGAATCAAAGTTTGTTTATGAATTGGATAAAATTGAAATGTTATTGCAGGCTTTTGAATACGAACAAAGATATAAAGATAGAGATATTGATTTATCTGAATTTTGGTCTTATGTTGAAGAAAGAGTAAAAGAACCCAAAATAATAGAAATTCTAGAAATCTTAAAAAGAAGAAAGGCTAATGCAGAGTAATCATTGAATATAATATTTATCTTTATACTAAAAAGGATCTTGTTTATTTATAGATTAATCCCTAGCTCTTTATAACAATAAGGTATAAAGTCACGTAAAGTTAATCCTTGAGAGTTTTCAGGGTAGCCTTCTATTTTATCTAGGTAATGTTCAAGTTTTTCCTGGTCGCCGGCAACAATCAATAAAGATAGAACTGATTTTTTGTTTTGTGGATATCTTCTAGTAACCATAATTATTCTTAATCTTGCATCTCTTGTAAGTTGTAATGGAGTCATAAGAAGCACCCTATTTACTAAATCAGGCTCAACACCTTTAAAATCTATAACTTCATCAAATACCACATTTATGGTAATAATAAAAAGTTTATAAAACTATTCTACTAGAATTGCAACCTTCCCAGGCATTGCTTTTCCATTATCTTTATTGCTGATAGCAAACTGGCATCCAAATTGTTTTTCAAACTTATTTTTATAATCATTTAAAGCATCAATCTCTTCTTTTTGAGATAGAACATCTTTAGGTAATTTACTTGGATTCTTAACAAAAGCAGGAACTAAATTAGAAATCTCTTTAGGGTGGTCTTTATCCATTAATTTCTTAATAAGCTCAGAAATATTCCTAGTTTTATCCATCTTTTTAGTTAGTTCTTTAATAAAATTGTACTTCCAAGAATCAGCAACAAACAAAGTTACTTTTCTTGCTTTTTCAATCTTTGTTAATCTTAATACAGCAGCAACATCATCCTTAGTTTTTGTAATAAATTCATCACCAATTTCAATCTTATTATCTATTTTCTTATTATCATAAGTTGGCCATTTCTCTAATGAAACAAATCCTTTATTCCCAATATTATTCCATAATTCCTCAGTAATATGTGGTGCAAATGGAGAAAGCATTTTCAACAAATCACCATACCCTTCTTTATTAGGGTTATCTTCACGATAATTTGTAAATTTAATTAATTCAATTACAGCTAAATTAAACTTAAATTGTTCTAACAGTTCAGTATAATTTTTGATAGCAAGATTTCTTTTATGTTCATCTCTTGCATTTAGTTTTCTAAATTTCATTTCAGATATTCTAATTATTTTCTGTAATAGTCTATAACTTCCTTCTACACCTTTGTCATTCCATTCCATATCAGATTCTGGATTTGAAACAGACATTAAAAATAATCTTGCAGTATCTATGCCATATTTATCAGATATTTCAGTTTGAGTAACAATGTTTCCAAAGCTCTTGCTCATCTTATGTCCATCCTTGTAAACAATACCTTGATTAAACAACTTAGTAAATGGTTCATTAATTTTAATCATTCCAAGATCTCTTAATGCTTTAGTAAAGAACCTTGAATAAATTAAATGTCCAACTGCATGTTCTATTCCTCCGATGTATTGGTCAACAGGCATCCAATATTCTATTTTTTTCTTGTCAAAAGCTTCTTTATCAGTTTTAGGAGAACAGAATCTTAAGAAATACCATGATGAATCAACAAACCCACCCATAGTATCAGTTTCCCTTCTTGCATTGCTTTTACATTTAGGACATTTAGTTTCTACCCATTCTTTAGCATGGTTTAAAGGATTTCCTTCTTGCTTGAAATCAACCTTTTCAGGAAGTAAAACAGGTAGATCTTTTACAGGAACAGTTCCACATTTATCACAATATATTATTGGAATTGGTGTTCCCCAATATCTTTGCCTTGAAATAAGCCAGTCACGAAGTTTGTATTGTGTTATTCTTTTGCCTAAACCTTTTTTTTCTAACCAAGATCTTATCTTAAGTATTGCTTCTTCACTTGTCAAACCATTAAATTGTCCGGAGTTATATAAAATACCATAACCTTCATAAGCAGAATCTTCAGTCCATTCTTTTCCTTCTTTAGTTTTTAAAACTTTAATCAAAGAAATGTTATATTTTTTAGCAAACTCATAATCCCTTTGGTCATGCGCATCTGCCATTACTATTCCTGTACCATAGTCCATTAAAACGAAATTAGCTAAATAAACTGGAATTTCTTTTTCTGTTGCGGGATTTATAACATATTTTCCTGTAAAAAATCCTTCTTTAGATTTATCTTCATCTTTTCTATTACTAACTCTTATTATAAATTCTAATCCTTCTTTTTCATATTTAGTTCCTTTAATAAAATCTCTTGCTTTTGGGTGTTCTGGAGCCATTACTAAAAATGTAACACTAAAAATTGTATCAATACGTGTTGTGAATATTTCTAAGTATTCTTTAGAATCTTTTAATTTAAATTTTGCTAAAGTTCCTTCACTTTTTCCAATCCAGTTTCTCTGAAGTGTTTTTAATCTGTCACTCCACTCTAATTTATCTAAACCTTTCAATAATTCATCTGCATAAGCAGTAGTTTTCAAGAACCATTGTTCAAGTTCTTTAGTTACTACAGCTGTATCTTCATGTCTCCAGCATTTTCCATCAACAACTTCTTCATTAGCTAAAACACTATTGCAGCTAGGACACCAGTTTACCGGGGCCTTTTTTCTATAAACTAAACCTTTCTCTAAAAATTTTAAGAAGAAATACTGGTTCCATTTGTAATAAGCTGGTTCATGTGTTGAAATAACTCTTGACCAATCATAACTATTTCCCAATAATTTTTGGTATTCAATAATTTTTTTAATAGCATCTTCTGTATATTTTTTAGGATGAATTCCTTGTTTCTTTGCAGCATTTTCTGCAGGCAATCCAAAAGAATCATAACCCATAGGATAGAGAACATTAAATCCTTGCATTCTTTTATATCTTGCAATGAGGTCTCCTATAGTATAATTTCTAACATGTCCCATATGAAGGTAACTGGCTGATGGATAGGGAAACATCTCAAGAACAAAATATTTCTTTTTTTTGCTGTCTTCTTTAACTTCAAAAATCTTAGCTTCTTCCCACTTCTTCTGCCATTTCTGCTCAATTTTTTTAAATTCAGACATAATGTTTAAGGAATCCAATAGAATCTATTTAAAGTTAACTAAATCTATCTTCTTTTCTATACTCGCAATCTTCCTCTAAAGTACTCATAACTAAAGAATGCACTAGCAGGAAGTGTAAATATTAAAAGCCACATCCACCACTGTGTTCTTTCAATTACTTCCATTATTTTTCCTTGATACAATAATTTTCCTATTTCTTTTCCAGCTTCAGTCAAGCTAGTAGCTTCACTTCCAAGTAGTCCATCTCCAGTAAATAATAATCCTTTTTTCTCATTAAGAGCTTTCAATTCATCTTTAGTAAATCTTATAGTTCCAATCTTAGTAAATCCCAGTTTAGCCATACTATTTTCAATTTCTTTAAAACTTATTTTTAAATCAGGATATTTGTTATCATCTAAACTAATTTCTTTAGTTTCACCAATATCTAATGAAACATCTTCAATTACTTTATTTTTTTCTTCAGGTAAAAATGTTATACCTAATACAGCTTTATTATCTCCAATACCTTTTAAAGTTACAGTATATTTTTTATTTCCTAATCTAAAACTTACAGCACCACTAATTTCAACCAAACGTTCCTCTTCTTTATTAGTCAAAGTTCCAAGGCTTCCAACCTCACCAGATCTTATTCTTTTTGCGTCAAAGCTATTCTTACTTCCAATAGAACCTCCATTATTATTGTGCTCACCATTGCTGCTTATTGATGCACTATCAGATGTTGGCTGCGAAGTCTGAGTAGTACTAGGAGCTGGGGTTTCTCCACCAATAGTTGGACCAACACCGCTAAAATGAGGGATTCTAATCCATACAGTATTTGAACTTTTATTTACGTAACAAGATTTAGTAACATCACTATCATCACAGATTACACCTGTAAACCAGGCAGGATCATAATCAGCATATTCCTTCAATGAAGTTCTAGGATCTGATCCATTTATACTTGTATCCCAAATAGTATTAAAATTATTATCATACAAATTATTTATAGTCACATTAATTTTTGCACTTTCATTCATATTTGATTCTGTATAAGGCATTCCAAGTAATATGCTTTCGTACAAACTAGTTCCTGTGCTTCCAAATCTCCATAATTCTTCACTTGCCTTTCCACTTTTAATTTTCCCTGAATTTTCATCAAAGCTTGCACTGGGTGTTCCAGCTAGTTTTGTATCTAGATTTATATAATGAACAACAATACCTGTGGAAGGTTGCACTACTCTTGCACTTATCTTTTCTGTAAACATATTTTGCATAGGGGAATAAGTACTAGAATTTTCAAAGGAATTAAGCAAACAAGTATTCGGAGGATTAGGCACATCACACAAACTACTTGACTTATAAAAATTCAAACCTACATTATGTGTGTAAGATTGCTTTTCAAAATTAACATTATCAAATCTTTCCATTTCTATATTAATAGAAGAATTAACATTAAGTTCATCAGTACTTAACTGCTTTGATTTAGGTGCATGAGATCTACTAAAAACATTTATATCAGCATTCGCTTTAGGTATTATAAATCTTGCAGCCCCATTATTGTCTGTTTTATCACTAAAAGAATACTTGACATTTCCATACTCAAATTCAGCTGTAACAAAAACATCTTCTAAATCATTTTTATCTTTTGAATTCTTCTTTGCAAATCCATCTGTAACATTAACAAGCACATATTTAGTATTTGCTAAGGCATTACTCATAAAACTTCCTGTTAGAGGCCTCAAAGTAACATTAATGTTTTGATTTTCAGTAAATTTTGATAAATTGATAAAACCTCCAAAATATTCATTAGAATTATTAGCTAAAATCATTATAACATATTCTTGATTGTCTGCAAGTGTAGTATTAAAGAATCCATCAGAATTAAAAAAATCATCCTTTTTAGGTATTTTATAACCTAATGGTACATAAATACTATTCTTTGCAAGTTTATAGTTAGTGTCAGCATTTAGTTTAACTATATCTGTAAAAGTCACAGGGCTTGTATTTCCTATAACATTTGCATAACCTGTAAGTCTATAATTATTAGGACTAAAACTTACATTTATTGCCAGATAATCTCCAAAATATTTTGTTAAGTTGTTCAAAGTAATTGCTTTTTGTAAATAGTTGTCTTCTTCATACAAAACTATAGTAACATTATTTTGTTTAGGGATAACAACTTTAAATTCACTCTCCCCCTTATTAAAGAAGTTTTCAATATTCAATCCATTTTCAGCATCTCTAATTTCACCCCTAAATTTCACATTGTCTGTTGAATTATAAGCAGTTATCTTTAGATTAAAAGCATCTGCCATTGTTATATTTTTATCTTTTAATTCTTCATTTAGTATATATTTAGGAATTGGATAAATGAAGCTCGGTGCTAAAAAAGAAACATTTTCATTATCTTTATATTTATAAACAGTAATCAGAAAATTATCACCTTCTTCATCTCCTTTGGTATTAATCTTAAAAAAACCATTAGCATCTGTCTGCGTAGTCCAAGACGTTTTCGAGTTTCCAAATTCATCTACCATACTAACATTAACATTACTAACAAAACTTTCAGTCGCATTATTAACATATCCCTGGAATACAAAAGCATTTACAGAAAACGCACTAATTAAGAAAAACAGTACTAATAAAAGTATTCTCTTTTGCATGATAATAAAAGACTTTTTTTAAATTATAAATGTTTCTAATGAAGATTTTTAAGTAAAATAGCAGGGATTGTGAATAATAGTATAAAGAACCCAGCAACAACAAATAGTTGTTTAATGCTAACAAAAAAAAGGAAAGTTGAATATATCAAAGGAGATACTAAAGCTCCTATTTGTAAAGCTGTTCTATGTATTGGAAAAAGTTTAATTTCATCCTTTTTATCTACTATTTTAAAAAAATAAGCTTCTTTTAAAGATTCAACTAAGGCTACACCAATACTCCCGAGTATAACAAACAAAATTAATAAATATATAGAACTAACAAAGGAAGTAGCTATAAGAAAAGCAGCCATAATAATAAAACCAGCAACAAAGAATTTTCTAAACCCAAATTTGTCAGCTAGTTTCCCTGCAGGTATCTCTAGCAAAAGTAAAGGAATAACTACAGCAAATAAAGCGTATCCTATAAGATCTTCACCAAAACCAGATTGCTTAATCAGTAAAGGTAAATAAATATACTGCAATGTAATAAAAGAAACTAATCCAAAAGTAATTAAGTAAAGATAGACAAGTTTTTTATTTTTCACAAATAATTTAATATTATCTAATAATTGTCCACTTTGGTTATTATGGTTTTCTTTATTATCACTTTTATAAGGAATCATTACAAAGAATCCAAGCATAGCAATTAAAAAAGACAAATAAAAAACTGCTTTAAACCCAGAAGATTTTGCTAATAATCCTCCTATTAATGGTCCTAAAAGCCAAGCAAAGTTTAAGAAAGTAAAATACAAACCTTCTGTTTTTCCAATCTTCTTTTTTGTTGTAGATTCTCTGATAAACAAACCTAAGCAAATTACATAACCTGCAAGTGCAAATGTTCTCAATGTTTCTATTCCTATAAACATTTTTAAACTCGTAGTTCTACTATACATAAAATAAGAAGCTGCTAATAATAATATTGAAAAAATCATTATCTTTTTTTTCTCAACTCTTTCAAGTAATTTTCCCATTAGTATATTTGCAATTAAAAATAAGAATGCGAAGAAAGACATAAGATAACCGACATAAGCATCCTTGCCTACAAAATCCTTGACAAATAGTGGAAATATTGGAGAGATTAGAGCGTGGCTTAACGCAAATATAAGTGCAAAGACGCTGAAAAATACAGCCCCTGTTAATGGGAACCTCTCTTTATGAATTCTAAACATAATTAAATTAATGGAAGACTTGTTTATAAACTTTATAGTAAGTTTTATAAATTATCTTCTGTTGTTTTTCTTATTAAGGACTCGTAGCTCAGCTTGGATAGAGCACTTGCCTTCTAAGCAAGGGGTCGGGGGTTCAAATCCTCCCGGGTCCGTAACCTTTAAAAACCTTTACTGGTTCACAATTTTAATCTTGTAGATGTTGGGTTTGCCCCCAGAATCAAGATTTAAGGAGACGAAAAAATGGGCATGTACAAATATATTAAAAAGGCATTTCAAGAGCCTGACAAAGCAGTTCTCAGAGAACGTTTAATGAGATGGAGGAGACAGCCAGCAATAACTAGAGTGGAGTTTCCTACAAATCTAACAAGAGCAAGAGAACTTGGTTACAGAGCAAAGCATGGAATTTTAATTATTAGAGTTCGTGTTGATCGTGGGGGGCATACAAGGCCGAAGATAAGACACGGTAGAAGATCAGCTCATTCACACAGACGTTTAGTTCTTGCAAAAAGTTATCAGGTTGTAGCAGAAGAAAGAGTACAAAAAAAATTTGTTAATATGGAAGTTTTAAATTCCTACAAAGTAGGTAGGGACGGAACTCATTATTGGTTTGAGGTTATAATGGTAGATCCTGCACATTCTGAGATAGAGTCAGATAAAACACTTGTATGGATGTGTTCAACTAAGAATAAGAAAAGAGTGCATAGAGGACTTACATCTGCAGGAAAGAAATCTCGAGGAATAAGTAAAGGAGAAGGTTCTGAGAAACAAAGACCTAGTCCACACCAAGCTTACGATAGAAAAGTAAGAAAACAAGAAAAGAAATAATTTCTTTTTTCTTTTTTAATTCTAGTAAAGAATATAAATACCTTAATCTTAATTTATTTATGAAATCTGTTCCAAATTCACTAAGAACTTGGTTTGCTATTCATTTTTTAGTTGATATTTTATTTGCACTTCCATTACTATTTTATCCGGTTTGGTTTTTGAATTTATTTGGATTTACAATTACAGAAACATTAACAGCAAGATTAGTTGGAGCAGCTTTAATAGGTATTGGGGGAACTTCTTTATTATTAAATAAAAAAGGATTAGAAACTTATAATGCTTTATTATCTCTAAAAATTATTTGGTCTATATCAGCTATTATAGGAATTATATTAACAATTCTTGAATCTTCTCAAAAATCATTATACTTATTCTTATTAATCTTTATTTTATTTTCATCAATATGGGTATATTATAAAATAAGAATTAAGTTTTAGTATCTAGTAAATTCACAATGCCCATATTTACAATTTGAACTAGGGTGGCATTCTTCACGTTCAAATACAATATTTCCATCTCTACAAATACCCTCTCTTATCATATGCCGTCCAACGCATTCATCTTCATAAACAAATATTTCTTGTGCTATAGGGTCATAATCTGTAACAGTCCCACTAAGCATCTTATAATCACCATCAGAATCTTCGCATGTATTTAT
>CAYNBR010000038.1:0-10315 GCA_964395935.1 Candidatus Woesearchaeota archaeon
AATCCTTTGATATTAAATTTACAAATAAAGAAGAGAAAATGGAAAATGCTTATCAGAATTCTTGGGGATTAAGTACTAGATCAATAGGGGCTTGTTTAATGGTACATTCAGATGATAAAGGATTAGTTTTACCGCCTAGAGTTGCTGATAATAAATTAGTTATTGTTCCAATATTTTTTGAGAATAGTAAAGAAGCAGTTGCTAAAAAATCTAGAGAATTAGAAAAAGAATTAGAAGAATTTAATTGTATACTTGACGATAGGGAAGAATATACTCCTGGGTGGAAGTTTAATCAATGGGAATTAAATGGAATACCTATAAGACTAGAATTAGGACCTAAAGATTTAGAAAAAGATCATGTTGTTTTAGTTACAAGGCATGATACTAAGAAACATTTTGTTAAATTTAAAGATTTAAAGAATGAAGTTAAAATGCATTTAGAAAGAATGCATAATGAATTATATGAGAGAGCTAAGGCTAATTTGAAAGAAAGCATTAAAGAAATTAAAGATATGAGAGAATTTGAGAAAGTTATTAATGATAAAAAAATAGCTAAAGTTAATTGGTGCAATTCTAGTAAATGTGAAGAAGAGATTAATGTTAAATTTAATGGCGTTAAGTCTATTTGTATGCCTTTAGATGAAAAAGAGCCAATAGGTGAGAAGTGTATTTGTGGAAAAGAAGCTAAAGTAGTTTGTTTATTTGGGAAAAGTTATTAAATATTTATCTTTCAATTCATTTATTAGTTGTTTAATATCTTTAATAGAATAAGTTACCTCTTCTATTGGTATTTCTTTTCCATAATAGTTTACTCCGTTTCTTAATTTTCTATATTTGTCGAATTTTTCAGATATTTCTGTATTTATTTTTTCCTTTAAGAAAAAAGTAAATGCCTCATGAGAGTATACTTTATAGCCCTCTTTCATCGCTATTGCTTCTACAATTTCTCTCAAAGCTTCATAGCACATAACTAAGGCACTTTCTTTTGTAACTTCATTAATTGGAAGCACTTTTAATGTACCTAGATTCTTTTCTGAAGTAGATAAAAGTGATTTTATTAATTGTATATCTGGAGTTGCCTTTCTTGCCTTGCCTGTTTTTATAAAGTCGTTAAATAGCAAATCTAAAACACCTCTAAATTGCCTTGTAATTTTAGGCCGTTTATTATATTATTTAATAGTTCTTGATTTTTAATTTTCATTTCCTGAAATGCTTTATTATTATATACAAATAATTGTATCTTTTTTTTAAGTAATTTTTCATAATTTTCTAATTTAAGTTCTCTTTTAGTTTCAGATAAAATAAAAATATCAATATCGCTCTGCTCTATATCTTCACCTTTTGCAAATGAACCAAAAAGAATTATTGCCCTTGGATAATTAAATTCTTCATCTAAATAGTTTATAAGCCCAAATTCGAATAGTCTTTCTGTATTGTAGTTTATTTTTTTAATTTTAAAAATCTTATTTTCCGTATTTGCCTTAAATAATAAGTGTTTTCTTTCTTCCCTTTTATCTAGCAATTTTTCTTTTGTACATTTTATTAAATACTTGGATACAGTACTTGGCGATAATTTAGTTAATCTAGCTATCTCCCTAATATGATACTCTTTATTTGGATTATTATAAAAAATCTCCATTATTTCCATATTGTCTATTAACTTGGACATATGTCTATCTAGATGGACACGTGTTTATATAGTTTTCCATAATAGAGCTTAAGTATAATAATATTTAAATATCCAATAAGTTTAATATATGCATGCTACAACAAACCCCTTTACAAACAGCTGAATCTTTAATAGTTAGTTTTGAACAAGAGCTTAATAATTTAAATCAACAATATGGAAGTAAGCAGGCTGAAAGAATAATCTCTAATCATGTCTGGATGACTTCAGTATTTGAAGAAAAAATATTACCTAAACTAAATAATTTAAAAGAAGTGTTAACTAAAATAAGAAATGAGTATGCTGGAGATTTTAAGACTACAACACAATTTGATATGCCTGTGAAACATTGTGATGAATTACATAAAGCATTAAGTGACCTTCTTTATTTATATAAGATAAGAGCTAGCCCTATAGATATCAAAATAAAAATGCAGCATACTATGCCTTTAGTTATGAACAATATGAGCAGCTTGAAGAATAGATTCTTTATTGTAAAAGGTAATATTACAAGAGGAAAGCAAATAGATGAAGAAGATTTATTTGATTTTTAAAATTATTTAAATTTCTTTCTTATGGGTTCTATAATTTCATCTAAATATTGAGATACAGAGTTTTTTAGATCTAAAGGATGTAATTTCTTATCTAAAAATAACTTTTCTAGCTCTTCATAGGTTTTGAAAGATAAATTTCCACCAAATTTTTCAGATCTTTTTACTTCAAATGTTTTTATTCTCGGGAATATTATTAATTTTGAAATACTTAAAATTGGATTGTCTTCTAGAACTCCCTCTGGGCAATATGCTTTTTTAATTTTATTTTTAATATCTTCAGAAGAATCTTTTATTGAAATCATTGATTCTGGAACTGAACTTGACATTTTAGAACCTGGTCCATGCAATGATGAAATTAATGGTGTGTGCACAAATACTGGGGTTTTGTAATTTATATCTTTAAATAATTCTATACCTAAAGCGTGAATTTTTCTTTGTTCTAATCCTGCTTCTACTAAATCTACTTGTAAATGTTTTATATCTGCAATTTGCATTAATGGATAAATTACTTGAGAAACTTTTGCATTTTCTAAGTCTCTAGCTACCTGCTGCATGCTTCTCAAAGCCCTGTTCATTGTAACTGATGTTGCTAATTTCATTACATCGTCTAAATACTCTGATTTTTTTTGGAAACTTGTTCCTATAACAAATTCTGCTTCTGTTAAACCAGCTGCTTTGAATCCTGCTTTCCATTCTTTTACCTGTTCATTAATAAAATCCCAGTCACCTTTCTTGTTTAACCAAGTATGCCAGTCTGCCAATAATATCTTTATATGAAAGCCTGCTTTTTGTAAGTCCAATAATTTTGTAATTGTGACTAAATGCCCTAAATGTAATCCGCCACTCGTTTCGTATCCACAATAAGCTATTGGCTTTTTCTTCTTTAATATTTCATTTAAATTTTCTTCATTCAGAACTTCTGCTGTATTTCTTTTTATTAATTCTATTTTGTCTTTACTCATAAGAATTTAATAAGATATTGATATATAAAGTTTGCTTTGTTACTCTAAAGAATTTAGATAAAATATTTTTGATTAAATTAACTATCTGGAAATATTACTCTATCTAACATTAATTCTTTATCTGGAACTAGTAACTGACATAAAGATAAATGATCTTGGTTTATTCCTATTCCGTAAGTTGTACTTTTACTACCAAAACTAACCTTTCTATCGCCTCTATTAAGTGCCATTCCTGCTCCAACCATTTTGTAGCCATGACCTTCTATTTCTGGAATTTCAATAGTGTTTCCGATTTTTTTCCTTAAATAAGTAATTCCAAATTCTTGCAAGGCTCTTTCTAACATTAAAGGATGTTTATCCCTATCTTGTCTGCAAATTAAATAAGGAGTATTACCAACTACCAATTGGATTACTTTATACATATCCATTCCTTTAGGTAATTGAATTTGTTCAGGCATTGTATTTATAAATAATTTAGAAAGAGATTTAAAGCTTACTTATGAGTAAACCAAAATTTATAAGTTTTATTTTTAATTTCATCTAATCTCACAAATGCAAACCTTTCAAACTGAATAATTGAATCTACTTTTAATTTTTTAATTCCTGGTTCAGCTAAACCTTTTAATATTGAAGCATCATCCATTGTAATTTCTACATTAACTAAGTCTTTAGATATTGGAAGATAATGGATAATTATACCTTTGTTTTCTGCATTTTTAAAGTCTTCATAATTCCAGGAATGGAATTCTAATTTATTTCCTTTTTTAATAAAGTTTAAACAATCCATTAATCTATGCATTCTGTTTGGAACTAAATTCTTGAAATCTGTTTTAGAAATGTAGAAATTACCATCAATTTTAAGTGTTCTAGAACCTTTTTTAGGGAATTCTGGATGTAAGTCTAGTTTTATAGTCTTAGGTTTTACATTTTCAATATTTATTTTTTTATAATCTGATAAGAAGAAATATCTATTACAATCTTTATCTAAAAATCTTCTATTTATAGAAGCTACAACTTCAAAGTCTAAATTAGTTTGAGTTTTAGATAAACCAACTTCTTTAACTAATTCATAGAATGTTTCTTTTAATATACCTCTTCTTCTTAGAGCTTGTAATGTAATTAATCTTGGATCATCCCAACCATTTACTTTTTTTTCTTTAATTAATTCTCTAATTTCTCTTCCTTGAGATATTTTATCATTAACATTAAACCTGCCATATTGGAATTCTAAAGGTATTGGATATTTGAATAAATTTTTAATATAATTTTGCAGTTCTGTACGCATAGTCCCAAATTCATTGCTTCTCAAAACATAATTAATTCCCAATAAAGCATCTGAGATTGAATTATAGAAATCATACATTGGCCAAATACAATATTTAGTTCCTTGTCTGTAATGTTTGTGGTAATCTAATCTGAAAATAACAGGATCACGCATAACTTGATTTAATGAAGACATATCTATTTTTAATCTTAAAGTTTTTTCCCCTTCTTTGAATTTCTTTTTTAGCATTAAATTCCAATCTTTTAAATTGTCTTCTTTAGACCTATGTCTGCACCAGCAATCCTGCCCTTTGTGTCTTAAATCACGCATTACTTCTTGTGTACAAGAACAAACATATGCATTTCCATTTTCTATTAATTTTAATGCATGATCGTAATATACTTGTATTTCATCTGAGATAAATACTGTTTTGTCTGGTTTAATATCTAAATATTCTTTAATATCATATTCCATTGCATCTAAATATTCTTTACTTACTTTTTCTGGATTAGCATCTTCATATCTTAGAATACATTTACCTTCGTATTTTTTAGCATACATATAATTAATTAGGAAACTTAAAGCATGGCCTAGATGGGTATATTTAGAAGGTTCTGGAGGAATTCTTGTTACTAATTTGCCTTTTATAGCTCCTGGTAATTCTTTTAAATCTCTTTTCTCTTCTTTCTTTTCTTCTAATAATTCTGGAGCTATTTTTTTTAACTCTTTTAATTGTTCTTCTACAGACATAGAATTTACTTGATTAACTACTTCTTGGATTTCTTTTCTCAAGCTATCTAAATTAGATTTTAATTCTGGTTTTTCTCCTAAAATTTTACCTATTAAAGCTCCAGGGTTTGCTTTTCCATTGTACTTAAAGGCATTATGTAATGCATACTTATAAATTAATTTATCCATTAAGAAATTTAGTTTTTTATGTGTTTTTATATTTAACTAAGTGTTAGATTTTTATATTTATTTTATAGTAGTATCAAAAGAAAGCTTTATAAATTATTTATATTTGCTTACTTTATGGATCAAGCAAGATTAGTCCAAATATATCAAAAGGCAGATATTGAACCTTTCTTAGTAACTGAATTTAAAGATGTTTCTAAAAAACCTGAAGATTTGGGTGAACTTGTAAGTGCCATAGCTACAAATCGACTTTTGGATAGAGTTTTAATTGAAGGAAAAACAAGAGTTGAATTTAGCACTGCTGGCAGGCTTAATTGTATTATGACCTTATTTGATGGTGCTATTTTAAGAACTGGTGTAGCTGGTGGCTTAGAAATTGCTAGTCCTAATGATAAAAATTTCCACATGAGAGTTGTACCTACAGAACAAAAAGATGGAAAATTAGTTGCTGTTAAAACTGATGCACTTTTATATCTTGGTGAAAATTTAGGCCATGTAGAAAAAGCAACAGAATTAATGCTTAGGGGCAATTCAGACTTATATGCAAATATAACAGTTCATCCAGATGCAGATATTTATGCTATTAAATGTGTTAATGGAGATCAAGCAATTCTTTTAAGAGATGAACATTTCTGGAAGAGTGTTGGAGAAAAAACTGGATTAGAATTAATAAAAGCTGAACCAGGATATACAGATAAATCTCCAGTTACTCCTTGGTATAGGGCTACTGATAAAAAGTCGGGTGCACAGTTCTATATGGGTTGTAGATGGACAGTTGATGATTTAAGAGTTGCTTTTAAAAAGGCTGTAAGAGGAAAAGTTTTAGATGATGCTTTTGGAGAAGTTGAAGAAACTAAAGAAGTTAATGGCAGATATACTAGAGAAAATATTTCTCATGATGCATGTGTTAATTCTTTTGTAGTGCATACTCATAAAAGATATAATGTAATGCCTTTTGTTAATAAATTATTAGAAATTGCAAGAGCTGCGAAATAATTTTTATTTTAGATGTAAACAACTTTACCCAATAGATTTATATCATTTTCTTTATTTTAATTTTTATGGGAAAAGTTAAATATATATTTAGAGAATTTTTACATGCTAATGGTATGGCACCTATTGCAGATTGGAAAACCCGTCAAACTACTTACAAGGCTCCTTGGTCTGATGAATCTTACACTGAAGAAGGATTAAGAAGAACTGCAGAATTTGCTGGATTCTGTGATGGATATGAAGGGAATCCTAATAGATATAAAGAACTAATAACACTAGAGACTGCAGTTAGAAATGCAGCATCTAGATTGGGTTTTGCAAATGAAATAAAATTAATTGAAGATATGAAAAGGAAAGTTCCTAGTGAAGTAAATCCTGAATCAAGATATTCTAGACAACATGAATTAGGAAGGACAGCTAAAGCTACTAACCCTTATCTTGAAGAGATATTTTAGAAATATTTAGATTCTTTCATAGGTTCTTTAACCTCTAAAACCTTAGAGATTTCTTCAGTTAATTGTTTATGCAACTTATTTGCTATTTCATCCGGGCCTTTTGTAGCTATTAAGTCATTTAATTCTCTGTACTTCATTAAAATATCAGGAGTTCTTTGTTCAGCTATATGCTTTCTTTGTTCATACGTACCATAAGAAGCTAACTCTCTTTCAATAACTTTTAAAAGTCCTATAACTTCATTCATTTTTTTAATTATTTCAGCATCCATATGTTTTATATTAAGTCTGAGTTTATAAACTTTAATAATACTTTAAAATATACTTCAAAAATATTATATAGTTCTAAAATTTGTGATAAATAATGAAAGCAGCAATAGTCTCTAAAGATGATGACATAGAAATTGTTGAAAAAGAGCTTAAAAGATTTGGATTTGAATTAGTTAATGATAATCCTGATTTTGTAGTTTCTTATGGCGGAGATGGTACTTTTTTAATAGCTGAAAGAAAATATCCTGGAGTCCCTAAGTTGTTAGTTAAAAATAGTCAAAGATGTTACAAATGTCATAATTTGCCTATAAGTGAAGCTTTAGCTTTTATAAAAATTGGAAAATATAAAATTGAAGAGTTAATTAAATTAGAGGCTAGAATAAATAATGAAATTTTAATTGGTGTTAATGATGTTGTAATTAGAAATTTATTGCCAATACATGCTTTAAGATTCTCTTTAGAAGTTGATAGAAAATTAATAGAAGAAGAATTAGTTGGAGATGGATTACTTGTAAGTACTGTATTTGGAAGTACTGCTTATTTTTATTCTATAACTAAAACTGAATTTAAAAATGGTATTGGAATTGCTTTTATTAATTTACACGGTAAGAAGGATTTTCTAATTCTTGATGAGAATGTAGAAATAAAAATTAAAGTTATGCGTGGAAATGGAGTTTTATGTTCTGATAATAATTCTCATGTAATAAATTTAGATACTGATGAGGAAGAAATAATAATTAAGAAGAGTAAAGAGAAATGTAGGATTATTGTTATTTAGTTAAATTTCTTCATGAAACGTATAATCTCTACTTGGTCTAAATTTACCAACACAAGATTCTAAGAATGAAACAAGCCCACTATGGTTTGCTATTTTAGCTAACTCGCTTAAATCTAAACTAGTTAGATTTGCCATATCTCTAGTTAATTGCTGGCTTGGATTAGTTTTCATATCCATTAATCCTAAATTTATTTGTAATAATGCATAATTCGTGGCATGTATAGAAGGAGTATAATAACCCTTACTATTTGTTACTGCATTTTCAATAATTTTTTGATAATCAACCATGAAATAAATAGCTAAGAAACATTTTTAAAGCTAACTACAAAGCATTTTTAACAGCTTTAATTGCAACTTCAACTTGTTTATTGTCTGGTTCTCTTGTTGTAATCTTTTGAATCCATAGGCCAGGATAAATAAATATTTTCATAAACTTGTATTCTGCTCCCAGCCTTAATATTTCATAAGAAATTCCTGCAATTAATGGCAATAATAATAATCTTAATCCTAATTTAAATAAAAATGGATAAGTTTTAGGAATGAAAGCATATACTAAGATAGAAACAAATAAAACTAAGAAGATAAAAGTTGTGCCGCATCTTTTGTGAACTGGGGAGTATTTTTGAACATTTTTAACGTTTAATTTTTTATTGTCTTCATAACAAGCAACTGCTTTATGCTCTGCTCCATGATATTGAAAAACTCTTCTAACATCTTTAGATAAGGAAATTAAATAAACATAACCAACAAATAAACCTATTTTTAATAAACCATCTATTACATTATAAATGAAACTATTAAAGTGCAGCTGCTTATCTATGAATGTAGTTAATAATAATGGAACTAATTTAAAGAAAATAATAGCAAAACCTAAGGCGAATAATAAAGATAAAACTAATTCTTTAGAACTTATTTTTTCTTCTTTACCCAGATTAACATTGCCAGAATAATTTAATGCTTTAATTCCTATGTACATAATAATAAATAAATTAATAATACCCCTTAATATTGGGATTTTTGAATCTTTGAATTTTATTTTTTCTTTTTTAGTAATTATTTTTCCAGAATCTTTTCTTACAGCCATAGAAATTAAATCTTTATTTTTAATCATTACACCTTCTATTAAAGCTTGACCACCTATGTAATTTTTTCCAGACATAAATGTTTTTAGTTTACTTTCTCTATATAAAATCTCCCATTCATAAGTTATATAAATTGAAACAAAAAATAATAAAGTATGTTAGATTTATTCAAGGATAAATTGTATAATAGTTTTTTAAAGAAATTTATTAATTTACTAGCAATAATAAAAATAAAACCAAATCACTTAACTTCTATAGGTTTAATAACTGGATTAATTGCAGCTTACACGATATACAAACACCATTTTATTTGGGCAATTATTTTTATTTTAATAAGCACATTATGTGATTTATGTGACGGGTGGTTAGCAAGAACTACAAAGCAAGTAAGTAAATTTGGAAAGATTTACGATGTTACAATGGATAAATATGTGGAGGGATTATTAGGGTTAGCACTAGCATTTGTTGTTCCTAGTTTTATCTTAAAAGGATATGTTTGGGTTATAATTGGATTATTTGGGTCAATATTAATAAGTGTTGTTTCAAATTCAGGAGCTCAAGTTACCAATAAAAAACCATTTAAATTAATGGCAAGATCTGATCGAGGCATACTATTAGTACTTGGACTTGTGGCTGCTGTACTATTTGGAAATATTTTCTTAACTTATACAGTAATATTATTAGCTTTACTTTCACATCTAACTGTAATTACAATGTTAATTTCTTATAGAAATATTTTAAAGAAGAATTAATTCGTTAAGAAGGTGCGGAAACTTAGTTTCTGCTCAGAACTTTTCTAAAATTATTTTTTAAATTAAAAGTTCTTTCTAATAAAATTTAATTAAGATAGTAAATACTAAATGAATAGATTTCTTTCTAAATAGTTTAAAATTGTAAGAATAAAAAAATTAGAAAAGAAAGTATGCATAGGTTACTTAGTTTTTGTCCTTCGAGCTATTAGTAACTGCAGACTGAACATCTCGTTGCCTCGATGCTTACATCCCAGTCCTATCAACCTCGTCTTCTACGAGCGCTCTAGGAAAGTGTCTCTTTTAGAGGAGAGCTTCCAGCTTAGATGCTTTCAGCTGTTATCTCGTGGAGCGTAGCTGCTCGGCCTGCCTTATCAGACAACCGATAGACCAGAGGCTCCGAAGCACTGTTCCTTTCGTACTAAATGCTCCTTCCTCGCAGACACCAGGCAATTCTGACAGATATTGTACAAACTGTTTCGCAACGTTTTGAACCCAGCTCACGATCCCTTTTAATGGGTGAACACCCCCACCCTTGGTCGCTTCTGCACGACCAGGTTAGGAAGAGCCGACAGCGATGTAGCAAACCGCGCCGTCGATTCGAGCTCTTAGGCGCGACAACTCTGTTAT
>CAYNBR010000039.1:0-10208 GCA_964395935.1 Candidatus Woesearchaeota archaeon
GTACATGTCTGCTAATTTAGCCAGGACATGCAGGTGCTTGTTTAATTTCTGCTGTCTGTCTGCTAACTGGCCACGACCTGAAAAATCTGCCCTGAAATGAGACATCAAGGAATCAACAATGAGCAGTTTTACATTTAGTCCTTCATTTTTTATTAGATCTTCAACCTTTTCAGCTAAGAGCATTTGATGATCACTATTAAATGCTCTGGCAACTTTAATATTTTTTAAAGTTTGAATAGAATCTAAACCTAAAGCATCCGACATCTGTTTTATTCTTTCAGGTCTGAATGCACCTTCAGTATCTATGTATACACAAACACCTTCTGCTCCCCCTTTTTCTTTTGGCAATTGAACATTTACTGCTAGTTGATGTGCTATTTGTGTCTTGCTTGATCCGAATTCTCCAAAACACTCTGTAATACTGCCTGCTTCAAAACCCCCTCCTAATAAACCATCAAAAGCTTTAGAACTTACACTTATTTTAAGCAAATTTTTTCTTCTTTCTAACAATTCATCTGCAGATTCAAAGCCCATTTTCATTGTGTCTCTTGCAGCTTTGATAACCTTTCTAGCTGTTGCTTCTGTTAATCCACCTGCTTCCACTAATTCTGCCGGAGAAGCTACTGCTAAGGATAATAAAGTATCATAACCTGATTCTTTTAATTTTTCACCTGTTGCAGGACCTACACCCGGTAAATCTTGTACTGACTCTATTTTCTTATTTTTTTGAGTTGGTTCTTCCATTATCTCCTCTTGAACTTGTTCTAATATTTGAGTTTTTCTATTCATCTTCATCATCCTCCGCTTCTTGTGTTAGTAATAACTCTTCCTGAACTTTTTGCATTAAAAGTAAAACTCTGGAGATATCGTTTTTTCTTAAATTTATAACTGCGTCTCTCCATAAACCTTCATTATCTTTCCATGCTTTTTTTAGGCTTACAGTTTTAAAGCCTACAATTTGGTCCTTGTCTTTTAACTCCCTTTCGTTTAACCAGATAGCTACTTCTAACTGGCCAGATTTAAATTTCTTTATTGGTCTTTGTGCCATTTTACATTCCTCCTATCCTTATCGGTTTTTGTTTCAATTTACACCTATCTTGTACTTCATTGATGGGTGAATATAATCTCTGATAATATTAATTAATTTAACAGTTTCACTAACACTGAAATTTAAATAATGCCATACTTTATTCGGATATTTTTTAGGATTTCTTGTAGCATACACTTTAGGGAATAGTTTCCATTTACTTTCAAACCATTCTTTAATTAAAATATTTTCTTCATAAGTAAACCCATTGGTGAAAATGGAAGAATTTCTGTCTTTTTTACTATAAGTTCCATCATCCATATACCAAATGGCTAATCCTAATGGTTCCAATTTATCCAAAATATCTTTATTTACCTCTTTTTTACCATTTTTATAAAATAGATTACGATATAAATTTAGACAATGGAATGCTCTACTTTCGAAAAATAAATAACCTAAATTTGTTCTTCTTAAATTGAATGATAAACTCTTTAATAAACTGATTTTCCATAATAGATATGATTCTTGTTTTTTACAATGGGCACCCTCTATATTTGCATTCTTTGAAGTTTTCTTAATTCTACAGTATAAATCACCTAACAACCCCCCAATAATTATTTGCTCTTCTTCTTTTGTTAAAACGATTAATTCTCTGGCTTTTAATTTATTTAGCCCTAGCCTAGAAGCTTTAATCCTAATTGCATTTGGAGATTTCTTTAATAGTTGTGCTAAACTACTTTCTTCTAATTTATTGTAATTTTCTTTCAATGCTGTTATTTCTTCTTTAGTCCACATTTTAATCACTTGTTATTTTTTCAGTTCCTGAGAACAAGAGCCAATTCACACCCATATTTCCTTTCGGTTCTTTTTCACTAGGGTAAATCTATTTAGAGAATTTCATTTATAAACTTTGGCCGGGGGCGTGTCCAGTGTGTCCAGTGTGTCGTGAGCGTTTGATACTATAAGATAGATATTGTATTATCTATCTTTTTATTATTATTTAACCCATCAAAAACGTTATAAATAAACAAAATGTATTTAAAATAGAATAATGAAAATATTATTTGGAGTGTTTGATTGGGGGCTTGGTCATGCCACAAGAGACTTGCCTTTAATTGAAGAATTATTGAAAAGAGGACATAAAGTTGATATAATTTCTACTGGGAGAGCTTTGAAACTATTACATTCAAGATTTGGCAAAAAGTGTAATTATTTTGATGTTCCCAGCATTAGTGTGCCTTATCCAAAACATCGCTTTTTTGCTTTAAAATTTGTTGGAATAGGCCCAAAAATGCTTGTAGATATTAAACGAGCAACAACCATTTCTAAGAAAATAATTTCTGAAGGCAAATATGATAAGGTTATTTCTGATTGCAGGTATGATGTTTATGATAATGTTGCAAATTCTTATTTGATAAATCATCAGGTGAGATTTAAGGCTCCGCGTATTGCTGAAAGTGCTTTGGAAAAATGGCTTTCATTAAGAATGGAAAGATATAAGTTTATTATTGTACCAGACTTTAAGGAGAATAATTTAACTGCAAAATTAAGTCATGATATGCTTTTTGTTAATAAATCTAAAATGAGATACATAGGCATTCTTTCTCAGTTAGAGAAGAAAAAAATTGAGGAAGATATAGACTTTTTTATTTCTATTTCTGGACCTGAACCTCAGAGAACTGTTTTAGAGGAAAAAATACTCCCACTATTGCCTAAATTGAAAGGTAAGATATTTGTAACTTTAGGCAAACCAGAAACTAACAATACTTCTTCTAATAAGAGAATAACTATATGTGGTTTTCTGAATGCAAAAAAACAAGAAGAAATAATGAATAGAGCTAAGTTTATTATCAGCAGGCCTGGATATACCACAGTTATGGAAATTGCTGAATTAGAAAAAAAGAAAGTGCTTTTCATTCCTACCCCGGGACAGACTGAACAGGAATATCTTGCAGAAATTTATGAAGAAATGGGATATTTTCATTTTGTTAAACAGCACAAAATAGATTTATTAAAAAATATAGAAGAGACTAAAAACTTTAATGGTTACAAACCTAAATGGAAAACCAAAGAAAGTGTGAAGAAATTTATGAAAGTTATTTCATGAATTAAGTTTAAATATAATCCAAGGATTTGTGCAGTTTTTGCAATAACCAATTACCAATTTTATAAACTCCGTAAGTGATAAAAAACGCACTTAATACGTCAATACTATAGTGAATATGCATAAGTAATACAGTAATTCCAAAGATTATTGAAGATATTAAAAAAAAGTAACGTATCTTTTCTTCAAAAATTAGAAATCCTAGAAAGGTTACAGCTACATGACCTGAGAAAAATAAATCATTTTGATAATTTAAGTGTGAAAACAACCATGGGAAATTTACAACCACAGCATCAATAGGAGTCTTTAGATGTGTAAAAATCATAAAAAATCCTCGAACCATAATTAATAAGCTAAACTGGTTTATAACAATGTGTAATTTCTTAACTTTAAAAAACAAGGGATAGAGAAATAATAAAAATGTAGAGAATAAATACCCGTATGTAAAAATATATTCTAAATTTATTGGTGTTACATTGTCTAAAATTAGATCTGGAACTATTGCCCCATTAATTTTAGTTACAAAATTTCCTGAAGCAGAATCAAGAATGCCCCCAATAAAGAGAAATACTAATGAGATGAGGAGAAGGTATCTGTGCACTAAAATCTCTTCTTTCCATTCAACAAATTTTTCATAAATTGGATATTTTTGCATAGATATAAATAGTAAATATACTTTAAATAGGTTTTCATAGATTATTTGTCATTGAAACTATGCTTTTTTATGAATCTTTTAAACTTTTAATAAACTCATTTAATTCTTCGTAAAGTTCTTTAAAATTATTTAGAACTATAATGTGATTTGCATTTTCAAATATAATTAACTTAGAATTTTTAATCGATTTATTTAATTGAATTCCTGCTTTTATTGGAAATATTGTATCTTTTTTTCCATGAATTATTAATGTTGGTATTTTTATTTTATGTAAATAATTACAATTAAAGCTATAGGCATTATACAGACTGAATATGTGGGTTCTTAGCCCTGTATTTTTTATGTCTACAAACATCCTGCTTATATTCCAGTCACCAGTAGCAATATATTTTTTATAGTCTACATGCTTGCCCTTTTTCTTAATTTGTGGGAAGTAATTTATTAGTTTAGAAATTGTGAAAAATGGACGAATTATTTGTATTCTTTTCCTTTTTGCTAATGATGCATCTGCACTTATTAATATTAAAGCTTTTAGCATTTTTTGATGTTTATTTATAAAATCAAGAGCAATAAAATTTCCAAATGAGTGGGCCACCATTATAAATTTCTTAATGTTTTCTTTTTTTATTATCCTGTAAAGATCACTTGCAAAGTAAGTTATTGAGTGTGCTGATAATCTATCTGGACGAAATGATTTCCCGTGGCCACGTAAATCAAAAGAGAGAACATTAAATTTATTTTTAAATTTTGATTCATATGGTAACCAGGCAGAAGAGCTGCCAGATAAACCGTGTACAAAAACTATTGTATGTCTTTTTAGAAATTTATTCTTTCTATAATAAATTCTCTCTTTTCCTTCTAAGAAGCATTCTTCCATTATCCTGATTTTTTCTTACCTTTTGTAAATCTTTGATCTTCAATTCTTTTACCTTTTTCTATTACAACATTGCCCTGCAGCTCATAGTTGAATATTGCTTCACGAGGATCTCCAAAAAAAATACGATATAATCCATCATACCCGTATTTAATTATTAAACTTATTCTTCCTTCTTTTTCTAATCTCCTAACATTACAAAAGATTGGTTTACTTTTTAGAATTCTAAATTTGCCAAACTTTAAACAAGATTTGACAAAGGCATGATCCTCTGCTAGGATTAGTTTTTCATTAAATCCATGCACTTTGTCATAAACATCCTTTCTTACAATTATACAAAATCCACCTGCGTATGGTATCCAATACTGTAAGGCTAGTGCCCAGAGATTATAAAACTTAAACATCAGTTTATCTAAGAACTTTTTACTTAGTGGAATATAAATTGCTGTTGCGCAAGCTAAATTTCTTTTTCTAAATTCAGCTATATTCTCTTTCAAGAAATTTTTTGGTAATTTCACATCTGCATCAAAGAAAAATAATAGATCTCCTTTTGCAACCTTTGCGCCATTATTCCTACCAATGGAAGGTAAGCCACCGTTAATAACTTTGCAACCAAAACTTCTTGCAATTTGTCTTGTTTTATCTGTAGAATGTGCATCTGAAACTATAATTTCATAATCTTTATAATTTTGTTTTTTAATAGACTTAAGTAATTTTGGAATAGATTTTTCTTCTTGTTTTGCGATTATTATTATGCTTATCATGTTATTTTTACTGTTGTTTGATATTTAAAATATGTCTTATTTAACTTTTAAAATATTTTTTAATTTTATTAAAAACTTTAAGTTTCTTTAATATTAAAACTATGAAAATTAGGATTAATAACAACCCCAAATAAAAAATTTTCTCTTTTATTTTTTGAGCCAAGATAGAATAGGAAAGGCCGAATAAATAACCTAATACCATAAACATACCTATGCCCACAACAACCCCTGGAATATTATATTTTAAGAAAGTTCCATACCTTACATGCAGAGCTCCGGCCATAAATGGGGTTACTTTGGAAAGAAATGGGCCAAGTAAACGAGAAAAGAATATTGATTTTTTACCGTGAGTATGAAAAGCTTTAATGCCTTTATTGTAATTTTTAATTGTAAAATATTTGTTTTCTTTTTTGAAAAATCTCTTGAAAAACTTTTTTCCATACTTCCTACCAATGTAATAACTACTACTATCTCCTAAAATTCCGCCAGATATACAAACTAAGCTGACTAACCAGATATTAAGAACACCTGCTCCTGCTAAAATTGCTCCTGCTAGGAAAAAAAAATCTCCAATAATAAAAAAACTTGGTCCTATTAATGTTTCAAAGTAGGACCCTAGAAATAAGAAAACATACGCAAGATGGGGTGATTTGGAAAGAAAACCCATTAATGAAGATATTGTCCACATTTTTTTACCTACTTCTAATTTAAACAAGACTTTTCCTATTTAAATATATGACTTTTAGAAAAACCCGATAAATTTTAGACTATAAAAAACATCTAAGGCAATAATAACAAAAAACAGTAAAGATTCTACTAAGGCCCCCGTTGTTAATGGTCCACGAATTTCAAATGTTGATATTGGGTGTAAAAAGTTTATTCCTTGTTTTGTAAATGAGTCACCAATTAAATGAGTAATATAACCTATTACAATTGCTAATCCTAAAAAAGTATAATTATAATGTTTCAATAGTAAAAAAGCAATTAATGGGGGGAATATTGAGTGAAATATGCCTCGATGTTTTGAAATTAAAGAAATTGGAAAAGATAAAAACCTAAATTTTCTGCCATATGTACTTTTAGGATGATCTATGTCTGGCAAGCCTGAGAAGATTGTTACTAAGAATAAAAATAATAATTTATAAGGGACATTGAAAAATTCTATTATAAATAAGCCTATAAGAAAACCCAATGCTAAATGCGTTTTAAACATCATCTTTAATCAACTTTTTTATATTTTCTTTACCTTCCAAACACAAAAATTAGGAACATTAATTGTTTTTTCATAGAGTTTGGGATATTTTTTCTTTGCACTTTTCGGAGGTTTGCAGTCTTCATAATCTATTATTTCAAATCCATTATTAATAATTGTTTTAATTATTGTGCCATAAGTTTTGTGGTGGTGAGATATTCTAAAAGTTTTGTTGCCATTTCCCCATATACCATAAAATACTTTTTCATCAAAGTAGTTTTCTATAACTCTAAATACCTTACCTTTCCATTTATTTTTCTTTACGACTTCTTTGAAGGGATTGTAATTTGAGAAGACAAAAATTCCTTTTTTCTTTAAAACGCGATGAACCTCATTAAATACTTTATCCCAATTTTTTAAATGTCCTATAACCATTGCAGAAAAGACAATATCAAATTCTTCTGAATTGAATGGCAATTTTTCTATATCTCCTATAAAAAATTCTGCTTGTGGGGCTTCTTTTCTCGCTAAGTTTATAGATACAACAGAACTATCTATTCCCGTTAATTTTGCTCCTTTTTTAGTTAATATTTTTGCATGAATGCCTGGACCGCACCCTAAATCTAGGACTTTTTTATTTTTTACATCACCGGTTAATTTTAGTAGAAATGGAGTTTCAAGAATTACTTTGTAGAATTTATTCTCACTATCTTTTTTCATTAAACTAATATGTTCCCCTACCAATGCATTGTAAGTAAATTTTATTCCCTCTTTCATAAGTTAATTATAGAAATCTTATAGTTTTAAATGTTTTGTAGGAGTTAATATTGCTTTTGGATTTTTTTTCCATTCATCTGAAACATCTACATATAGCTCTATTTCATTTCCATCTGGATCTTTGATGTATATGCTATTAGTTACTGTGTGATCTGATAAACCCACAATTACTACATCCTGTTTTTTTAGTTCTTTTAATGCTTCTTTTAGTTCTTTTAATGAATTGCCGATTTTAAGGCCTATATGATATAAACCTACTTCTAATCTATTTGACTTTGGTTTATTTCCTATTTCTATTAATAATAGTTCATGATGTGTTCTTCCTGAAGAAAAAGCAGCAATTCCTGGCATTTTAGCTATTAAATTAAAACCTAGAATTTTATTATAAAAATTAACAGACTTATCTAAATTTGTAACATACAAAACTATGTGACCTAATTCTTTTATTTTCATTTGATTATAAGCTAAGGATTAGTTTACATTCTCTAACTGTGCTACGAGCTTCATTGGATCTGGTTCTTCTAAAGATGTAGCCATTAATTCTAATCTATCAAACATTTCATTTTTATTTATTTTGCCTTTAATTGAAAATTGTTTTCCTAGAACACTCTTTTTTATTTCTTCAAAATTGTAAGGCTCTTTTCCTAAAACCTTTTCAGCTAAATCCCTGAATAAAACTGCTCTTATATTTCCAGTACCATCATCTAAAAAGATATTTAATATTGGAACTTTGTTGGCTGTAATTGCTCCGTGTTCCCTGCATATAAACTTTTCATCAGTTTGCATTACTTTTTTATTACAAACTGGGCAAGCATTATAGAACTTTGGTTCAAATACCTGCACAATGTAACCTAAAACTTCTACAAACTCATTCTGTTTTACCTCACTTAATTCTTTTCTTTTGGAAGTCATATTTATTTTTATTTCACCTATAGTTTCATTTGGTGGATTTAAATTCCATTGAGATTTACTTCCTAGATGTAATTCTTTGTAACCATTATTTTCTTTTGAATAAGCATTTAACACTTTTAATATATCCCCTTCCTTTAATTTAGGAATTTCATTAATTAAATTTTGATCCCAAATAACAAGCCTCATAGTTCCTGTTTCATCGCCCATTAAAATTGAACCAATTCTTCCTTCTCTGTTATTCTTTTTATAAGACCTTGTTTCATTTATTGTGATTATTCTGGCTGTTAGAGTTACGGAATTTAATCCTGGAGTTATATCTTTAATTTTTAAGTATTTTGGAACAGAATCAAATAGTTTAACATTTAATTCATTTGCAACAATATGGGCTGCGCCTTCTCTTGAGATTAAGTCTTGTAAATCTTTTAATTTTTGGTTGATTTTTAATTCAATTTGTTCTTTTGGCAGAGAAGTGGAAGTAATAATTTTACTTATTATTGTTTCATAACTGATGTTCATAGGGTTGTATTTTATTACATATTATAAAAGGTTTTGTTTAATTATGTAGTGGTGGAAATAACTTCTCTTGATGGCAGGTCTTCATTAAGGTCTATAGCTAATTTAATTTGATTATTTATTATAATCTTTAAGAAATTCCCTTGTTCAGTAAAGGTTATATCTGAAAATATATTTTTAAGTTTAGATTTGCATATTTCTGGTTCTTCTTTTACACAATTACCTGCTAAAGCTTTGTAAATATTATCAAGGATGGTTAAATCTAAGTTTTTAATTGTTAACTTAGAAGAAAATTTATAGGAAGATTCAGGAGAGTTTTCTATTTTTAATTCCATATCTGAAAAGGTTAATACTAAATCTTGATTATCTTTAGTAATTTCTTTTATTTCTACACTATTAACATTTGATGTTGAAATTGTTTGAATATTTGTGTCTCCTTCTCTAAATTGTTTGTAAGTACTTTTGTAATTCTGTAAATAAGGTTTTAAGTTATTTGTTAAAATGCCTTTGAAATTTGATTCTGGATTAAAATTACCGCAGGATTTGTCTAAAATGATAAATCTATCTCCTGAAGATTCTGGAATTTTCCTGCATTTATTATTGGCTGGATAACCTGTATTAGAATATAATTCTTTTATTGCACTATCTTTTGAATATTTTAATGATTGATCTAAATAAACATTTATTTTTTGTTCTTCATCGTAAACTTTCATTATTGATGCTGCTTTTAAGCCTATAACGTCCTGCCTTGAAGCTTTGGTTTGTTTAATATTATAAGCTAAAGCGCTAAAAGCTACTAAAACTACTATTACAAATATTGGCAAGAATAATCCTTTATTATTCATGATAATGCTTCAACTCCTTCTGAATTACAAGATCTGCAGCTTAAATATAATTTGACATAAACTAATTGTTTATTTTCTAAAGGTAAGGTTAATTCTTGAGTTAAATATTTTGTACCTAACTCTGCTTCACTACCTGCTTCTAAAAATTTATTATTTGTTTTAACTTCTAAATACCAATAACTTGTGCCTTTATTGGGTTTTGGTAATTTTAATAATATTTTATCTATTTCATTTTTTACCTTATTTGAATTTTCTTCACTTTTACTTGCTAAATTAATTGCATCTGCTATCACCATCTTATTTGAGTCTAGTTGAATTTCTGTTTTTAATAAATTAATTAATGTCATTGAATCTTGATATGAAACTCCTCCCACTACTAAAGCAGAAGAGTTTGCAAAACCTAGAGCAAAGAATAATATTGAAAATGTTAGTAAAATTAATATTAAAGCGGCTATTGAGAATGGCATGTAAATTGGAAAACCTGCATCTCCTTTTTTATTAAACAAGCGCGATCACCTCAGTTGTTAATATTCCGGGATATGGAT
>CAYNBR010000040.1:0-3729 GCA_964395935.1 Candidatus Woesearchaeota archaeon
ATTTATTCTTAGTTAACGCATTTACTTCAGATTCTTTAATATTAAACTTAACTAAAAATAATATAGGTGCTGGTCAAAATTTCGAAGGTTATCTAACTTTAAATTTAACACATGAAATTCCTAAAGATTCAACTTTAAACTTTATAGTAAATGGCGTAAGATATAGTAAACCAATAAGTGAAGTATTAAGCACATTCAATCCACCAATATTAAAAAAATCATATAAAAAATTATCAAGTTCTAATTCACCCTCAAAAACATTAGTTTTCAATTCTCCAGGCTCTAAAGTAGAGATAGGATTAGATTTAGCATCAGCTGGAAAACTAGATTCATTTACTGAAGATCAAATAAGTAAATTCTCAATGGGATTTAATAGCGCTTCAATAGCAAACAATTATCCAACATTAGTAATGGATTTAGGAAATGATAACTCTATAGATTACACTTACAAAGGGATATTAACAAATCAATTTGAAGATCAAGATTCAAGTTATTTAGCCGATAATACTCCCGATTTATCAAAAGGAATTAAACCATTTCAGGATGTTTTCTGTGAAAGAATAAATGTAAAACCTTCTATAAATTACAGAATTACAGCAAGAGTTCAAAAAATAAAAGAAGGAGCAACTCTAAATGCAACATTATCAGATTCTCCCCTATCAACTATGTCTTGCACAGATGCAGAAAAATGTTGCACTTTAAACCCTACAAATCAAGATGCAGAAACAAGTTGTGATTTACCAATAGAAATAAACGAACAATCAGATCAATATGCTTGTATAAGTGCTTCAGTCCCTGCTGAAAATACAGAAACTACTGTTCCATATTATAATTTATTTGCAGATTCAGACACAACTAAAGTTCAAGGTTATTACATTGGACAACAATCATCCACATTAGATTTTTTTATAAAAGTTAAAAGGGAATTATATGAAACAAGCATAAAACAAGAAACAGAAAGTAAAGATATTTCAAAACAAGGTTTGGTAGATTACGTAAACTCTCCAGGATGCAATGATTGTCTTCTAATTCCAATAAATGTTACTTCAGAAAAAGCAGGTAAGTTAATATTAAATAATTTAGTTTTACAATATGAATCAGAAGGTACAACAACAATAAATAGTTTCGTAGGAATATCTTCTTTACCAGAAAGAATAAATGCAACAGGCTTATCATTTACAATCCCATTAACCTCATTTGAAAATTTAGTAACTCCGAATATAGGGTCTAATTATGAATTATCGGCAAATTTAGATGCTTTATCAAGCAATACTATTAAATTTAATTCAGTTCCAAGTCCAGTTGTATATATTGGTTTAAGCAATATAAACCCAGGCATTGGAGAAGAAATAGAATTTACAGCTTATGGATTTAGTTCCGGTGATAGAACCGCTTCATCATATGGCTGGGATTTTGGTGATAATAAAACTGCTAATGGAACAACAGTAAGACATGCATATTTCACTTCTGGAAATTTTACTATTGTTTTAACAACGACAGATTCTGCTGGTTACATTGGAAAGCAAAAAGTCAATCTTTCTGTGGGTTCATTATCAATTTCTGCAGGTTCACAATTTTCTAAAGTTTTAGATTCAATTGAATTAGCAAAATCAAATATAGAGTCTGGGAGTTCCCAAATTAAAGATACAGCTTCTCTTTTAGGAATTACAGAAATGTTAAGTTCATTTAAATCAAATATAACACTATTAAACAAATCTTATACTGAAATAATGCAAAGTTCAAAGACAGACCTAGAAAAAAGTGTAGTCATAAATAAAATAAATAGTCAGGTAGCAGAAATAAATTCAAAAATACCATCTAATCTAGTAATTACAGTTTCAACATTCTCATCTAAAATAGGAAGTATATCACAAATACCAAATGAAGTTGCAGCAGGCAATGAATTAAAGAAGAAAGTATTGCAGGCACAGCAGACTGTAGATGTTTCAGGAGAAGCAAGAATAGTAAGTATAACTTATCCAGGATCAACAGACAATTTTGTTTTAATTAAAAAAGTTATAAACTCTGGTTCTGGAACAATATATGAAATATTGCCTTCTTCAGTAACTATAAAAGAAGTGCTAACACCAGGTTACATACTAGTAACGCCAGATAAAGTTTTCAAAATTTCAAGTGTAAATAGTTTCCTTTACACCTTAGATAAAGCAAATTTAGCCGATGTTTTAGAAACAAGGACAATTATTGTTCCCGATGATATAGAAAATATTGAAACTTCAGAAAATGATAATGTAGATGCTGATATTACTCAAAATGTACAAATAGGAAGCAACACCTCAAGAATTATTGTTGTTGGAATAACTGTTATTTTGGTATTATTAATATTTTACTTTGCTTTAATATTCAAAGGTGGATTATTAATAAAAAAACCTGCTAAAATATTCTTCAAAAATCTAAATGATTACATTGCAGTTAAGAAATTTATTACATATGCATTAAAAAAGAAAATTAAAGAAGCAGATATTAAAATTGCCTTACTAAAAAAAGGCTGGAAAGAAGATCAAATAAAAGCAGTTCTAAAAGAAGTAAAAGAAGAACAATTAAAATTTAAAAAAGATGCAGAAAAAAGAGCTAAAGCTTTGCAGAAAATTAAAAAGTAGGTAATTCTTTTGGATGGTCTACATAAGGTTTCGTATGTTTAAATTCTGGCCATAAAGTGTCTAAGACATTAACAATTTTCTTTTGTATTACCTTTCTATTTCTCATTGTAAAATCATAAAGTCCAGGATTTATGTCTAATAAATCTAAAGTTTCCTCCTTAGAGAATCCTAAATCTTGTGCTTCATAAATTTCAGAAGCTTTTTTATGAGTTAATTGGCCATATATACCGAGGTGCATTAAAGGTTTTACTCTAATACCATTTCTAAGTTGATAACGTTTCCAATATAAATCTGAAATATAAGAAGAAACACCTAAAAAGTATCCGGCATCATTTGAACTAATATTTAGTTCTCTGCCTGCAGATTTAATTTTTTCTTTTATATAATCTTCTGGATATTTTCTCTCTTTTGAACAATTCATAGGAGTTAAACCCACCCTTTGAAAAATTTGAGAAATATAATTGATATTGCCTATTCCAGTTCTTTCAAAAAATTCCTCAAGACTTAATATTCTTTCATGTTTTAACGCAGTTTCATACAAATCAAATAATTTAACCAATTTAACCAAAGGGATGTTATGCTTCCCTCTCTTTTTCACATTTGAATAATAATCCCAAGCTTTAACATAAGCCCATCCGCTTTCTTGAGCAAGCCGGTAAACCCTGGCACATAACACGTCAACCAAACTTTGTTTTGTTAAAGTTTCATCAGCAATTTTTTCCAGCCTGTTTTTCTTTACTTCTTTCCTTTTTTCTTTCCAAGATTCAAATTTACCAATCCTTTTTATATAGTTTCTAGCACCCTCATTAGTAACGCCCCCAACCACAGAAATTTTAGTAATAGGGTCTCCACTTTCTATCATAGTATTTACTTCACAAACATTTTTTATTCTATTGGCAGATTTCGGCATATAGCTAAAGATTACAAAAAATTTTTAAATCATTCTATTAAGAAATAACCTTCTTAAATAGTTTTATAGGTTCTTTTATAATTAAGATTACACTTCCAGCTATTGCAATTACTAACCAGTCAAATAAAGCCAGGCCGGTAGTTTCAAATAAACCATTTAAGTAGTATACACTCAATAATTGTAATAATACAGAAGCTATAA
>CAYNBR010000040.1:3739-10052 GCA_964395935.1 Candidatus Woesearchaeota archaeon
GCTATAACTGCAAGCCATAAATACTTATTTCTGAATAATCCAAAGCTGAATAAACTGCGATTGTCAAGACTATAGCTTACTGAATTAAATAATTCAGCAATAACTAATGCAGAAAATGCAATTGTCTGTGCATAAATAACACTTCCCATTTTTAAATACCAGAAGAATAATCCAATTACAACAGAAGTGATTATTATTCCTTCAAATAATATTTGTAATAAATCTCTTCTTTCTATTATATTGCTATCTTTTTTCCTGGGTTTGCTGGTCATAACATTTTTATCAATAGAATCTCTCCCCAAAGCTAGAGCCGGTAACCCATCTGTCAATAAATTCACCCATAAGATCTGTATTGCTATTAAAGGCAATGGCAATCCAAGGATTAATGCTAAAAATATTATTAAAACCTCAGCGAAATTTGTTGAAAATAAATACTTTATGAATTTTTTCAGATTATTATAAATACCCCTTCCTTCTCTTATAGCACTAACAATAGAAGCAAAATTATTGTCTAATAAGATCATATCTGAAGCCTGTTTAGCAACATCAGTTCCAGAATTAACAGCTATCCCAATGTCTGCTTTTTTCAATGCTAAAGCATCATTAACCCCATCTCCAGTCATCGCAGCAACATGGCCTATATTTTTTAGGGCCTGTAAAATTTTAACTTTATGCTGCGGATTTACTCTTGCACAAATGCTTATACTTTCAACAATTTTTTCTAGCTCTTTCATAGATATTTTTTCAAGTTTATCACCAGTAATTATCTCTCCCATAATTCCAATTTGTGAAGCAATTGCTTTAGCTGTTATTTCATAATCTCCAGTAATCATAACAACTTTAATGCCGGCAATATTGCATTCTTTCAGAGCCTCAATAACTTCTTCTCTTGGTGGATCCATCATCCCAGCTAAACCAACAAAAATAAAATCTTTAGAATTTTTAGAATAAGCTAGTCCTAATACTCTCAAGGCATTTTCAGCCATTTCATTATAAACTTTTAAAATAACTTCTCTTTCACTTTTATTTAATGCCTTTATTTTTCCATCTATTTCTACATACTTACATTTATTTAGAACAACTTCAGGAGCACCCTTTAAGTTATTTATTAGTCTATTATTTATTTTGTTTATAGTAATCATATATTTAGTTTCAGAATTAAATGGAATCTCTTTTACTCTTTCATAATTATGTTCGTATTTTCCCTTTTTGGCTAAAACTATTAGTGCTTTTTCTGTAGGGTCAGAAATATTATCTAAACTTGCATTATTGCATAAATAAGAAACTGCAAATAAACTTGTTAAGTTCTTTAAACTTATTTTCTTATTTTCACATAGGAATTCTCCCTTAGTAGAATATCCAGAACCAGTAACATCAATCAACTTATTATTTGTATAAACCCTTACAACAGTCATTTCATTTTTTGTTAAAGTTCCAGTCTTATCTGTACAAATTACAGTTGTGCTTCCTAAAGTTTCCACACTAGATAATTTTCTCATCAATGCATTCTTCTTTAGCATTCTTTGCGTGCCTAAAGCTAAAGTTATAGTAACTATTGCAGGCAGTCCTTCAGGTATTGCTGCTACTGCCAAAGCTAAAGATGTGAAAAATGAATCAAATAACAAGCTGCTTCTAAAATAACCAATTAAGAATATTGCAAAAACTAAAATTAAGATAGTCAAAGTTATATTTCTGCCTAGTTTATTCAATTGTGTCTGCAGAGGTGTCAATTTTTCATCAGTGGATTGTATTTCTTTAGCAATCTTTCCAAGTTCAGTATTAAAACCAGTAGAAATAACAATTGCCCTTCCTCTCCCTTTTATAGCACTGCTTCCTGCAAAGACCATATTTTTTTGATCTGAAATAATTGTGCTCTTTTCTATTTTTGCAATATTCTTCTCAACAGGTAATGATTCTCCAGTTAATGTAGACTCATCTAAAAATAAAGAATTTGCTTCAATTAATCTCGCATCTGCAGGAATAAAAGTGCCTTCTTCTATAATGATAATGTCTCCAGGAACTACTTCATTAGAACTAATTTGTTTCAATTTTCCATCCCTGATAACTATTGCGCCAGGAGAAGATAATTTCTGTAAGGCCTCAATTGCCTTTTCAGCTTTATACTCTTGAAAAAATCCAAGTAATGTATTGACTATAACAACAACCCCAATAATAATTGCATCATTATACTCCTTAAAAAATAGGGAGATTAAGGCTGCAGCTATTAGTACATAAACAATAAAACTCTTTAATTGATTTAACAATAATTTTAATTTAGATGTTCTTTTTAATCTAGTAATTTCATTATTTCCATACTTTAATAATCTTTTTTCAGCTTCATTTTCACTTAGTCCATTAATACTAGAATTAAATTCTTTGATTATTTTACCAGTCTCTTTTTGATAATACATAGAATATAGATATAATTATTGATTATTAAACCTTTCTTCAAAGTAAGGAATAGTTTTTATTAAACCTTCTTTAAGCCTAATTTTAGGTTCCCAGTTTAATTCTTTTTTCGCCAATTCAATATCTGGTTTCCTTTTTACAGGATCATCTTCAGGTAAACTTTTAAAAATAATTTCAGATTTAGATTTAGTCAATTCAATAACTAAATTAGCCAATTCTAGTATAGTAAATTCATCAGGGTTGCCTAAATTAACTGGACCATTAAAATTATTTTTTTCCATCATTAAATAAATTCCTTCAATTAAATCTGAAACATAACAAAAACTCCTGGTTTGACTTCCTTCACCATAGATAGTAAGAGGTTTATCTTGTAATGCTTGTACAATAAAATTAGAAACAACTCTTCCATCATTCAATGCCATATTAGGCCCATATGTATTAAAAATTCTAACAATTCTTATGTCAACATTATTTTGTAATTTGTAAGCATAAAATAAACTTTCAGCAACTCTTTTTCCCTCGTCGTAGCAAGAACGAATTCCCATAGTATTTACATTGCCGAAATAACTTTCTTTTTGTGGATGTTCTTTAGGATCTCCATAAATTTCAGATGTAGAAGCTTGTAAAATTCTAGCTTTAGTTCTTTTAGCTAAACCCAACATATTTAGTGCACCCATCACAGAAGTTTTAATTGTTTTAACAGGGTTGTATTGATAATGTACAGGAGAAGCCGGACAAGCTAAATTATATATTTGATCAACTTCTAATTTTATTGGATCAACAACATCATGTCTAATAAATTCAAAATTTTTATTTTCTATTAAACTTTTAATATTATCTTTAGAGCCAGTAAAACTATTATCTAAACAAATAACTTCATTGCCTTTATTTAATAAAAATTCACATAAATGACTTCCTAAAAATCCAGAACCGCCAGTAACTAAAATTCTTTTCATAATTTAGATAATTGAGTTTTTGATCCTACAGCTAAATAAGTATAACCTTTACAGAAAAACTCTTCTTTTGACATTGTTAACATTCTTCTACCATCAACTACAACATAAGGTGGTTTAGTTTCTTCAAATATTGTTGTATCAAGACCTCTAAATTCTTGATGATCTGTAGAAATAAATAATGCACCCGTATTTCTAATCGCTTCTATAGCAGAATGAAAATATTTAATTCTTTCAAATCTAGGATCTTTATAATTTCTAAAATATCTGCCCGCTTCTTCAATTGCAATAGGATCATAGGCATTTATTCTTCTCACACCTTCATTAAGCAATCTATCAACTAAAACTAATGCAGAAGAATCCCTCACATCAGCAGTTCCTTGTTTAAAAGATAATCCAAGTACAGCAATAGAAGAACCTTCAAGTTTAAAACCAGTTTCTTTAATTCTATCAACCAAATATGTTTTTTGATGTTCATTAACTCTATAAACTGCATCTAGAAGATCAGTAGGTATTCCCGCTTCCCTAAATTGATGTGCTAAAGAAAGCAAGTCCTTTCCCAAACAACTTCCACCAGCACCACTTCCAATATAAGAACCCCAAGAAGAAATTCTTCTATCTCCCAATACTCCTCTTTTGAGTGCATCAAAATCTGCCCCAGGAAACATTTCTCCAATCGGCGCAGCAATGCCATTCCATTTAGAAATATCAAAAAATAACATTGCATTCGAAACATATTTAATAGCTTCTGCAGTTTCTGGAGTAGTTTCAACATATGCAGTTTTTGTACTTTCTCTAAAAGCAGAATATAGTTTTCTCATTATTTCAAAATCTGCAGGATTATTTGCACCAACAATAATTTTATCAGGATGTATAGATCTTTCCATAGCCTCACCTTCAGGTAAAAATTCAGGATTAGAAACAACTCCAACTTCTAAAGCCTCAGCATCTTTTAAAATTTGCTCAAGCATTCTAGAAGTGCCTATTGGAACAGTACTCTTAGTTATTGCAACTCTCCTGTGCAAAGGACCATTTCCTTCCCTTAGTGCTGCTACAACATCTTCTGCAGCTTTACGATATATACTCAAATCAGTTTTTCCATTTACTGTTGGGGTTCCAACACATAAAAAAACAGCCTGAGCACCAATAACTGCTTCATTTATATCAGAACTAAATAAAAGATGTCTTCCATGACTTCTAGAAATTTCATCAAATAATAAAGGTTCATTTACATAACTTTCTATTCTTCTTTTGTCTAAAGAATTAAAAGCAGCTATTCTATCTTCATCTACATCATAACCAACAACCTGGTGTCCAGATCTTGCTGTAACTGCTGCTAATGGTGCCCCAACAAAACCCAACCCAACAACTGCAACTTTCATAAGAAAGCCATAATTAATCTATTTTTAAGTTTTATGCAGAACTAATATATAATTTGTTAACGAAAGATTTATAATTGATGTCCTAGTAATCAAAATTATGCATCGATGGTGTAACGGCTAGCATAAAGATATTTTAAAATATCATGCATAAGCCTTCCAATCAATCAGAAGAGAGCTTTTGATCCGGGTTCGAATCCCGGTCGATGCATTCATTTTCAAATGCTTATTATATTCTTACAATTATTTCTCTATCGGGTTTTACTCCGCCAATAAATGGATAATGAATAAGTGCAGTCAGATCTGATTCTAAGCACCTATGCCTAAAATAAGTATAATTTACTGCAGGCCTATGTTTTTTGATATATTCAGCATGTGCGCAACCAACTATTGTTAAATCTGGTTTAGTCTCATCAAAACTTTTTAAGAATGCAGAATCTCTTCTTTTAGATTTTATAGGATTATTAATATTAAAATATAATCTTAATTTTCCAAATAAATAAAATAATTTTGCTTCCCTCATTATTCTTTGTTTATCTTCTTTAGATTCCAAATATCTTATACGCAGTTCTTCTATTTTTTTAAGAAGATTTGGCATTACAAGATAATATTCTGTGTCTCCGGCTATAACCTCTGTACCATTATCTTCAAATTTAGAAGCTAAACTATAGAAATAAGATTCATTGAGGAATTCCCACTTCGTCCTTAATTCTTTCCAGTCAGGTTCTAATTCAAGCATTACACATTTTGCCCCAGAATGTTCTCTTTCAATTAACTCTACAAGTTTTGGTAGGTTTTCCTCAAAGTGATGGACTCCAATTACATGTTGCATAATTATAAAATTAGAGAAAAGATTATAAGGATAACTAAATAAATTGTTCATAAAATATAAATAGTTAATTATCTAAATAATATTATGCCAAAAAAAGAAATCGCTCCAGGAACAGTACACAAAATACCTCCAGACTTAAAAAAAACTCTGACATCTTCTTCAACAGTACTAGAAGCATGGAATAACCTTACGCCCCTTGGAAGAAATGAGTGGATTTGTTGGACTACTTCTGTAAAAAAAGAAGAAACAAGGAAACAACATATCAAAAGACTAACTAATGAAATAAAAGAAGGAAAACGCCGTCCATGTTGCTGGCCTGGTTGTCCTCATCGTTGAGAATTATTTATCCAAAAAATAAGTATCTTTTTCTACATCTTTCCCATATATTGGTGGTGTTTGTATTGATAAGAAAACTAATTTTTCTTTTCCAGTTTTAAAACCATGTGAAGTCTTTTGAGGAATATTAATTACATCTCCTTTCTTAACATTATATTCTTTATTATTTAAATAAGCAATTCCTTCACCTTCTAAAATTAATATCAAAACATTAGGATAGTTATGATAATGTTCTTTTAATTCAGTATTTGGTTTAATTTCTACATAATCAACACCAACATTTCCTAAACCAGAATCTTTAGCTAACTGATAAATTAAAGAAGACCCACCATAAGTAACTTCTTTCTTAAATTTTGAATATTGTTGTATTCTAGCTTTAACCATAACTGTTTTATACTATTCTA
>CAYNBR010000041.1:0-9766 GCA_964395935.1 Candidatus Woesearchaeota archaeon
TTACAGGTATAGCTAATAATTCTTGATAAGTGTCTTCATAAATATTAAGGAATTGTAAAGTTTCTTTATCTAATTCTTTATATGAAGAATAAACACAATGTCCCTCCTGCCATAAAAATTCTCTAGATCTAATAAAAGGTGTAGGATGTTTAAATTCCCATCTAACAACATTACACCATTGATTTAATTTCAAGGGTAAATCTTTATAGCTTCTAATCCATTTAGAATAATGGCTATACATTATTGTTTCAGAAGTAGGTCTTACTGCTAATTTCTCAGCTAACTTAGTATCCCCGCCATGAGTAACCCAAGCTACTTCTGCTTTAAATCCTTCTACATGTTTTGCTTCTTTATTTAACAAAGATTCAGGAATAAATAATGGAAAGTAACAATTCTTTACACCAACATTTTTTATTTTTGAATTAAAGTAATCTTGTATTTTCTCCCAAATATTATAACTTTTAGGTTTTAAAACATAACATCCAGAAACATCTGAATAGTCTATTAAATCTGCCTTTTGCAATAATTGAGTATACCATTCAGAAAAATCTACAGATTTCTTTACTGTTATCCCTTTATTATCTTGCTGCATAATTTCTTAACTATTATTTCATTTAAATATCTTATGTTATGTATATAACGGCCTTTCATCTCCAGAAATAAATCTCTCTCTTGCAACATAAGTCATTAATTCTGCTCTTGACATTGTAACACCTTCAATTTTAAAACCCTTTTGTAACACATCCCAAGCTTTGGTTTCATCATGCCCTAAATGTCTTTGTAAAACTTCAACAGCAGCATCCAATTGTAATGATGTTGTACCTTCTCTTCTTTTTATTTCTGCTATAGTTAATGCAAAGGGGTAAAGTGTATGTGCCCTATTTTTTTCTAATGCATACAACTCTAGTAAACTAACAAATTCTCTTCTGCTAGTTCTTTGCGTAACTTTTCCTTCAGTTATTAACTGTTCTGTTATTTTTAAATAAGCTGCATCTTTCTCATTGAAAGTGTCATTTGGATTATCCGGCTTGCCGTCATCTTTTTCATTACTTCTCAGATATTCTGCAATTTTCATATTTATTTGTCCAGTATCTGATCTTCTTACAACTGGATGTTTTCCATCAAATAAGAAAAGTAATTCTCTGCAATCTTTTGCAAGCCTGTATTTATAATCAAAAAATTCTTCAGAATGGGGTCTAATTCTTCCATTATCAGTTAGCACATCTTCAAGATTTACACTTCTTTCCTTTCTAGCTTCACTAAATGGCATAGAATCAAGCGTATAAAGTCCAGCAATACCATCCACTGTAGTTTTACTCATATTAAATTTATCATCACCTATGAATAATTCTGCAAAAGCCTTGGCATCTTCCTTTTTTACAAATAAAAGGGTTCCTTTTTTATCTTCTTCCTTCAATAATTTTTGTTTAAGTGGTCCATTAGCGGCTCTACCAAATACTTGTTTAAATGGATCATCATTACCTTTATACGAACTTGCAATTATCTCAAAAACAATAACCTTTAATGGAATATGTAAATTCATGTTATATTTTGTGTAACCTGGTCTTACTTCATTTTGCGAAGGTTGTACATTTACTTTTACAGAAGTAACTCCCAATTTTTCTCTTATTCTATCAATACTTTTTGGATTAGTATACCAAGAATCATCAGCGGGATCTTTATGGATTAATCCTGCAGCAACTAATCCATCTCTGTGTTTATGAAATTCACTAGGAGCAATACCAACTCTCATAGATATTTTATCTTTCCCACGGATTTTTTCAAGCCCATCATTTATTCTAGTCTCTAAAGCAGAAGTTTCAGGTTTAGTTTTCTCAACTTTCACAGCAGAAGTTTCAATTCTTTTTTCACTCATAGGATTAAGAATTGGTAGTTTACTAACTAGGGGAACATCATGTCTAGATCTTATATCTTGAATTCTACCAATGCCTTCATTTGATCTTGTAATTTCAGAAGTTGTTCTAGTTTCACTTTCTGCCTCAATTCCTGGTGCTCTAGCTGCTTTAGCAGATTCTGAATCTCGGGCAGTTGGTAATTCAATATCAGCAGCCTCATCTAGTTCTTCTGCAGCACTTTCAACACCAATTACATTGATTCCAGCATCACCAACTTCATATTTTACAATTAATTTTTCACCAAACTTAAACTCTTCATCAAGATTAAATTCTCCAGCAAAACCACTTTCTGTATAAGCAACTAGCCTATCTCCTGTCTTATGTAATCGTATATTTGTAGATTTAGGCATAAACTTTCCAGGGATAATTGCAGGCATTAAATATTTACTTCCGCTTCTTTCTTTTACAGCAGCAGAACTAAATTCTCTTCCTATTAATCTTGCATTGTAATCTATTTTTAGGATTTTATCTGCTTTTGTTATTACAGTTTCAGAAACATTTCCTAATATATCACCCGCTGCAGGAACTTTATAATCTCTCTTAATTAACAATTGCCAAACTTTATAATAAAATTGTGCTTGAGATTTCATAAGGCTAGACTTAACTATTCCAGTTTTCCTTTCGACCATCCCAGAAGCAATCATTTTTTCAAGTCCAGACATATCCAAGAATAAAGATTTTAATGCATCAATTGGGTTTGTTAAATATCTTCCATTAGGTATACGTAATGCATATAAAACAACAGCAGGATGAAAATCTCCTCTTGATTTTTCTAACCCTGTAAATTCTCTAAACTCTCTTTCTCTAGAACTAAGCTCAGCAGAAGTATGTCCAACACTTTCAACTGCTTCTTCTCTATCAAGTAGTTCATTAAGATTATAATTTTTAGATTTAAATACAAGTTTTCCATCTCTATACAATCCTTCTCTTTCTAAATTAGCAAAAAATTTAGCAGCCTTAACAGCTTCATTATCATCTAGAAAAATTGGATAATAATTTAATCCAGGATTTACTTGCCCTAAATCTATTCTAATAGCAGCAGACTCTGCAGCCTTAACACTATTTCTAAAATCTCCAGCCATTTGAAGAATATCTAAGGGTAAAAATACACCATTTCCAAGATATTCTAAATTGCTTGTATCAAAGTTTATTCTTCCAGGATTAACATTTAAGCCATTAACTGACTCTAATTTCAACTTTCCACTAGTATCTGGCAATAAAGTATTTTTTAAACTCAAACTTCTTCTAATCAGCAAATCAGCAATACCAGCATTATCTAATTGCAATGAACTGCTATTTACTTTCTCATCATCAACAAAAATATCTAAGTTAAGTCCAGAACCATTATAAGAAAATATAATTTCTGCTTCCTTAGGAGATAAACCTCCAGTAGAGTTTCTAACATAAAGTGGAAAACGAAATGTTCCAGGACTTTCCCTTAATGCTTGTACAGGCGAGATACCTTGAAGGAGTATTAAATCAAGGTCTCTTACATCTCTTATAGTTTCCAAGATATCACCTCTAAAACTCAAAAATAAGGTTATATAAGGATTTATGTAATTAAAAATATTATTGCTAAGATAATCAAAATTCTAAGTTTAAAATAGCTAGAACCTCTGTTTAAAAGAAATGTTTAAATACTTAGTAATTTAATAAATCTTATTGGTAAAATAGGGGTGTCATGAACATTAAAATTAATTTAAATTCTAATAATTGTTTATACCAAGTTTTATCTAAAATAGGGGTGAGAATAAATTGAATAATGAACTAGCTTTCGATATACTAAAAGATATAAACGAAGCGATTATTGCTTTAGATTTAAGTGGTAAAATTTTATTTTGGAATAACTCAGCTGAAAGATTATTAGGCTATAATTCAAATGAAGTAATAAATAAATATATTCCAATAATTTCAAATCAATCAAAATATGAATTAGATTATGCGTTAGAGAAAGCAAAAGAAAAACAACAATTTAGTTTTAGAACATGTAAAAAAAATAAATCTGGAATTGTTTTAGATTTAATTTTTGTAACTAGCCCAATATTAAGAAACAATGCAGTTATTGGTATTTCTATTTGGATACAAGAAACAAGTTTATTAAAAAAAGTATGTTATATCCCACTAGACTTAGGAGAATCAGAAAGAGAACAAAAAAGAACATTTGAAGAAATAAGAAATTTAATTTTAATAACTTTATTAGAAAATCAAAAAACAATAAATCAGTTAGCAAATGATTCTGGAATTAATTGGAGAACTGTTGAGAAACATTTAACATTCTTAATAGGGAAAAAGTTAGTAGAAGAAATATTAAGTTCAAAGTATGTTAGAATCTTCGAATTAACTAATTCTGGAAAGGTTTATTTACTAAATTTAAAGAAGTCCCGGGAGGAGAGATTCCTAAAAAGAGAATGAAAGTCTTAATGTTTGGCTGGGAATTCCCACCATATAGTTCTGGTGGTTTAGGTCCAGCTTGTTATTTATTAACAAAGGGCTTATCTAAAAATGGTGTCGAAATAACTTTTGTAATACCTTATTCAAAAGATGAAAAAGCAGAATACGTAACTTTAATAGGCTTAAAGAATATTAAAGATCTAAAAATAGAATTAGTTCCTTCATTATTAGAAGAATATATGACTTCTACTTCTTATACTTCAAAACTAAAAGAGAATTTAAAATATTTATACGGTTCAGATTTATACCATGAAGTTATCAGATATGCCCAAGCAGGAATTGATTTATCATTAAAAAAAGATTTTGATGTTATTCATTGTCATGATTGGATGACTTATCCTGCTGGAATAAATGCAAAACATGCATCTGGAAAACCATTAGTTGTCCATATCCACAATACTGTATTTGATAGATCAAGTTTAAAACCAAATAAATACGAATACAACATAGAAAAAGCAGGATTCAAAATTGCAGATAAAGTTATAGCAATAAGCAACAGAGTAAAAGAAACTTTAATTAAAAAATATGGCATAGATAAAAATAAAATTTCAGTAATACATTGGGCAATAGATCATGAAAATGAAGATTATTATCAAGAAGCTCCTAAGAAATCTTTCAATGAGAAAATAGTTTTATTTGTCGGCAGAATTACAACGCAGAAAGGTCCAGATTATTTTATAAAAGCTGCTAAAAAAGTTTTAGATTTCTGTCCTAATACGAGATTTATTATTGTAGGTTCTGGAGATATGCTTCCAACAATTATTAATATGTCAATTGAACTAGGCATTAGCAATAAAGTAAATTTTGCAGGCTGGTTTAATCCAAAAGAAGTTTCCAAAACTTTCAAAATGGCAGATTTATTTGTTATGCCCTCTGTATCTGAACCATTTGGTTTAGTTGCTCTAGAGTCTTTAAAAAATGGTACTCCAGTTATAGTTTCTAATCAATCTGGAGTAAGCGAATTAATTCATAATTGTTTAAAAGTAAATTTTTGGGATGTAAATGATTTAACAAATAAAATTGTGTCTGTTTTAAGATATAATAGTTTAAAAAAAGAATTAAGAAGAAATAGCGAAGAAGAAATAAATGAATTAAATATTATTGATACTGGTAAAAAAACAATAAAAGTATACGAGGAAGTAATAAAATGGTAAGTGTTTGTTTTTATTTCCAGGTTCATCAGCCATTTAGAGTAAGAAAATTCTCAATTTTTGATATTGGTAACAGCAATAATTATTTTGAAGAAAGAAGTAATTTAAAATTGAATAACGAAGCTATTCTAAGAAAAGTAGCAAATAAATGTTATCTTCCTGCAAATAAATTAATGCTAGAATTATTAAACAAACATCCGGAATTTAAAATAAGTTACTCTATTTCAGGAACAGCCTTAGAACAATTTGAAAAATATTATCCTGAAGTTATAACTTCATTTCAAAAATTAGTAGACACAAAGCAGGTAGAATTATTATCAGAAACTTATTACCATTCATTGTCTTATTTATATTCTAAACCTGAATTTATAGAACAAATTAATTTACACAAATCAAAAATTAAAGAATTATTTAATGTAAAACCAGAAGTTTTCAGAAACACAGAATTAATTTACAATAATGAAATTGCTAAATTCATAGAAGATCTAGGCTACAAAGGGATTTTAGCAGAAGGATGGAATAAACATTTATCTTGGCGATCTCCAAATTACATCTACAAACCAATAAATTCCAATATAAAACTATTATTAAAGAATTATAAATTAAGTGATGACATTGCTTTTAGATTTAGCGAGAGATCTTGGGAAGAATGGCCTTTAACAGTTGAAAAATATGCTAAATGGATTAATTCTGTAAACGGAACCGGAGAGTGCATAAATTTATTTATGGATTATGAAACTTTAGGTGAACATCAATGGCATGAAACTGGAATTTTCGATTTTATTTCTAAACTCCCGCAAGAATTATTAAAAAATAAAGATAATAATTTCAAAACACCTTCAGAATTAATTAAAACTTATGAACCAAAAGATTCCTTAGATATTCCAAATTTAATTTCATGGGCAGATATGGAAAGAGATGTCTCAGCTTGGCTCGGGAACAGTATGCAGAGAGAAGCATTACAGCGACTTTATTCTGTAGAAAAACTTATAAAGGGTAGTAACAATAATAATTTATTAGATTCATGGAGAAAACTCCAGACAAGCGATCACTTTTACTATATGTGTATAAAGTGGTTTAATGATGGAGATGTTCATAAATATTTTAACCCCTATGAAAATCCATATGATGGATTCATAGCTTTTATGAACGTACTAAATGACATCGAAATAAGACTTAAAAAACAAGAGGTGATCAGTGGTGAAAAAGAGGAGTACTTCTAAGAAAGTATCATTGCCAGAAACAGAAGTCTGGATAAGAAAAGAAGTATATGGCCAAGCTCCAGAAGAACATCACTTTATTCTTTCAAATGGTAAAAAATTAAGAGATTTAAAAGAATTAACTCAAGGACTAGAATTAATGCCTCAAGAAGTTTTCAATCACCATGTTGATGAATTTAGAAATGATTTTAGTTCATGGACTAAAGATATCTTTCATGAAAACTCATTAGCAGAAGAATTAAAAAAATTCCATTCAAAATTAGAAACAGAATTAACTTTACAAAGACATTTCAATAACAAATTAGATAAGTTAATAAAAAAATTAGCAAAGAGATAAAATGGGAAAGGAGATATTAAAAGACGTGGCAGAGCAACATAAATTTTATTTAGCAAATGGAAAAGAACTTAAAAATATTAAACAATTACATTCAGAATTAAAATCTATGGATGAAGATACTTTCAATTATCATGTGAATGAATCAAAAAATGATTTTTATAATTGGGTTAAAGATGTTTATCAAGATAAACTATTAGCAGATGACATATTAGAATGTTCGACAAAAGAAGCAATTATGTATTGTTTAGGCAATCATTTAGAAAGAGCAAAATTAGTTCAGTCATTTGAAGAAATGCCATTAGGTTATTCAACAGAAAGAACAATCTTAGATGATCTTCCAAAAGGATATGATAAGCAAAGAATAATTAGAACTGCTTTTGCAAAAACAAATGAAGTTGAATCTCCAGTTAAAGCAGTAGCAAAAAAAGATACAAAATTAAAACACAATAAGGCTTTAAAAAAGCCATTAGTAACATTAATAAATCTTGAAAGGATTAAAAAGAACAGTAAAAAGGTGAAAAAAGTGAATACAAAAAAGAAAGTTGAAAGAAACGTTGAAGAGCAACCATCTTATTCTGCACAAGATTTTAAAAAAATAAGTCCTATGGATCAAGATTCAATAATTAAAAATATTAAAGGGGTGTATGGATTTGAATAAATGTAAAGTTATAGGAATAATCGCAATTAAAGGCGGCGTTGGTAAAACAACAACAGTTGTTAATTTAGCTACAAGTTTAGCACAAGATTATGGAAAGAAAGTTTTAGTTGTAGACGCTAATTTTTCCTCTCCCCATATTGGTTTACATTTAGGTTCAGTAAATCATAAAGCAACATTACATGAAGTATTGAATGATAAAACACATGTTAGTAAAGCAATACATGAACATGATTTCGGTTTTGATTTCATTCCTTCTTCATTAACAAGTGCAGAAACTAATCATTTAAAATTAAAAACTAAATTAAATGAGTTAAGAAGACACTATGATTATATTTTGCTAGATTCTTCTCCAACATTAAATAATGAGATTTTAGCCACAATTACTGCATCAGATGAATTATATGTTGTTTCTAGTCCTGATTTACCAACTTTGTCTACTACTTTAAGAGCTATTAAAGTAGCTAAAGAAAAAGGTATGAAAATAAATGGAATAATTTTAAATAAAATTAGGAATAAAAAATATGAAATTACAAAAAATGAGATGGAAAAAATATCTGGAGTTCCAGTTATAGCTGCATTAAATGATAATGTTAAATTTTTAGAAGCTTTAAGTAGAGTAAAACCAATAACTTTACACAGCCCATATTCTGATTCTTCTTTAGAATATAAGAAATTAGCTGCACTATTATCAGGCTCTGAATATAAAGAACCGAACGCGATGCTAAAAGCTGGTGGTTTTTTAAAAGATGATTTCAATAATTTCCTGAATCATGACTTTAGAAAAGGCTTGAAATACTATAAATAATTATATTCTTTTTTAGATTCTATTACCCAATTTTAAATTCAAAGCTAAATCTTCTAACTTGCTTAAATTCCATTTTATAGAATCATATTTCTTTCTCAATTCACCATTTCTTAAATCAAATTTCAAAAATTCTCCATAAATATCTTCAACAACATCTTTTATTTTTAATACAGTATTTACATTACCTTGAGTAATATCATGTACAGCTTTTCTTCCCAATTCTCCAGTTAAATCTGCTAGCCCCCCAAGATATTGTTCAATAGTTACTTTCAATTGTTTATATGAAGGTATTTTATTATTTTTAACAAATTCAAAAAACACAATAGCTTCTACATATTCTTGAAAAGCAACATTAGCTATATCTGTATCATAATTCTTTTCTTTATCTAATAATTTTAACTTATTTACAATTTCTTTTATTAATTTCTCAGCATTAATCAAATCAGATCTATGAACTGAATATATTATTTGTTTAGATAAAGTTATTATATCTCTAGAAGTTGTTATTGTTTCTTCTCTTTTAACTTCAAATTTTTTTAATTCATTTCTTATATCATCAAAATCTTTCTTATTTAACATAATATTCTAAAAACAAGAATGTATATAAGTCTTTTTATTAAATAAGTCCTCTAACTTTCTCTACAACATTATTTCTTTCAATCTTAACTCTTAATCCCGTAGAATTATTTGTTATTCTTTGTGCAATTTTACTCATAACACTATCCACATCATTCAATAAACTTTTATCTTTAACCACTTCATCTATTGCATTAATGTAATCATCATTTCTTTCAGCATTTAATTTGTAATCATAGACAACAAATTTAGCTAAATCTGCTTCTAAGTCTAATAATAAGTCTTTATCTTCATCTAATTTCTCAATGATTTTAGTAATATCTTCTTTATTCAATTTCTCATTAATTTTTTTCAATTGATTAATAATTAAACTATAATAATCATCTTCAACAGTTCCTAATAATCCTTTTAATTCTAAACCATGAATTATTATATGTTTTATTTTAGTAGAAATTCCTGCAGAAGCATCTATCTTTCTTTGTGAATCATCTATATTATCTGAATAAAATGCCAAATCTTTAACTAAACCTTTCAAATAAGAATTCAATGCTTCAGCTTCATTTATTATCTTGCTTAAACTTAATTTTTCTTTATCTATATAAATTGCATTTAACATTCCTTCAATTTCAGATTTATCATAAATACTCAACAA
>CAYNBR010000042.1:0-9319 GCA_964395935.1 Candidatus Woesearchaeota archaeon
AAATTAAAAAACTTTTTTGATAAAAATATGAGGGGATTGGGTAAATGCAGCTTATCAGATTCAGCAAAAACAGAATTTATATGCAATAAAGATTTAGTTTGTGACCCGTCACAGTTTTTAGCTGGAGATCCAAAAGCTAGAGAAGCATTATATAAAAGTCTTGGCCTTTCTTCACCAGAACAGTTAAGATCTACATTTTTAGAAACTAGTTTTTCAAGTCAACAAAGTAAAATATTGCCGGGATATTCATTTATGAATCCTAATTCTATTATGCTTTATGGAAAAACTGCAGGTAGTGTTGCTGAAAAATTATGTGAAAAACTGGGAAGGAAAAAAGGTACATTAAATAACGAGGATGATTCAAAGAATGGAAAATTAGAAGATTTTTTACCAAATGTTAAAGACAGCAAATGTAAATTTCAGGATCCTGTAGATGAACTTGCTAAAAGAACTGCTACAGCAAATAAAAATCCAGCAGCTTTAAAATGTTTTTCAGATCCTAAGGTTGATGAAAAAAATAAAGATATAAAATTTTCATTAGCAAATAAAAATCCAGATGAAAGATGTTTCAGGTCATATGTGGCTGATACAGACATAACTAAATTAAAAATCGGAGAGAAAGTCTGTAAAGGCAAATTTTGTTATAGCAAAGATAAGGATGGTGTAACACATATTACAAGTGGAGACAGATTATCTAGTCCAGAAAATCCATGGGCAGACAATGAAAATGTCGATGGAGAAAAAATTGATGAACAAATAAAAGATGCCAAAACAAGATGTCCAGAAGGATCTTGTTCATTTAATGAATACGGGCATATAATCTTTGATTCTAGAAGTGGTGGCGATACTTATACCTTTAAGGATACAGCTACTGGTCAAGAGATATGCGTAGGAAGATGTGGTAGGGACGTTAATCCAGAAAATCCCAAGGAATATGATTTCATATTAAAAAGAGATAAAGAGGGAAGTATTGTTTGGTTTGAATGTAGGGGCGGCAATAATTGTCTTGGTGAAACAACGCAAAGCCAGAAATTAGAAGAACAAAAACAAAAGGCATTAGAAGAGCAAAAGAAAGAAGATCAAGAACAGAATAAAGAAAAGGAAGGAGAAAAAGGAAGATCTGGAGAAGAAAACGGAAATCCCTGTTCTGCTTCGGATAAAAGAAATTTGGCAAGGATGAAGTGTATACTTTCAACTTCAGTATATAACAGCCAGCCTATAACTTTAGGAACTCAAAAAATATCTCCGGATAAATCACCAATTACAGAACATATTATTTATCCAAATCCAGATAATTCTGAAAAATGCACCACATTATCAGCCAACGGAGTATTAGGATCAATTAATACAAGAATGTGCGAGGAATTAACACAAAAAGGAAATCCAGGACAAGATGGCAGAGGTTGTAATTTTGATATACCAATAGAACTGAAAAGAAAGCCTGTAAAAGCAGGACCAGATCCTGGACCAGGTATTTAATCTAAGAATTCTATCTTATCTGAAATATCTAATTTATTTTTGTAAAGTGCGTCTGCTTTGGAATCTTTGTCATAATAATATTTTCCATTAACTCTGATTCTTTTTCCTAAACTCCCGCCCCTTTCTACTATATTTTTATAGGTGTTGGGATCTGTTTTTAGATGTACTTCACCACTTTTATCTCTAATAACCAAATTAAATTCATTCCCATGATAAAAAGCATCCAATGTGCCTTCTAAACATAATTCTTCACCTTCATTCATCCCTTTTTGATAGAAATCTGTAGAAGTCATGCATTGTGGATTTTGCAAATCAACTTTTTCTATATTACAATTTTGCAAACCTAATCCTAAAAGGCCGATATTAATATAACTTCTAATTTTCATAATATAATCTTGAACTCTAAAGTTTATAAATCTTTGCCTTTTTACTACTTATAGGTTATATCATATCTATCGTTCTTAATCTTCAACTCTCTTTTAGCATATTCCATTTCTTTAATTCCAATATCTAATTCTTCTAAAGTTTTCTTAACCTGCAAAGATACATTATTATTTCTTTCTAACATTGAACTGTTTATTCTTTTTCTTTAGTATAAGGGAGTCAATCTAATTCATTAGGTCCGCCTCAATCTGTAGTTAACAAAAGACCAAGTGGTCCTGATGAAAGAATAATTTATCCAAGAGAAGAGCAGGGAAAATCATGTTCAACATTATCTGCCAGTAAATCTATTACTGATGTTAACACTAGACTATGTAAAGAAATTACTACAAGAGGAAATCCCGGACAAGACGGAAGAGGCTGTAATTTTGAAGTTTCTGTAGAACTGCAAAGAAGACCTGCAAGGGCAGGACCAGATCCTAATAGTTAGAATTGTTTAACAAATTTATTCAAAAAATATATTTTTATATAGACAATAAGGAAGAAAAGAATTTTTATGAATTAACTATCACAAGCTTTAAATAGATAATATTATTATGATTTTATATGCAAGCTTGGTTATGGGCATTAATTATTATAGTTGTAATAGTAGTATTATGGATTATTTTAACTTTTAACTCATTCATAAGACTAAGAAATAGAGCAGATAATGCTTGGTCACAAATAGATGTTCAATTAAAAAGAAGATTTGACTTAATTCCTAACTTAATAGAAACTGTAAAAGGTTATATGAAACATGAAAAAGATACTTTAACAGAAGTTACTAAAGCAAGAACTGCATTTATGGGTGCAACTGGGCCAGCTTCAAAAGCTAAAGCAGAAAATATGCTTGAGGGAGCTTTAAAGACAATATTTGCAGTTTCTGAAAGCTATCCTAAATTAATGGCAAATGAAAACTTTATGCAATTACAAGAAGAGTTAAGCGGAACAGAAAGTAAGATAGCATATGCAAGGCAGTTTTATAACGATACAATATTAACATTCAATACTAAATTAGAAGTTTTTCCAAGTAATGTCATAGCTAAAATTTTAAATTTTACACCTAAAGAATTCTTTAAAACTGAAGGTGTAGAAAGAGAAAACGTTAAAGTTAAGTTTTAATATTAGTTTATCATTCTAATAATTATGGCAGAAAGAGTAACTTTTTACGAACACATAGAAAGTAATAAAAGAAGATCAGTATTTTTAATATTCTTAGTAATCTGTTTCATAATTATTCTAGGCTATATCATAGGTTTATTGTTCTTAACACCGACAATAGGAATTGTATTAGCTGTCATAGTAGGTATAATCTATTCTTTATTTGGATATTTTTCAGGAGATAACTTAATTTTAAGTAGTGTAGGTGCAAGAGAAGTTACCAAGAAAGAATATCCTTATTTATGGAACACAGTAGAAGGCTTAAGTTTAGCATCTGGAATGCCCATGCCTAAGGTTTATGTTATTGATGATCCAAATCCAAATGCATTTGCAACTGGCCGAGATCCCAAACATGCTTCTGTAACTGTAACAACAGGCTTACTAAAAATAATGAACAGACAGGAATTAGAAGGAGTATTAGCACATGAAATAAGCCATATACAAAATTATGATGTAAGATATATGATGTTAACAACAGTATTAGTTGGAGCCATAGTTTTATTGGCTGATTTTATGATTAGAGCAATGTTTTTCTCTGGAGTAAGAAAAGATAACGACAGAGGAAGTGGAAATTTAAATATAATATTAATTGTAGTTGCTTTAGCATTTGCAATTTTAAGTCCAATATTTGCACAATTAATTACTTTAGCAGTTTCTAGAAAAAGAGAATTTTTAGCAGATGCTTCAGGAACAATGCTCACAAGATATCCAGAGGGTTTAGCAAATGCTTTAAAGAAAATTAAAAATCATGAAGTTACTAAAACTAAATTAGCAAATAAAGCAGTCGCACCTCTGTATATTAGTAATCCTTTCAAAAATGCAAGTTCATTATTTAGCACACATCCGCCAATAGAAGAAAGAATAAAAAGATTGGAAGCTATGTAATTAAATTATACTTGTTATTTTTCCATCTCTAATTGTAAATCCATATAACTTTGTTCTTATCTTCATTTCTGGTTTTAAATCTCGACTTCCTAATGCTGCAGCTAAACTGTTTTTTAGTGCGCCGAGTTCATCCATAAATTGTGCTTGATCTAAACCTTCATTTCTACAATATCTAGTTATAACTGCCTTGCCCAGTAAATAAGATACTTTCTTTCCTGTACCTAAAACTAAATTCAATTCTAAGTCATCTGGATCTTTTCCATTACTTGGTAAAACTGCTTCAGGTATTCCATTATTTTTTGCATACTCATCAGGAGCTATTGGAGTATCTGGTAATCTTTCAGGACTATCGACAAGTAATTGATCTCTATTGTATAAATCTTCAGTAATTATTTTCTGCCCCGTATATTTTGTTTCTCCTGCAATCCTGCTTTCAATTCCAGAAGCCAATTCAAATGACAAATCTTTTGCTAATTCTAGAACTAACCTTACTAAAAAATTAGAATTATCTGTTACTGGTTTTGCTAAACTTTTTTGTGGAACAATAGGCTTAGATTTTTGTGTGGCATCTTGTAACTCTCGTTTCAAATCTTCTAGCTTTGTACCTTCTTTTAAAACATATAGGGGAGTGTATCCTTTTCGTGGCATAGGAAAGACGTTTTCAATATATTTATGCAATATTGCTCCATAATTATTCCAAAGTGGGTCCTTTTCACCTAAGCCTAATTCTCTTCTTAAGCCGGCTAATATTACTTCTCCTCTTAATCTTTCCTTTAATTTTAATAAAGAACTTTTACTTATGTTTCCTTCCCTGTCCAATTCCAGCAGGGGAAAACTACCTTTACAATACGTTCTTCTTGCAAAACTTTCAATTCTATTAGAATGTGGGCCAAGCAATTTATGTTTCCATACATCATTTTTAGTATACCATTCTTTATCTGGTTCTATTTCTTGATTGGGTTTTCTTTCATCTTCCATGAAACTTTTACTAGACTAGAAAGATATTTAAAACTAGCTTTAATTATTCATCTTCCCAATATTTTCCTTACTCTTGCAGCAAGCCCTTCTATTGGTACATCACTTTTGCTAACTACATGTATTTTATCAGGATCATAGAATGCCAAAACTCTTTCAGGATTAAATATTTGATTTGATCTAACAATAACAGGACCATCATAGCCTATTCTTTCTAAATTTTTTATTAATTCATACCCGTTCAGCATTTTCTGCTTAGTAAGTTCGGTTATAAGTAAATCAGTAGGGTTCATATCAGTTTCTACTTCGTGTAAGGCTTGAACACCAAGATGTGTGTCAAATACTCGATATCCTGCTTCAGTAAGCGCTGCTTTTGTTGCTGTTCTCAAAGTTCCTTGACCATCAACTAATACTATTTTTGTCATTTTATTTCTTATTCAAAACAGCATTCTCAAACATTTCTCTTAAAGCTAAAGCAAAGAATGGAGTTGAAACCCATATACCTACATCTGAACTTTCATGTAAGTTTTTATCTTCTTTAACCATAAACATTAATTCTTTATCATCCACTAATATAAATCTTGCATTTAAATTAATATCGTAAATTCTAGCAACTTCACTCAATTCTTTAGCAGCTTCTTTAGCACTATCAGTTTTCAAGGGTGCAGCAATTCTAATATCTACTTTTTGTTGTTTAAGTTTTCTAAAAGTACTTTTCATATATTCTAATTTTCTTACTAATCCATCACTTGAAGTAACAATTAAAACATTAGTTTTAGCATTAGTTAACATTTCTAAAGCATGGTCGTAAATGTGACTTCTCCCTTTAAAACTTCCAGAAATAGTTGTAGGATCAACATGTTCTATCCCATTCTTAAACATTAAACTTAATTCATCATAAACATCAGTTTTTTGAACGTCTTCTAACATTTTAATTTCTCTTAAAGCTTTATTTTCCATTTCTTTTTTAACTCTCTTAACAATCTCTGATGGAGAAACAGCAATGTATTTTATAGGTCTTCCCAATTTCATTATAATATAACCTTTCTTCTCTAAATTTTCAAGAACATCATAACTCCTGCTTCTAGGAACATTGCTCATATCTGATAATTCACCAGCTGTAGCTACTCCTTTACTTAGTAAAGCTATCCAAATCTTAGCTTCATAAATATTTAAATTAAAAGCACTTCTAAGCTTCTTCAATAACTCTTCATTAACCATCATATTTGTTGATCCTATAAATGCTAAATAGTACCAAAGTCTATATAAAGCTTACGGTATGTTATTACTGTACAGAAGTTAAAAAATAATAAGACTTATAAAGCTTTAGGTATGGTAGAATAAAATGACAGACACAAATCAATATCAATTAGAAAATTCAAAATTAGGAAAAGTTACAAGAGGAGTTGCAAATACATTAGCAGTTCCTACATTTCTTATGTCACCTTTATTGTTAACGTCAGGAGTAGTTTCAGGAATACATAAAAATGTAGACTTGCAAGGGCTAACAGAAAAGTTAGGTCATACAATAAATAATCCTGCCGTTGGTGAGACGTTCTATAAGATTGGCGCATGGGGTTTTGGAATGGGCGCAACAGTTGCAGTTATAGCTTCAATAGTAGCCGGATTTGGTTTAACATTTGTTTACGTTGAAAGAGGTTTAGCAGAAAGTGATACCAATAATCCAAGAGGTTTTGATGGAGATTTAAGAAATTTCATGAGGGGGATAGAAAACAGAAGAAGAAATAAAAGTATTGAATTATCAGATGCAGTAAGGGATACTCATGGAAGTTTAGGTTCTTCATTAATAGGAAGAAGTGTAAGATCTAGATTTGGAAATCCCGAATTTACATATGAAACTGAAGAAGGAGATTTAGTTAGAACGCCAAGAGGTTTTGCATTGGTTGATGATGAAGAAGTAGTTGCATATGGTAGATCAAAATCTAAATTTGTTCACGGACATGCTATAGAAGAAGAAGATAAAGTTCACATTTTATATGGCACACCTTCACAATTCGTAGGCGGCCCTTATGCGAAACAAGAATTTAGATTATTAACAGCTGACAAAGGCACGATACAAGATGGTCATATTGCAGAAATACATTATAGATTTGATCAGCCATTTGTATCTCGTGAATCAATCGAAGGTAAACCATCACTTACAATTAGAGAATATCAAACTTTCGGAACTAGCGGAGCTTTTGCTGCATATCATGATGTTTATGTCTTAAATCCAGAAACAAGAAAGCTTGAAAGAAAAAGAGTTGATTTAATTAGTTCTGATACTGAAGCTTTGACTAGATTACCTAAATCAAAAGAATTACTTGAGCAAGTTGTTGGTGTAAGTATTCCAGATGGTTATAATCCATCAAGAAGATAATTTCTAAATTATATAGTAAGTTCAGATGATAAATTAGGCGAATATGTTGATTTTGAATTTTAATTAGAAACAATTAAATACACCTTGAAAGTAAAATTATTTTATGAAACATAACTTAAACATAACATTATTTTTAATAGCCTTATTCTTATCTGCTCATTTGATAGGTCTATATGTAATAAAACATTACTTGCCAAAAGAATCTCAACTACCATTAAACATAGAAAAGCCAGAATTTAAAGAAAATACTTCTTACATTCCTATATTTATAACAATAATAGTAGCAACAGTTCTAGCTTTAGTATTGATAAGATTTAGAGCATTTAAAATTTGGAAAATATGGTTTTTCTTCAGCGTATTTATAACTTTATCAATTTCATTTAGTGCATTTATGATAGAAAAAATTGCTTTAGTTCTAGCTTTAATCTTAGGTTTATGGAAAACATTTAAACCAAATATTTACATTCATAATTTTACAGAAATATTTATTTATGGCGGTTTAGCAGCTATTTTTGTTCCAGTATTAAATATTTTTTCAGTTATAGTTTTACTATTTTTAATTTCAATTTATGATATGATTGCAGTATGGAAAACAAAACATATGGTTTCTATGGCTAAATTCCAGGCAGAATCTAATATTTTTGCAGGTTTATTTATTCCCTATAAAAGAAAAGAAGTTCCTAAACCAATAGGAAAACAAATTTATACTAAAAAAGTTAAAACTGAAACTTCAAATGCAATTTTAGGGGGAGGAGATATAGGCTTTACTCTATTATTCTCAGGAGTCATCTTTAAATTATATGGTTTAATGCCAGCATTAATCGTTTCTTTATCTACTGCTGTAGCTTTATTCATACTGTTTTTAGTTGCTAAAAATAAAAAGTTTTATCCAGCAATGCCATTCTTAACAGCTGGTTGTCTATTTGGTTATTTATTGATATACTTAATATTTTAAATACAAAACGAAACATTGAACTATTTGCATATCTAAATTAATCTATGGTAGCAATCACAGCAAATATTGATGATAACACAGAAGACATTTTCAGAAAAAAAGTCTATAAAATTTATGGAAAGAAAAAAGGAACACTTGGAAAAGCTTTAACTGAAGCGATGCTTGAGTGGGGCAGAAAAAGAAATTATTTTGATGTTTGTATAAAATTGCTGCATGAATGTAAAGATATGGGCAAATTAAAATATAAAACAAGAGATAGGCTTCATTAATTGTAGAAACACTTAGAGAAAATGGTGTAAATAAAATAATTACAGAAAATGTAAAAGACTTTACTGGCTTAGGTGTTGTTATTAAAAACACATTTACAAATTAATTGGTAATATAATTTTAATTACTTAGACCAGAAGTATAATTTTAATTGCTTTGTTTTAGTTGGACTTAATGGATCAGGAGGATTTACTGTAACATCTGGATAAGCTATGATTACGCTCTTAGTATACACATCTCTGTTTGGTGGTAATGCTTTCTGAATAAACTCATTGTCATTTGCAAATCCTGTTCCGTCATCGTTACATTCGGATTTTCCTTCACATAAATACTTGCAATTTTGTTCTGTATACTGCCCTATATCTGAAGGAATTTCTACAACTTCACATATTTTCTCAGCATGTACCCAAATATTCCCAGTTCCAGCTATATCATTAACTTCATTTCTGATGCATTTCGGATATTTAATAGAGAGAGTGCCTCCTAAAACACATTTTCTAAAATCAGGATCAAGCTGTGCATCATCTAAAATTGTTTTAGCTATTAACTCCAAATCTATAGGAACTTTTCCAGTATTTCTCTCAGTTTTTGGTAATAAAAAAATTACAAATCCAAATACTATAATTATCGCTATTATTGCTTCCAATATCTTTAAAAATCCTTTTTTATCCATTTTACCAAACCTGCATTGTTACTGTTACAGGTATTAACACTCCATCATCATTTAAAATAAAACTGTTAAATCTTCTCGCAAATACATTTACATTTAAAGGTGGATTTACTCCTTTTGGAAATAT
>CAYNBR010000043.1:0-8038 GCA_964395935.1 Candidatus Woesearchaeota archaeon
TAGGAGCAGAAAAAGCCTTATTCAGACATCTAAAAACAAATGCAAAACCTCCAAAGTTTGGGGTAATATTTTCGCATCCAGACATTTCTAAGGCAAGTTTAGATGATAAAGGTAAAACTGCTAGAAAATTAGCAAGTGAAATATCTAAAGCTGTTAAAATTGATTATTTTTCAAAACAACAGTAAAAACAAACAACTGTATAGTAACAACAAAATAGAAAGCTTTTTAAGTATTTAAGAGGTTTAAAGCTAATGAGACAAATGTATATAAATAATAATAAAAGAAAAAATCAAAATGAAACTAGCGGAAAGAGTAACAGAATATCCCAGAGGAGGAAGATTAATGGTTAAAAAGCGCCACCTAGGACAACCAAGATTATTTGAACCAAATGTAAAAGCAGTAAAAAAAACTTTAGAGAAATTAGACTTCCTTTCTAGACAACAAGATAACGAAAAATTGAGAAGAGATAATTATTTCGTAGTTATTTCAGGTATTAAAGGCGCGGGCAAATCTACTTTTGCTAAATATGCATATGCAAGCTTACAAAGAGAAGGTTATGATGTAACTGCTTGCAGAGCTTCACAAGATTCAGATCCACAATATACTGAAACAAGAAGAAGATATTTAACAAATGAAGAAACAAAATGGTATGATGTAGTAAATGCTCTAAGGGCAGAAGCAGCTTCAGCATTAGAAAGAAGAGTTCTTAAAGATTTAAGAGATGGAGGAAGAACAAACAAAAGAGGAGTAGTATTATTAACCCGTGCTACAGTTCCAGACACTTTAATAAAACAATATTTAAGAGGCATTCCTCCAGAAGCAGTAGCTCATCAACTTAGAGGAGATGAAAATGCCCCACCAGGATACGCCCCACCAGGATACATAAACCAAGATTTAACTTTAATATTTACATGTGATGGTCAAGAAGCATTAGAAAGAATAATTAGAGAAAGGAAAGATTCAGCTGAATCTAGAGGCGAAGAATTAGTAAGTTCACTTGGGAAAAACTTCCCAGACAGAATGAAACGTGAAATAGAAGCTTATAAAAAAATAGCAGGATATTCAACTGGAGGATTAACAAATATTAAAAAGCAAGCATTCAATGGGGAAACAAGGTTCATAGATACAAGCACAGATTTGGATTATAATGCAGAAGGGATATTTGCAGAATTAGACAGGAGAATAACAGAAACTACTGAAAAAATAGTACAAGAAATAATAATCCCAAAATTAAAAAAGTAAATAGTAAACCTTATAAGAATTTATAATAACTATAATTAAATGGAAATAATTTCTTCAATTTGTAAAGGCGTCTATTTCATTCAGCAAAGGAATAGAAAACAATTAGTAACTAAAAACTTTACTCCTGGTAAATCTTTTTTTAATGAAAGATTATTTAAAGATAATAACCAAGAATATAGAGAATTTAATCCAGGCCATTCTAAATTAGGATCTGCAATAGTTAAAAAGATCTCTCTAATCCCAATAAATGAAAATGATAAAGTGCTTTATTTAGGTGCTTCTCATGGCTACACCCCAACTTATGTTTCAGATATAGTAAGAGAAAAAGGTTTAGTATTCTGTATAGACTTCGCTCCAAGAGTTGTAAGAGACCTGCTTTTAATTTGTGAAGAAAGAGAAAATATGATTCCATTATTGGCAGATGCAAACAAACCAGACTTATATAAAAATAGAATAAGCCAGGTAGATGTAATCTACCAGGACATTGCGCAAAAAAATCAAGTTGAAATATTATTCAAAAATCTACAATTCTTAAAACCTAAAGGTTATACACTATTAGCAATAAAGGCGAGAAGTATAGACGTAACTAAAAATCCACAAAAGATATACAAAGAAGTAGAAGACAAATTAAAAGAAAAATTCAGAATAATAGATAAAAGAGAACTTGATCCATTCCAAAAAGATCATATCTTTTTCGTTATGCAGAGAAAATAAAGAGAAAACTTTATATCTTTCTTTAACATTAAAATATCATGAAGGCAGTAAATGAAACTAATGCAAAAAAATGCGACTACTGCGTTGTATACGCAGTATATACACTAAAAGAAGAAGGACTTTATACATATCTATGCAAAGTTTGCTACAAAGACGTAGACAAAGCAAAAGAAAGCATAAATGAATAAAGAAATAAAGTAGTTCTTAAAGCTACTTTTATCTCAACGTTTCACTAACTTCAATTTCAACAAGGCCTTAGCTAGATTACCAGCAGCAGAATTTATATTTTTAACATTCTCCATACCTATCCCATAATTGTGATTCTTAGTTCCAAATGAATCAGCTTCATCATATATATTTCTTTTTTGAACTATTACCTCAATTGCAGTATTATAGTCAATAGTAAAATTAGATTTCATTGCTTCTGTATACTGATTCATTGCTTTGTCAAATACAATAACAAATTCATTAGGTACACTAGATTTTACACGTTTAGGCATTCTTTTTAACTGATCTCCAACTTTTTCTACAAATAAAACTAATTCCCAATAATAAATTAAATCATTTAGTTCTAATTTTAACAAAGCCCTATCATTTGGATTGAAACTCCTTTTTAAGACTTTAAACAGCAAATTGCTAAGTCTTGTAACATCCTTTTCTTTATGTTCTAAACTATCTCTGACATCATTGTCCTTTCCAATTAAATAATTCTTAACATCTTCTGCCATAGACAAGACTATTCTATCTAATCTCCTTAAATTATCATAGATAGAAATATCCCCTATATGCAGACAGTCCTTTAATACAACCCTAGTAGGTGTCTTCTGCATTATTTCTAAGGCAACGAGATTATCCAGAGTTTCTTTTAAACCTTTTATATGATTAAATAAATCCTTACCCAAAATATTTATTAGACTATAATTGTCTATATACGCATAGGCAAGTTCTGCATTTAACTTTTTAAGATTTCCATCAAAATTAATATTAATTTCTTTAACTGTCTTGCTCTGTTCTCTTACAACAGGTCCAATCCTAAGATCCCCTGAATCCTCTTCTACATTTATTACATCACCCTTCTTTAAATTGTGCTTTACAACCCAAGCTTTAGGTAAACTAACTACAAAAGAGCTGTCTCCAAACCCAATTATTTTCCTATAACCCATATTTCAATCTTATAGTATATATATTTTATATTTTTTCTATAGGTTAGACTTATATATAAACCTAACTCCTCTTCAATCAGAGTAAAAATAGATATATGGAGGGTAGAAAAGTGTTAGTATTTGCATTATTAGGGGTAAACCAAAGTAAATTAAACCAAGTTATAAAAAAAGTAAAGACTATTGGTGGGAAAAACGTAAACAAAGTTCATCTGGTATATGGGGAATATGATATTATAGCTGAATTAAAAGCACAAAATCCTGAATCTTCAAGTGCATTATTGAAAGAAATAAAAGAAATTGAAGGTGTAAATTCATTGAAAACTTATGTAGTCTCTGATAGTATTACAGAAGATTTCAAACCAACTTTATTACAAGAAAGCTGGTAATTTTTCTTTAAATTATTTTTTATATAAACAAGAAATTTCCATGTCTTTAGCAACATCAAAAGTATCGCTAACTAAAGCTTCAGAAAATGCACTTTTGATGCAGTTAATTCTTGAAACACGAGAATCTAAAGGCACGTCAGGAGAGTTAGCTGAAGCATAAAAACAATCAGAAAGTTCTATTTCTGCAACATTAGCAATACAAGTTTCATATTCTAACAAAACTTGCTCTAAAAGTTTATCACATTCAAGTTCGAGATTCTCAGGTAAATCATTAAGCCTTCTTGTAGCAACTGTATTTTTAACCCTAGTATTTACATAATTCACACATTGTTCATGTGGTTCTGGAAAATCATTTCTAGGAATTCCCCTTAATTCTTCACTACTACAAGTAGATAATATACCTGCCAAGGAGGCCGCTAAAAAAGTTTTATAGATATAATTTCTTATTTTTATCATAAGGAGTAGACTACAAAAACAAATTTAAATCTTTCCTTATTTATCACTAATGATTTCTATCACATCATTATTCTTTAGAATATAATCTTTGCCTATAGTTAGTCTTTTCTTAACATCTATAGCCCTAATAAAATGTTTACCAAAGTCAGTATGTAACTTAAAAGCAAAGTCTAAAGCCGTACTTCCTTCTTTCATTAAAAAACAATCTGGTAATACCCTGCCTTGACTATCAACCAAATTATTTACTCCTCCAGGATATATTGTTATATATTTTAGTAAATCAAATACTGCTTTATTTAATACCTCTTGTACTCCTGTACTTCCAAACTTATCCAAAATATTTTTTTGAATATAATTTAAAGCTAAATTCTGTTTTCCATTTAATTTTCCAATAACCTCAAATTTATTATCTCCAGGAATATATTTAATTAAATTAGCTTTATTCGCTTCTCTCAATGCAACTTCAGAATCTGCACTGCAGGGAATTATTAAATAATCAGGAAATTTATTTTTCATATTTTCTAAATTTTTATCTGCTCCAGGAACATCTATTTTATTAGCCGCTATAACTAAAGGCTTAGTTCCCATTCTTATTGCTCTAGATAAATTAAGTAAATCATTATCATTCCAATTTTTAATATCTTGATTAAAGTTTTTTAAAACATTCTCAGCAATATCTTCTGTAACACCTAAACCACTTAATTGTTTAGCAATTGCCCTATGTAATTCTAATTTTTCAAGTAATTGTTGTCTTACAAATTTATCCCATCCTTTCTTAATTAAACTTAAAATCCACAAATCTAATTCATCTTCTAAGAATTTTATATCATTACAAGGATCATAACTTAATGGTTTTACATTCTCTCCTTTTTCATTTGTACTTCCAGAAGCATCTACAACATGAACTAAAACATCTGCTTGTCTTAAATCATCTAAAAATTGATTTCCTAATCCCTTACCTTCATGTGCTCCAGGAACTAAGCCCGCCACATCTAATAATTCAACTGGCACAAACCTATTATGAGCTATACAAAAACCCATTCTAGGATTACATTGTTTATTAAATTCTTTATCTACACAATTAATTCTTACAAATCCTACAGCCCTATTTGGTTTTATTGTTGTAAAGGGATAATTTGCTATATCTACTTCTACCAAAGTATTAGCTTTGAAAAAAGTTGATTTCCCCACCGATGGCTTGCCTACAATCCCTATTAACATAAAACAACGCATTTAGAAGCATATAAAAAGATTATTATTGTAAACCAAAAACTTTTAAATTAAACCTAACAACAAAAGAGAATAATGGGCCTGTGGCTTAGCCTGGCTATAGCATCGGTCTTATATGACCCATTTAGAAACAAAAAATAAAAACTCTAAGTGGACTAAGCTAGCCGAAGGTCGTGAGTTCAAATCTCATCAGGCCCATATTATTTTAAAAAGTAAAAAACAAAAAGAGAATATTTAATTTTATACATCAAAAATTTTATTTGGATCAAATCCTGCTTCTCTAACATAATACTTTATAACTTTCTCAGTAGACCAATTAACAACTGGGAATTTATCTGGATCAAATCCTAAATTTCTTACTGCTTCTCTATCAATTTCATCATCTCTAGCCTCTACTTCCAAATAAGTAGGAACTTTTACAGAATTCCAAGATAAAAATCTAGTTGATCCTAAAACAGTATCAAATTCATATCTGACATAAGGACTTTCAACTTCATAACTAGTTCTTGCTTTAGTTTCTATATCTTTTCTAACCATTCCAAGTAAAAGATAAGCATCTCTCAAAGGCTCAACATAATTTGCACCATAAACCCACTTCTCTTCATAAGTTTTCTTTGGATCAGTCCCGCCAACTTGTCTTCTTTTTTTTGTAGCAAGTTCTGTAGTAATTGATTCTCTACTAACAAGGGCTTCCCCATCTCTAACCCACTCAAGTCCGACCAAAGTCCTAACTCTTAATATCCTACCATCAGATTCTAAAGTTTTTCCGATTGGATAATCAAAAAAATGTGAATCAACCTGACCATCAAAAATTTTCCTGCTGCCTAATCCAATTACTCTTGCTTCCAATATATCTCTATTGACACCTAGAATTTTAAGCTCATGCTCATCTTCAAGAACCATAAAATAAGTATAGTTATAAACTATATAAGAATTCCCCTAGTTTAATAGTTAAATTTTAAACATATATTAATTTAGTCTTCATTTCTGTAACAAAATCCCAATCTTTAGCTGAGGATTTTTTATACATTCTTTACATCTTTTGCAACACGTTCGCAAATTGTTATTCCTGAGTATATTTCTCTAACTACAACCTTCATAAAAAATAATCTAAAAAACAAACATTATAGCCTCTGTGCATTTTTCTTTTATTTTTCTGTAAGTGTAACATCCAGTACATTTAGGAATAAAATGTTAGAAAACTCCTCATTCTCTAGCATGGTTAAGGACAATTCAAAAATTTATCGAGAATTACTAAACTAGTATAAAAACCAAGGTACATATTTCGTCCACATAAAACAGCTATCTTTATAAATTAAAAGTTCAGACTTTTCTGTAGTGCGCCCCGATCGTCTAGCCCGGTCAAGGATGAAGCCCTTTCGAGGCTTCGACGCGAGTTCGAATATAACAAAACTTAATTTTAGTTTTTTATTGAATGTCTCGCTCGGGGCGATATCCCTATAAGAGTATGCACCTGCTTGTCTGGCTTGATGGTGCACTCATTTATAGGTGTTCTTCTCTTCAGGGAACTTCTACTGGATGTGAACGCACTGTTGTCAGACATAAATTTAAATTCTTATTTGGCTTAGGAGAAAAATAAATGGCAGACAACGATATTTATAACAGTAAAAGTAAATATGAGTACTTTAAAGGTAATATTGAGCTTTTTTTGACAAAACCTGAAGACAGGAAAGATAAAGGTAAGAGTCATGCTAAGTATTATTGCAGGAATTCTAGTAACCTGAAATATTTTGACAATAGTTACTATAAAGATATTAAATATGTTTATTCAGTAGAGTTTATTAAAAAACCATCATACATAGCAGTTTTGAAAGCTGATAAAGTCAATCTTAAGAAAAGCAATAACTTAATTGTTAATCTTGATAATACTCTAGTCGTTAAAGACATTAATAATTGTAAACTAATACTGTATAATCATTTTTATAATGTTAATGAAGATTGCAATTTACAAAACAATACCATTATTCCTAAAGAAAAATATAAAATTGAAGAATTTAACTCCAATCTATTTGATTTACTAAAAATATTTGCATTACTATTTATTATTTATTTAATTTATAGAATAATAAGGCATTATTTTGTTATTGGAATTTAAACTATTTATAATTAAATACTTTTCTTAAGTCTTCAGCCACATCTAATGTTTCTTTGGCTGTAGGCTGAACAATTGCTTTTTGGTCTAGCATTACTCTTCCAATTAGACATGCTGTTTGTGTATATCCTCCAAAAAGATATTTCCCAACTGCTCCAATTCCACTATAATTCATACTTAATGTAACGATATTATGGCCATTTGAATAATTGCTTACAACTCTAAACTGTGCTGATCTAAATCCTTCTGATTCGCTATCAATAAATGAACGAGTAGTAAGCTTAATTTTTGTGTTTGGTCCATGTACTACAATATCCTCTACTCCTTGTTCTAAGACTGGTCTTTGTGTGCCTTTAGGATAATCAGAGGGGAATTTTCTTATTCCTCCTTCAAATAAAATTTCTTCAAAAACAGCATTTTCAAAACAACATTCAAAACGTTTGAATCTTAACCTTCCAAGAATTCCCTGAGTATGACTGGCTAAATTATATAACTGCATTGGATTATATATTCTCATTTCAATTTCGTTTTCCATTTTAATCTAAAACTTATAAAAAAACTCTTAAAGCTAGCGTTTGTCAGGAAAATGCAAAAACCTTAGGTTTGTGCCTAGAAAATTTCTAAAATAGATATTTAATAATAATTTTCTTCTAAAAATGAATTCCAAATTATTTATCTTATTAGTAATCTCGTTGTTAGTCTTCCCTGTCTCTCTAGCTGATTCTTCAAATAGT
>CAYNBR010000044.1:0-7944 GCA_964395935.1 Candidatus Woesearchaeota archaeon
ATAAATTAGAATTCTTCAATATTATCTAACTCTTTTAAATGATTATTCTTTCTTAACCAGTCAACTTGATATGTAGTATACATAAAAGTAACATCACCTGTCTCATCCCCTCCAAGTAACCAAGGTTCTATAAGTAAAATATCTCCTTCTCTAACCCATAATTTTTTCTTTAATCTTCCAGGAACCCTGCAAATTCTAAGCTTACCATCTAAACATCTAACTCTCATTCTACTCCCGCCAAGTCTTTGTTCTAATACTCCTAAAGTTTCTTTATCCTTAGGCAGTCTAACTCTAAATACTTGTTGTTCTCCAGTATTATTTCCATGATAGGGTCTTTTCCCTTGATGTGGTCTACGAAAATCAGCCATAATTTACAAAATTCAGAAGTATATATAAAGCTATTCCTCGGTAATTTCTTTATCCAATCTAAAAGAGATAGTAGCTCTATACAATAACCTACTGGTCATTCTATCCTGCCCATACAAAGTTTTAGTAATTATTAATTTGCCTTTAAATTTTCTTTTAAGTTGCTGTGCTAAAGTCCCTCTGGCAAATCTTTGATTATCTAAATAAATATCAACTCCATTTTTCAAATCAACAACTTTAGAAATATGAACATCGTTTCTTCCCTTAAGTATTCCATTTATAAAATCTAAAATTTCATCTTTAACAGGCCTTAATTGTAATATTGCCTCATAATATTCTGGATGTCTCCCTTTAATGTCTTTTTTCATAATCTCAAAACCATTGCATAAGGAATTCCTTCTACATTTAAAACACTAGTTTCATCAATTAATTCTAATTCCACACACAATTTAATAGCTTTTTCACCAACAATATTAAAATTTTCACCAGCATTTAATCTATCTTTAACTTCTTCTAAATCTTTTAATTCACCTTTATAGAATCTCTCATTAACTTCTAATTTAATTCCATTATCTCTAAAAGTTTTTCCAATTAGTTCTTCATCACATAAAGCAATTATTTCTCTATTCCCAGAATCATGTACTTTTAAGTATAGCATTTTACACCTTTATTGATTTTTGAGTACCGCAAGCAGTACATTTTAAATAAGTAGTTCCTTCTTTCTCTACAATCTGAGTATCAGGTTTTCCGCAATTGCTGCATAAAACAAATATTCCAGCATATTGTTGTATTTTTTGATTTATTAAACCAGGACTAACTTTTCTTCCTAAAACTAACCTGGGTCCATCCATAACTCCAGGTGAAGCTAATTCTTTTAATAAGAATTTTAAAAAATGATCCTTATCTCTTCTAAAAGATTCTATAATGTTATTAAAATTAGTAATAACAGTTTTATTACCTTGTATATGCCCTTTAGCTTTAAGTATTTCAAATCTATCTGAATTTACAGAATTCTCTGGCAATTTACTTAAACCTTCATCTAACATTTGTTCATAGCTTTTCATGTACTTAATAATTTCAGAAGTTATTTAAAGGTTTTGAGAAGGCAATTAACCCATAACCCTTAATTTACCCTTATGCAATTCAAATATTTCTCCATCTTTAATTAAATCTTGAATAATTTGATTAGCTTCTACAACATTACTCCTAACAATAACTTCCTCTAAATCCGCCCCATCACCTGTATCTAATTTCTCAATCAAACTAATTATAGTTTCTGTAGAATTTGGAGGACTATCATCAACCATCTTCTCTTCTATAACCCCAGAATTTAATTGCTCTTCAGGTTCATCAGAATCATTAGTAGTATTTGTATTCTCAACCCTTTTAGTTTCTCCATACATTTTAATTAATTCTAATCTCCTAACTTTTAACCATAAAGGATTATCTAATTTTTTAATAATTTCAGGATTAACAAATATTTGATTATTATATTCTTTAACCTTACCAATAACTAAAACTAAATCCCCAACATTTAATTCTCTAAGTATTTTTCCATCTTCACCCCAGGATTTTAATCTAATATTCCCAGAACCATCATCTATTGTGACATTAATATAATTATCACCTTCAAATTTATCAACTAATCCTCCAAGAAGATTTACTTTAGAAATTTTCATTCCTAGAACTTCAACATAGCCGGCATCAAACTGTGCAGTACCTTTAGTATAACTTCCATTAAGTAGATCACTAATCCAAATTTTGTATGCTACTGCTCTTTGAAATTCTGTCATTATCCCACCCTCGAAATATGCCCTCTTTTAGGCTCAAATATATCACCAGATTTTTTTAATTGATCTATTGCTTCCTCAACTTTAGTTTCTTCTATGCCTTTAGAAGCAGCTTCAGCCATAATTTCTTCAATAGGAATTTGTTTTATACCTTTTGATTCCAAATGTCGTATTATTTCTTGCACCATAATTATCTTACCTCTTGCAGATGCAGTTATCCCGCCACTCATTCTATCAATATCTATCTGCCCGGTTTCAGGATCAAATCCGACTTGCATTAAACAGTATTTCAATAACTCAATCGCTCTCCTGGCATCTCCTTTATTAGCTTTTTCACTCAATCTTAATTTGGCAGAAGCCTCAGTCATTCTTATTAAACCCTCTAATTGTCTTGCAGAAATAGGTATGGGCTTTACTCCAGCATCATCACTTGTCCCAGAGTTTCTCAAGCTGACATAAAAATTTTTAATTTCTTCAACTGCATCTTTATCTAATTTAGGTTTTATTTTTTGTTTTACATAAGCAACATATTTTCTTAAAAATTCTGGACTTATTTCAGTCTGGTAAGTTTCTTCTTTAACAGAAGTTTCTAAGACGTGTAAAGCAATTTTAGTATCTTGTTCAGTGCTAGGAATATCCCTTACTGGAAATATCAAGTCAAACCTATTAAGTAATGTACTGGGCAGATCTATTTGTGAAGCTATTGGGGTATAGGGATCAAACCTTCCAAATTTAGGATTCGCTGCTGCAAGTAAAGTAGTCTGACTACTAAGCGTTGCTTGTATATTCGCTTTTGAAATTGGAATTATTTGCTGTTCCATTGCTGAATGCAAAGCTGCTGTATCCTCTTTATCAATTTTATCTAACTCATCTACAACACAGATTCCTTTATTCGCTAAGACTAAAGCTCCTGCTTCTAATGCCCATCCTTTTAAAAATTCATCTTTTACCACCGCTGCAGTTAATCCGGCCGACGACGCCCCTTTCCCGCTCACAAATCTTGCTTTAGGTGCAGCTTTAGAAATAAACTGAAGCAACGCACTTTTTCCAGCTCCCGGATCTCCAACTAAAAGTACATGTATATCTCCCCTGATAGTAGTTTTATCTGGCTTCTCTTTTCTTACACCCCCTAACAATTGCAAAATTAAAGCTTCTTTTATTTTATCGTGTCCATAGATACTAGGTGCAATAGCTTTTCTAAATTTCTCAAATACTTTAGGATCTTCTCCCACAGCCTTAATCTGTTCTTCATCTTCTTTCGTTAATAAAATATCAGCAAAATCTTCATGCACTGCTTCTATATGGTTAGCTTCTAAAATTAGATCATACCTTACAGATTGTACTCCAGTCTTTAGTTGTATTGGAACTTCTTTTACAATACCAAAAATATTTATTTTGCTTCCTGGCCCGGTTTTTTTCTCCATCTTAGGATCAACCAAATCTTCTTTCAAAAAAACACTCATTCTTTTAGGCTGTTCTCCGCCTTCTAAATCTTCAGGAGCTTCTTCTATCTTCAAATGTTGTACATCAATTAAATCTTTAGACAATAATCTAAATCTTCCCCTCCATCCGCAAGTACATCTTGATGGCTCTTTAAATTTAGTATCAATCTGTAATATAGATAAAGTATTCCCACAGCCAGCACACTCAAACTTGGCATTTGTAACTTGCGGTCTTACTTCAGAAGCTTGTCTTACTATTCCTTCAACAGATAAAAATTTACCTAAATGTTCACTTCTAATATTTCCAATTCTTATTTTCTGCCCAGATGGTAAACCTTTAAATCTGACTCTTAAGAACTTCATACCTTCTGGCAAATCAAACTGTTCTAATGCTAATTCAGCGCCCCTTACTAGTTCTTCTGGTTCTTCTAATAATGCATCTGCTAACTCTGGATCCTCAATCAATAAATCATTAAAATCAAGAATTATAGATCTCTTACCTTGTTGTATTGCTTCGTATAGCTTTGCCTTATAGTGCCTTTCTATAAATATTCTAAACCTCTCTATTTGTTCATTTGCATCCATAAAGCTTTATCCTCTATTTTATATCCTTAGTTTAATTTAAAAGTAATACGCTACTTTGAAATATATAACACAATTGGACTTTAAAAACATTTAGGAAAGAATTTACCTAATTTATGGAAGAAAACTGATTTAATGGAAAATCTTTCGGTTTACTATGTAGAAACTAAAATTCCGCACCTTCTCAACTAAAATCAATCAAAACTTTCTCACCATCTAATTTAACTTTATAAGTATGAATTTTATATCCTGGAGAAGTAGAACATTGACCGTCTTCTAAACCATAAGTATAACCGTGTGAAGGACAAACAATTTCACCTTCAATTACTTCTCCCTCTTCTAATGATCCAAATCTATGTGGACATATAGTATCAAATGCATAAACTCTACCGCCAGAAAAAAACAAAAGAATTCTTTTATTATTCACCTCTATTACTTTTCTTCCTTTCTCTCTTAACTCAGAAACTGTAGCTACTTGTTTCATTCGCCTTTTTCTTTCTTTAATGCTAATAAATTCTTTATCAATAAGTCTAAAGCTTCTTTTAATTTAACTTCACTTCTAGTTCCAGTACAAACAATCTTTCCATTGCTAAACAATAAGAATGTAGCTCTAGTCCCGCTTAATTTATACACTAGTCCAGGGAATTGCTCAGGTTCATACTCTGTATTTTCTAATTCCATAGCTAGTTTATTTAAATTTAAATCCATTCCAATTGCACCCGAAGCAACCATATTCTGTACAGTAACTTTAGGTTTAGCAGTAATTTTAATTCCTATCTTCTCAACGTTTTTAATAATCTGCTTAATAGATTCTCTTAATTTAACCATACTTCTTGCACCAGTACAAACAACATTACCAGAGCCAAATATTAAAGCAGAAGTCTTAGGCTCTCTTATCCTCATAACTAATCCTGGAAATTGCTCTGGATTATATTCTGTATTAGGCAATTTCTCTGCTAATTTAATCAAAGGAATATCATGTTCCAAACTAGTTGAAGCTACAATGTTTACAATTTTTAATTCTTTCTTTACCATTTAAATCCCCCCTCTAAATATTAAGTTTATAAAGGTATAGAGGAAAAGGTTTATAAAGCTTATTTAAAAAGAAATTATGTTTTAACAACTTTTAAGGAACAAATCTTATAATAAATTAAAACCAATTTCAAAATCTTTCTCTTTTACCTTACCTTTAGAAACATGTTTCATTCCTTCTGGAATTTTAAATTCTAATTTCTTAGCCCCGCATCTTTCCATAATAACTTTCTTCCATTTACCTAAATAAACATCGAGTTTAATTCTTAATTCAATTTCATTTTCTTTTTTCAAACCAGCTTCTTTTCTTAATGCTTGTACTCTTCTCATTATTTCCCTAGCATAACCTTCTTCTTCTAATTCTTTAGTCATTTCCGTATTAAATTCAACCTCTCCTATACTAAATTGCATTCCAACAATCTTATCTTCTAAAGATTTCTTTTTCTTTTTAAAAATAATTTTTTTAATATTCAATTGATTTTCAATTAATTCATTTAATTTTTCTATTCTCTCAACAAAATTCACATTTGTTTCTTCAGTACTATCATAGATATAAACAACAGCCTCTTTCAATGGCCACCTAACTCCAATTTTTTCTTTATCTCTTAAAGATAAACCAGCCCTTATTATATCAGCTGCAACATTCATTGAAGTCTGTAATTCTAAATCAACTAATTTTTTATCTTCTTTAGGCCAGGAACTTAAATGTACTAAGTATCCATCTTTCTTAATTTTCAAAGTTTGATATAAATACTCACCCAAGTAAGGAGTAAATGGGGCCATCAATTTAGGAATTACATTAAAAGCATATTGTAAAGTATAACCAACATTTCCATCATTTTCATTTATCCTATCTCTTACAAATTTAATATAACTTCTAGATAGATCTTCATTGACAAATTCTTGAATTAATGTAACGCATTTATTGTATCTATGATTCTCCAATTCCGAAGTATAATTTTTAATTAATGAATTAACTCTAGAGATTAACCATTTATCTTCAACTGCTAATTTAGTTTTTTTAAAATTTTCCAAACTACTAAATAAAGTACCACAATTAGATAATACATTAAAAAATGGGTTTATAGTTTCACTTATTGTTTTTACTCCAAATCTTTTTTGTTCTCCAGGTTCAGTTGCACAAAACTGCATTCTTACAGCATCAACACCAACTTTATCAAATACTTCCCAAGGATTAAGAACATTCCCTTTACTCTTGCTCATCTTCTCGCCTTTCTCATCTAAAATATGTCCAGCACATAAAACAGTTTTATAGGCAACATCTTCAAATAATAAAGTTCCAAGAACATGCAAAGTATAGAACCAACCTCTTGTCTGGTCAATTGCTTCTGCTATGAAATCATAAGGAAATGCTTTTTCAAACATAGCTTTATTTTCAAAAGGATAATGCCACTGTGCAAATATTGCAGATCCAGAATCATACCAGCAGTCAATTACATCTAATACTCTCGTAGCTTCTTTTTTACATTTATCACATTTAACTTTAATTTGATCAACATAAGGTTTATGTAAATCTAAATCTTTAGGAACTTTATTTCCTTTCTCTTGTAATTCTTTCCTGCTTCCGATAATAGTATCGTGTCCAGACTCACATCTCCATATTGGTAAAGGTGTCCCCCAGAATTTACTCCTGCTTAATGCCCAGTCTTTAACATTCTCTAACCAATCTCCAAATCTTCCATGCTTAATAGTTTCAGGATACCAATTTATTTTCTCATTATTCTTTAATAATTTCTCTTTAAACTTTGTAACATTAATGAACCAAGACTTCATAGCATAATACAATAAAGGAGTTCCACATCTCCAGCAAAAAGGATAACTGTGTGTAATTTTCTCAGATTTATATAAAACATTTCTAGAATCTAAGTCTTCAATTATTTCTTTCTCACAGGATTTTACAAATCTATCTTTCCAAGGTATAACTAAATCATTAAATTTACCATTAGTATTTACAGTATGTACAAATGGAAGATCCATCTGTTTTCCCAAATTATAATCTTCTTCACCGTACATTACTGCAGTATGAACAACACCAGTACCATCTTGTGTACTTACAAAATCAGCAGGTACAACTTTATATGAACTCTTACCACTTATCTTTCCAAGATCTAAGAAATCAAATATTGACTTATACTTTTTCCCAATTAAATCTTTCCCTTTTAATTCTTTTATTACTTTATATTCACCTTCAATTATTGAAAGTCTTTCTTTAGCAAGATAATATTTTTCTTCTCCTTGTTGTATTAAAACATAATCTATTTTTGATCCAACTGCAAGACCAACATTTCCAGGCAAGGTCCAAGGAGTCGTAGTCCAGGCTAGAATAAATGTAGCTTGTTCTCCAAGGACTTTAAATTTAATATAAACAGAAGTCTCACTAACATCTTTATACCCTTGAGCAACTTCATGACTGCTTAAAGGTGTTTCACATCTTGGACATAAGGGAACAACTTTATGCCCCTCATACAATAAATCTTTTTTATGTAATTCTTTTAAAGACCACCAGACACTCTCAATATAATTATTATCTAATGTAACATAAGGCTTATCTAAATCAACCCAATAAGCCATCTTATCTGTTAACTTATTCCAATCATTTATGTAAGAAAACACACTATCTTTACACTGTTTGTTAAATTTCTCTATGCCATAATTTAATATGTCCTTTTTAGAATTTAATTTCAAAGCTTTTTCAACTTGTACTTCAACAG
>CAYNBR010000045.1:0-7588 GCA_964395935.1 Candidatus Woesearchaeota archaeon
ATCCCGATCACCATTTCCACTTTGAGCTGTCCAAACTATGATGTTTCCAGATATTGCAGGATCAGTTTGTGGTACTGGACTATTTGTTGTGATTTGTTTTTCTTCTCCTGTTAATAGAGGATAATAGTTGATACGTGCTATTCTCGTTCTTAGATCTGTCCAAACTATGATGTTTCCAGATATTGCAGGGTCATATTGCAATTCAGGATATGCAGTTATTTGTTTTTCGCAGTTCACATTGTCTTCTAAACCATCACCATCTGAATCTACTGCATTTACTGGGAAATTAAATAGAACTAGACATACTAAAACTAAGCTTATCATTTTCCAAATTTTGGTTTTAATTGTTTTCATTTTTTAACCTTTTATACAAAATGCAAATCTATCCCGCTGTACACAACGATAACCAGTACTACATTTTACAGTGCTGCTTCCAACTTGGTAAACAGCAGTACAGCTAGTTGAAGTTGCAGTAGTTGTTCCTGGAATACAAGTGCTTTTTGCTAAATCATTATTTTCTCCCCCACATCTATATTCTGTTCCTTGTTCTGGGGTATCGCAGGCATCTCCAACGCCATCACTATCTGAATCACGTTGATCTGGATTAGCTAAATTAATACAATTGTCTCTTTCATTTGGAATTCCATCATGGTCATCATCCGGCAAATCGCAGGCATCACCTATTCTGTTATTATTTGAATCTTTTTGATCTTGGTTAGCAGTATTCAAACAATTATCGCATAAGTCACCAACACTATCATAATCAATATCTGTTTGTCTGGGATTCATATAATTTGGGCAGTTATCGCAAAGATTTGCTATGCCATCTTCATCATTATCATTCTGATCTGATCCTGGAGAAATTGGACATTTGTCGCATGCATTTCCTATACCATCATTATCGTCGTCATTTTGATCTTGATTAGCTAAATTAATACAATTGTCGCATGCATTCCCCTTATTATCGTTATCAGAATCTAACTGATCTGAATTTGAAATATCCCTGCAATTATCTTCACAGTTAGATACTCCATCATTATCATAATCTAAGGAACAAATTGGGCAGCCATGGAAAACTTCAGGTCCTTCTTCATTAATACATTGGTCGCAAGCATCTCCCAGACCGTCGCCATCTGCATTATTTTGATTTGTGTTAAAAATATCTAGACAGTTATCACAACTATCGCCTATCCCATCACTATCTTTATCATTCCCTTTTGATCCAGGCAGACTAGCAACTAGATTGTAAATTTTATTTGAAGTATAAATCTGCATAGATGCATAATTTTTTCTTTTATGCGGCTGTAATGAAAAGCCTAATACTTCTGTAAAAGCAATTGGAGTTAATTCATCTTCAGACATTAAATAGAAGGGAGACTCATGGCCGTTTAAATTAAATGCTTCAATTTTTTTAAGTGTCTTGTCTGAAGTTAAAACTAATCCTAGATCATCGTATACATAAATTTCATTTGGATCTGTAAGCTCGCCTTTATTATTTCCTTTTTTGCTAAATTTAGTTAAGAAAGTACTTCCGCTAAACTTTTTTATTATACCTTGTCCATCTGCAGGATCTAAAATAAATATAAAATTACCTGTACTATCTACATCTAGGTCTATAGGGCTGCCCAGATTATTGCCTGTAAGAATCAAAGGTCTGGCTCCGTAATGTGGTGCAGGCTGGCTTTGTGCCGGGGGCTGAGCTGATTGAGCAGGTGGTACAGTGCCTGAACCCTTTTTGGGAGTTGCATTCAAATCTATTGGTATAATCCCAGTGCCTGAACCTGGCGGAGCTTCTGCAAACTCATTAGAACCTGGTGATGGTTTTGTACTCCCTTTCATATATTTAACAACTTGTTTTTTGCCAACAGTATTATCTTCAATTACATAAAATGCATCTTTATCATCAGCATCCATTGCTATTGGGTTTCTTCCTGTAATTGCAACTGTGTTGAATGTTGTTGTAGTCATACAAGGATATCTTATTAATGGCAAACATTGCTTTTTTTCTTCTCTCTTTAAAATTTTTTTACCACTATTATCCAAAATATAAACCTGATTGTCTAATGTAACTGCTACATCAATATAACCTGCCGGGAGGTTAGAATCTCTTTTAATCTCTTTGCCTTCATTAGATATAATAAGAGAGATCTTTCTACCAGAGAATATACCTGGCTTATTTTCAAGCACATACTGATTGGATCTTGAAGATGCAAATTTTAGTTTTATATCTTTAGAATCATAATTTTGTGCACTGTCTAATTTCATCATAAATTCTTTCATATATTTTATTTTTACATTTGTACCTAAAAGTTTATCCCATTTATTGTCTTGCTGATGACAATTAGATGGCTGACAAACATCGCCTATGCCATTGTGATCACTATCAGTTTGGTCTTGATTGGCCAAATTTATGCAGTTATCGCATGCATCACCTATTTTATCATTGTCTAAATCTGCTTGTGTCGGGTTTGATAATAATTTGCAATTATCATTAGCTAAAATTGTATCAGAGTCACTATCCTTAGTACATAACCCTGTATTGCTTATATCTGAAGGGCATATATCACAAATGTCTCCTAAACTATCACCGTCTTTATTTGTCTGTAATGGATTGTAATTAAGCAGGCAATTATCAACATCATCCTTAATTGTATCCAAGTCTAAATCATTACCGCAGCTTGGAGAACTAAAACCATGCAATAAAAATGATGAACAAATAAGCATTTTATTTGGCGTCCCATCAACTAAATTATCATTATTATCATCAGCCAATAATAGTTTTTCGATAAATACTGGGACATTATTTATGCCGCCATTATTACCTAATGTAATGGCCCTCAATATCAAATCAACAGTTTCATCATTGCCTAGCTTATTTTTTATTTTCCACAATGCACTATCAACAGCAAAACCTAATAAGTGTTCTTCTGATTTTACATTATTTAGCACTACATATCTTATAGTGTGTGCCTTTATTGCGGCTGGATCATTTAATACTTTATTATTGAAATTATTGAGTAAATGAAATTCAAAAAATTGAGCAATTGCCTCATGAACAACTTGATTATTTAAAGCTGGATTTAATTCGAATAGAATACTATGGGTAAGTTCATGATAGCTAGTAGATGGATCTCCAGTCTGTATATTATTATAAGATATTCCAGATAAATCAGCATAAGAAGGTATTATATTAGGATGTTCGTGAACTACTGCTTTAATTGGTAAATTGACTAGATTAATTCCATGTTCTTCAAAATATTTGTATCCATCAATAAGATAAATGTAAGAACTTGTTTCATCAATTCTGTTATTTCCCCAAATAACATCATGGGGATTGGAATTTTCTCCACTATATTCATTAAATTCCAGAGATGGTCCAGTTTGAGATCCAACATAAATTTTAGAACCTTGCAATCCAGATTTTATATCGCTAATTTGTGATGCACTTGTCAATGAATATTGTCCTAAATTATCTGTAGCTGATTTTTCATTAGAAGGCAGCGAATACACAAAGGCCTGCTGTATTGGTAGAATATATGGATTTTCCTCATTTTTTATTTGTTTTGCAAATCCTGTTACTTTTCCATCTGCAGAATCTGAAAATATTGCACTCTGCTCTTTTAATAATGATTTATCTGTAGTCTTATAATAACTTATTTTTCCTAAAGAAGTTACTTTCCAGGAAGGAATTAAAGCACCATTATATAAAAATACCAATTCTACTTTTTTATAATTAATGCGCCCGGCTCCTAGATATTTTAAAAATGTTTGATAATCATTTAAAGAAGGCAGATTTGATTCTGATAAACTATCAAATTTTTCTTCTGCAATTGATATTATTTCATTTCCATTTTTTGTTATCTTAAATATCCCATCAATAGGTATTTTACCAACATAATATTTTTCTAAACTCAATCCACCATTTCTGGAAGATGAGTATAAAGTTTTAAAATTTACCAGGCCAAAACCCCAATCAAAACCTGGCTGGATTAGTTTTATATCGCCAATAATAATATCGTTAGATACTCGTAAATTTGGACTGCTTAATAGTGTATTTGGGGCGACTTGTAAAAGATTATCTGTAAAACTATTTATTTTAATATTTGAAAGGGAATAATATACTGCATTTCCACTGGCTGGATTTGGGAAGAAATAGATAGATAATACAATTAAAATGAAAATTATAGAATATACTACTATAACACTCTCCCTTTTTTTAACCATAGATTATAAGCCTGTTAATTATATTTAAAGTTATTGAATTGTAATTTTGTATTCATTTTCACAAACTTTCTTCTGCCCAGATTCTAGTATACCTATTGGTCTTGCTTCTAAAAATTTCCAGTCAGCTGGGTTTGGTGGTGTTAAAGTAAAAGTTAAAGTTTGAAAATTTAGAAGAACAGCACTGCCTTCGTATGGGGAAGTTCTAGTTCCTTTAACCACATTTTCATCTGTAGTAAATGTTTCTGCTTTTCCATCTGCTGATCTTACTATAAATAAAAATCCATAAATATTATATTCATTATTATTTTTTGCAGTTACTTCAATCTGATTATTTTGTAATCTTTTAGCAGAATATTCAAGATTATATTTTGTTGTGCATAATAAACTAAAATCATAGGTTTCTCCTGTATTTTTTGTAGTCTTCCTAAATAATTCCCCACCCCAAGTTATTACTAGTGCTGCTAAAACTATTGTAAATCCTATTAATAGAACTGTAGCGATTAATGGGCTTATGCCTTTTTTATTTATTTTCATAATCAATTTATTATTGTGGAATATTCATTTTCGCAAATTTGTTTCTTTCCAGAATCTAATGTTGCTATAGGTCTTATTTCTAAAGTTTTCCAATCTAATGCGGGGTTTGAAGTTAAATCAAATGTAAGAATCTTGTATCCATCTAAAGCTGCCTGTGTCCCAGATGGCGATAAACCTGTTCCTGTACTGCTTGCAACTAAACTAGTATCTGTACTGAATGTTTGTGCAGTTTTTCCATCATCTGATTTTGTAACAAATAGAAAACCAGCTATTTTCTTTTCATTATTATTTTTTACAGTAACGTGAACAATACCTGTACCTGCCTGTGTTGCTGTGTATGCTAAATTATAACCTGTTGTGCATAAAATATTAAAATCTGAAACGTCGCCTGTATTTTCAGTAGTTTTCTTAAATAAATTTGTGCCCCAAGTTATTACTAGTGCTGCTAAAACTATTGTAAATCCTAATAATAGAACTGTAGCGATTAATGGTGTTATTCCTTTCTTCCTCATTTTTAATCTATAATATTAGTTTATTACTTATTTAAAAAGATAACTGTTTTATTATTAAATCGAAGAGAATTTATTTTCTTTTAATTTTTTCAAATTCTTCTTCAAGTTCTTTTAGAGTGTGATGAAAACTTATTTTCTTTTCTGATAAAACATCCATAAAAATAGTTAAAGGTAAATTAGCAATTTCTGCAGCTTTAGTTATTGTTACTTCATTATTCTTAAATTTTTTTAATAGCAATTTCTAATTTTTCCTTTTTTTCCATTTTTGGATTTAGTAGTAACTTATATATAAATCTACTAACTTTGTATATTTACCAGATTAATCCTCCTTTTCTTACATTATCTAACATTGAATCATAATAAAATTTCCCCCACTTTCTTATTCCTTTTTCACTTAAATGGTTTAAGTAAGAAGCTAATTTCTGTCCTGCTAATACTTCTGGCTGTATTACGAAATCAGCACCTTCTTTATATAAAATTAAAGCATCATTTACACTATGGCTAGAGATAAAAATAATTGCTTTTTTATTTACTTCTCTTACTTTTTTAATTAATAATTTATTATCTGTTAAGTCTGGAACTGTAGAAATTACAACTTTAGCTTTGTCTAAATTTAAATGTTCTAATAGGTGCATATTGCTATAATCTCCATAAATGCATGGAATATTTTGTCTTATTAATTTTCTAATAACATCTGGATTGTAATCAACTACTACGAAGTTTTTTCTTTTTTCTAATAAAGTTTGTATAATGTTGCCACCCATTCTGTGACCACCAACTAAAATAATATGATCCTGTAATTTTTTTGGAGTGTATTCTAAATCTTTGTGACCATTTTTTTCTAAGTTCTTGAATACGAAACCAAATGTACTAAATAGATTTCTATCAAACTTTATTATGTAAGATGTTAAGGTTATTGTGATAATTGCTATTAAAATAATTAAATTGTAAGTTGACTGCTGTATGTGATTTAAAACTAAACCTTGTGCAGCTATAATTAAAGAAAATTCACTTATTTGAGATAGAGATAAAGAAGAGATAAAAGAAACTCTGTTACTGTGTTTTAATAGTTTTAATAAGAAGAAAAGAATTAATGGTTTTAGTAGAATTACTACAATAACTAAAGCTAAAAGTAAATACATTAGATTGCCCATATTAAAAGATGTTAATTGTAAACCTAGAACTGCGAAGAATATAACTACAAAAAAATCTCTTAAAGAACTAATTCTACCTACAATTTCAACTGTGTAAGAAGAACTTGCTAAAGCAATTCCACCAATAAAAGCGCCTATTGCTATTGAAAAACCTGCAAAGTATGCTAGACCGATAAATATGAAACAATTTGCTAAGGCTGTGATAAATAATAATTCTGGATGATTGGCAGCAGATTTTATTATTGGTTGTATTAGCTTTCCTAAGATTAATCCTAAAACAAGTAAACCAATTGCTTTTAAGAACAATATACCTGCTAAAGAAATTGTTGCAACTTGAATATTAATCAAGAAAGGCATGAGGATCATTGCTATTATGTCTTGTGCCAATAAAATGCCCAAAACTATTCTTCCATGTATTGTCTCTAAGTGGTGTTTATCGTATAATAATTTAACAACTATAATTGTGCTTGAGAATGCAACAACTAAACCCAAATAAATTGCTTCAACTAAACCGACGAATTTGTAAGCTACTAATGCTCCAACAAAAGTTGTTAATATAACTTGTAAAATAGAAACTATAATTACTGTTGAACCTACTTCTTTTATTTTTTTTAAATCTAACTCCATTCCTACTATGAATAATAAGAAAGCTATTCCTAACTCTGCTAAATTTGATATGAAATCTGGTTTTGTTACTAATTTTAATGCTAATGGGCCCAATAGAATACCTGAAAGAACATAACCTAATATTAATGGCTGTCTAAATAATCTAACAATATTTGCACAAATAGCTGCAAATAAGACTATTAATCCTAAATCTAGTAGAAGTGAAGTTGTCATGTGCCTCTTTTAGATTATAAGAAGTTAAAGAATTAATAAATGTTGCTATACTAATTAATTAGATTTAATAAGGTAAATTTTTAGAATTAATCTTTTTCTGCTTCTTTTACTAATTTAGTAATATAACCAGCTATAATATTTCTTAGTTTATTAGAAGGTATTTCTAATTTTAAGTCTAATGTTTTTTTATTAAATTCGAAATCTTTCTGGAATAAACCCGGGTATTCTTTTACCATTCTTTTACCCATCCTCTTTACTAATGTTGTTCTTATTCTTCCCATAAATCTTGAAACTAGAAAGGGTTTATAAAGATTACTGGATAGA
>CAYNBR010000046.1:0-7226 GCA_964395935.1 Candidatus Woesearchaeota archaeon
AAGATTTCTTTCTTTTGTTGGCTGCAGTGAACCTGTGCCTAAAAATACTATTTTCATAATAACTAATGGAATAATTATATTTAAAAAGCTTTACAATACTAGAATACCATGTCAAAATCAAAGAAATCAAAAATTAATGAAGAATCACAAGAATCTAAAATTGGAGAAACAACAGTAGAAGAACTAAACAATAAAGGTAATGAAATTTTAGAAGAACTTCCAAAAACAAATGAAGTCGTTTCTGCTGAGTTATCTAAAGAAGTAGTAATAGCAGAAAGTAACGATTTAACAAGGGAATTATACGACAAAAATAGATACGGCGAACCATTAGAAAAAAATAAATTCCAATATTCTTTAATTGAAGCTTTATACTTAATTGAACGTGGTAAATTAAAGGTTTTAGATTCTAAAGATAAAGAAATGAGTGTAGATGCCTTTATTAAACAAGCTAAGAAAGTAGAGCCAAACTTTTGGGTTAGATATGTCGTATTCAAAGATTTAAGAAAACGTGGTTATATTGTTAAAACTGCTTTAAAATTCGGAGCAGACTTCAGAGTTTACGACAGAGGGATTAAACCAGGAGAAGATCATGCTAAATGGATTGTTTATCCAGTACACGAAGGAGCAGCACTTACGTGGTACGAATTCTCTGCTAAAAATAGGGTAGCTCACTCAACCAGGAAAAGACTTTTAATTGCATGTAGCGACGCTGAGGGAGACATTACTTATTGGGAAATCCGATGGATGCGCCCTTGATTTCCTATAAAACTCTATTTTTATTTCCAGTTCTTTCAGTCATAAGTTAATCCCAATTATTCAAACTTAAATACATTTCCTTAAAATAAAAACTTCTTTAGAATCTATTATTTATAATGTATATTTTAAACCCACATAATGTTTATATATGTTTTACCAGAACTAAATTTATGGTCACAACAAAAACGTTAATAGAAATTTTAGAAACTAAACGTGCAGATGCATCTGATTCATTTAGAGTAACTGCAAAACCAATAGGAGAATTTCCAGACCATATTAGAATAGAATTTGACTTACAAATAGCCAAGCTTTCCATCGGTAATGCTAGGTATGTACTGCCACGTTCCAAGATATATCTAGAAACTGAAGATGAATTATTGGCCAGAAGGAATAAACTTTTATCATTATATCCCGGCCAGGTTCCAAGAATGTCCTTCTATCAATTTTAATATCAATTCTTAAAACTATACATTCTAGACTAGATAAGTTTTAAATAAGCTTAAGATATAATTACAACATGGCAGATCAAAGAGATGAAATCCTCAAATTCATAAAAGCAAATGGCCCGGTATTACCAGTTCAAATAGCTAAAATTCTTAATACAAATATATTATTTGCCTCTGCAATGTTATCAGAATTAGTAGACAGAAAATTAGTAAAAATTACACATGCATCAATAGGTGGAAGTCCATTATACTTCCTTCCAGATCAAGAACATTTAATGGATATTAGATTATCTACATCTTTAGGCGGGAAAGAAAGAGAAGCTTATAACTTAATAAAAGAAAAAAAAGTAGTAAGAGAAGTAGAATTAGAACCATGGCAAAGAGTTGCTATTAAATCTTTAACAGACTTTACAAAACCATTGAATGTTTCAGTTAACAATACAACAGAAGTATTCTGGAAACATAGTTTAGTAACAGATACAGAGGCTCAAGAATTAATTAATAGTATTATGAATAGTTTACAAATACAAGAAGTAGAAGAGATTCTCCTTCCTCAGCAAATACAACAGCAAATAGTAAATGAAAAACCAAAAATACAAGAAAAATTACAGCCAAAAGTTAAACAAGAAACTCAACTTGAAGATTTAGAAGAAGAAATATTCCAGCCAAGCATTTTATCAAACAATATTAAAAATATAAGAGAAAACTTTGCAGAAAAACCTAAAAAACTTAAACCATTAAAAGAAAAGAAAATAATAGATAAACCTAGCGAATTTTACAATGAAATAGTTACTTATTTAAATAAAAATAATATAAAAATAATTAAAGAAGAAATAGTTAAGTATGATAAAGAATATGAATTTATAGTAGATTTACCTTCAAGTTTAGGAGAATTAAGATATTTCATAAAAGCTAAGTCTAAATCAATAGTAAATGAAGCAGATATAAGTATGGCTTTCAGCGATGCAAAAGTTAAAAATTTACCAGCTATATTGTTAGTAGATGGCAAAGCAAATAAAAAAGCTTTAGCCTTAATAGATGCAAAATTTAAAGGGCAGTTAGTTCTTAAAGAAATATAACCTATCAAGCAGGTATTATCCTAATTTCATTATCTTGAATTTTAATAATGACTTCTTCTCCATTTTCTAGGCCTAAAGCAGTTTCTATATCTTTAGGCAGCCTAATAATTAAGTTGCTTCTTATTCTCCCAAGTTTAGCTTTTATTGTTGCATTTTTTATTTTATTTAATAATAATATCTTTTGTGCTTGTTCCGGATCATAATATTTTTCACCACAAGAACAAACCCAACCATTTATTTTTGATTTATTAAAATTTATTTCTTTTTCATATTTCATAAGTTTATTGCATTTATGACATTTCATTTTCTTGTGAATCTCCCGAAATGGATTAAAACCCAGCAGTCTTCTTTCATAATTTCATTATAATCACGAACAACAACCGCATTAAATGTTTTATTTTTCTTGTCTAACCATTTTTCAACTGTATTTTTATTTCTTCTTCTAGGTGCATCATATCCTTTCTCCAGGATATCAACAACATTGTAGACAGTCTTATTTTATTTGACTAATTCCCTCATTGCAGAATCACTTACTGCAATTCTTAGCCCTTTGTATTTTGGTGTAAGTAATTTATTAGAACATATGTAACTAACATATGTATTTAAGTCTTCTGGATATGGCATTTTAAGTTGCCTCTTTCCCGTCTTTAAAGAAATATAATAAAGGTAATCCAAATAAAAATATCAGGCCAGCTTTAATCAAACTATTCTCATCAAAATATTCATCATTTAATAAAGTTTTATTCCTGCATGTATAATTAAACTCTTTAATAGCAGCAGAATAAATAAACATCATTGATTCATCATATTCCTTTTCAACGATTTTCTTATCTCTATTTCCTAACCATTTAATCCAATCTACTTTATTATTTGCACTTTTAATCAAATCTTTGTCTAAATCTAATCCATAATCTTCACATTGGACATTAGTCTTGTAGTTACTAACCATCCCTTCAAATAAATTTTTGTCCTTAGTATTTTTCCCAATAACACTATAGGGTGCATCAAAAGAATCACTTATATAATTAGTAGCTATCCCAAAATTATAAGATAAATCAGACTTATTATTTAACCATTTCTTAGCTAAAATTAAAGACATAGGATAATAATGGTTTTTAGAATCTTTAAAGAACTTATCAGGCGCAATACTTCCTTCTTTCATTTTATTCAAATCTAATTTACTCTGTAATTCATCAGGCATAGAATAATAGACATTCTCCGCAAATTCTTGATGCGTATTTGTTTTCCAGGCATAAACATTCTCAGCAATTAATAAAAAAAGAATTATAAAAATAAATTTACTCATTTTCAACTAATTCCCTTACAGCGACATCATATGAACTTACTCCTGCCTTTTCTAATTCAAAAGATATATTTCCTTTATCCAATCCTTGCTTAGAATACTCTAGAGAATATAAACTAGCACCAGTATCAATTAATTCCCAGCCAGCTTTTTGTAGTTTATGTATTGTTCTAGCAGCATTATGCAAATGCTCTTTCAAGGTATCAGCATATTCTTTGATTATTACTGGATTTATTCTGTTTCTTCCATCTATTGGCAAAGCCCATCCAGGTTTACCATGCATCCAAACTTCTACAATTATCATAAATTAATAAATCATTCAAACTTAAAAAGTCTTTACTATAACTTTTAGAATAATTTACATTAATTTAGAAAAAATTTAAACTTTAGTAAGCAGATTTTTAATCAAAATGCTAGGATTACATTCATTAAATGAAGAAATTGGTGAATCAATACCATCAACCATCAACTTTCTTAAATAAACTCCAGTTTCTTTTTCATTAAACCAGTATTTTCCAAGGCCTTTAGATAAATGTGCTTTCATTTCATTAGCCCTAATTGCAGCCAATAAGTATGAAGGAACATATAAGAAATCTTCAGGTAAAATGTGGTGTAATAACCAGTATCTTCCATCTATATGAAATCCCATATATTTATTTATTAACTTTGAATAAGATTCATTAGCTTCTTCAATAGTTAAATTATTCTTCCAATAATCCATTTTGAATATTGAATTAGCTGAATAAAATGTAGTTACAAATATCTCTAAAAATTTCATTCTTCTAACTATATCTTTAGCTTCTTCCTCTTGAAATCCTAAAAAATCTATTAAAAAATCAGTATCCATTATTAAATTCTCAAAGAAAGTAGAAAAAGTTTCATACAAAGCTTCAGAACAATGGTATTTTTTCCAATAAGGTAATTCTTCTCTTATATTTGAGAAATGTATTGCATGCCCCAATTCATGATAAATATTATTCAAATCGAAAACAAAATTTTCACTCTTTAAACTAACTCTAACATCATGAGGTATTCCTATAGGGTCACAAAAAGGAGAAGCATATTTATTTGGCCTATCTCTAGAATCAATGTGTATATTATTAATGTTAAATCCCCAAACTTTAATTAATCTCTTAAATGATTGCAATATATCAAACTTCTTAGAAACTTTAATCTTATTAAAAACAGCATTCCTCAAGTAATAATAATCATCAAAATATTTTCCATCGCGTCCATTTATTTCATTGGAATAATAATTATATTGTTTAATTGATTCTTTTTTTAAACTTGAACCTAATTCATTAACTATATTTTTTAATCTATTATATGTGACCTTATTGCTGTACAAATAAGGCTCAAGAATCTCAACATTATATTTTTTATATTTTTGTCTATAAGTTTCAGATATTTCATTAACAACTGGAGCCAAATACTTACTCTTTTCCATAAAATCATCAAAAATTTTTTTCCTATCTTCATCAGAAGAATTTGAAGCAAACTGTTTCCAGTTATTCCAGTTTACAGGCTTTCCCTCAAATTTAAACTCTTTAGAAACTATCTTAGTTCTCCTTAAATCATTTAATTTAATAAAAGATTTTGATAAACTTTCAGAAGCAGTTCCAATTACTGCATCATAATATATTTCCTTAGGTTCTTTAAAATTTTTTAAAAATACTTTAGAATAATTAGAATTTATCTTTTCTAAGATGCCTATTTTCTTTTTAGAGTATTTTAGCCCCACAGACATCTTAAAGTACTCTTTACCTAGCTTTAACTCAATTTCTTCTACATTATTACACCAGGTATTAAGATCCATAAGCTAAATTAATCAAATGGATATATAAAACTAATCATAATGTTTAGAGTAAATAGCTTGCAAAAGCCTTATAATACTTCTTAAACACTTCTTAAAATGGAAAAATTATACTTATTTGTTTTAGGCAGAGATCCAGAATTAAGCAAAATAGAGATAGAAAGCTTATTACAAAACCTAAACATAGATTTTGAAATTCTAGATTCAAATAAAAATATAGCAGTAGTAAAATTAAAAAAATTAGATTCTAGAGTTCTAGCCACATTAGGCGGCACAATTAAAGTAGCAGAAGTAATTTCAAATACAAATAGACCAGAAGAAATAGAAAATAACTTAGAAAACTATGAAATTTACAAAGGAACTAAAAATAAAATTACTTATTACATAGAAGTTTATGCAACAGAATTATTAACCTTAGCAGAAGATTTCTTAAAAGATTATTTTAAAAAAATAAAATTAAAGGCAACTTACAGAAAACAAAGTTCTCCATCAGCATTAACAAAGAAAAATACAGAAGATTTCTTAGAATTAATAATTTACAAAAATTTTATAGGTATAACAACATTAATTTCAAATCCTAAAGAGCTGAAAGAAAGAGATCTAAACAGACCAGATGTAGATTATATGAAATCAATCTCTATTAGATTAGCTAAAATTCTGGTTAATATAAGTAAAGTAAAAGAATCGCAATTATTAATCGATCCATTCTGCGGCTCTGGCACAATCTTACAAGAAGCTTTACTGAACAATATTAATGTAATTGGATTAGACACAGACAGAGTTTCTATAGGGCAAACTAAAAAGAATTTAGAATGGTTAAAAGAAGCCTATCCAATAAAAGCAGATTATAGATTATTCAATCTAGATTGTAGAAAATTAAGTAGTGTAATTAAAAAAGCAGATGCAATTGTAACAGAACCTTATTTAGGCCCATTCATAAGAAAACTTCCAAATATTGATGATGCAACTGAAATAATTTCAGAATTAACAGATTTATATGACTCATTACTAAAACAAGCTAACTTAGTCTTAAGTAAAGGAAAAAGATTTATTATAATAATCCCAAGATTAAGAACTAAAGAAAGTAAAACTTTATTTATAGACATAAATGATTTAGCAGAATCAAATGGTTTCTATTTAGCCTACAAACCAGTTCTTTATGCATATCAAGAAAGTAAGATCATAAGAGAAATATGTGTTTTAGAAAGAAATTAGAAATACATACCTAGTTCTTCTCTTTCATCTCTAGGTAATCTAAGATTATGAGAAAAAGTCCTATCATCCTCTTCAATTCTCCTACCAAATCTTTCTCCAACTTCATATAAAAATTTTGGATCAATCCCAATATCTGCTCTTTCATTAATTCTTAAAATTAATTTTCTATCTCTTAATTGAACTGTTGCAAGAGGCCAAGGAGCAACTTTAGTCGTACTTCCATCAGATGAACCAATTCTTGTTTCAGTTTTAAAAGTTACAGTATAATCCCTGCCACTGTTTAAACGTACAGCGAGGCATAAAAGCTTAGATGTCCAGACTCCTAAATCATCAAGAATACTATTAGCCCATGCTTCATGTGTTTCCTTTGCTCTATCTCTGGCTTCATTAAATCCTGTTTCTAATGCTTCTCTTAAGTCAAAAGGTCTTCTGCCTTCATAATCTAATTCAAATGAAGCTCTCCTAGAATAATGTGAAATAATTCTTTCATTCATATTTTAAGTTATAATCAAAGATTTATAAAGAATATTGCAAATTAAAGCATATTTTACAAGAATAATCTATCCAGTAATCTTTATAAACCCTTTCTAGTTTCAAGATTTATGGGAAGAATA
>CAYNBR010000047.1:0-6570 GCA_964395935.1 Candidatus Woesearchaeota archaeon
AAAAATGGAAGCTCAAATACAATTAAACGGTAACAAATTCATAAAATTCTATGGTAGAAATACTGATCAGATGGCTTTATTGTTGGCAGATAATAGAACTCCTATGAATACTCAAGATTTAATGAAGATAAGATTAGAAGTTGTTAATAGTCAAAGACCAGAACTAATAGCTTTCTGGATGGACAATTATTTTGATACTGGCGATGGCATTGCTTATTCTGAAGCTAAAAATGGCAAGGTTAAACCTGTTGTTAATGATGCTCAAGCTTTAAGAGAATTAACTTCAGAAACTAAATTATCAAGTGGAGCTTTATTATTACCTGATGAAGTTTACAAGACTATTGATGCTCCCGAATTTACAAGAGAACAATTAGCAAAATACACAGGAAGAAGTTTAAGAAAAGGAGAAGTTCTAGATAACCCATTATGGGACTTACTAGCTAGAGGAGATAAAGCATTATTAAAAGAATACAGAGATACTGTATTCGCTAAAGCAAAAGAACTATACAATTATGATGAAAACATGGGATTATATTTAGCACAAGCTCAAAAGAAACCAACAATGCGTCTGTGGGCTGTTGGCGGGCTTAATAGTGGGAGCAATGCTTACGGCGACAACGACCTAGGCGGCAGTGATGGTCGTCTCGTTGGGGTTGCGCCAGAGGCGCAGTTAGTCGCAAAAAATTTAGGCGAAAAAGTAGCAGTTGCTCCAGAATCAACATTAGTAGCTCCAACATTGGATGACATAATGGCTGCATCTGAATCGTTCATAGCACCAGCAAATAGACAAGCTTACGAAACAGCAATTTCTAAACTTTACAGAAAATAAATTCTTAACAAAGATTTTTTATATTAGTAATTAAAATGATTCTTCAGTCCCAGCACTAGGAACTTTACTACACTTTTGGTGTAGCAAGGCTTTGGAGTGGTTTCGGGCTACACGCTCTTTCACTACGGCAATATTATTGCTATAAAATACAATAGCGACAATCCGCATCTTGCGGCCTGAAGTTATGGTGAAAGTTATAAGTGAAAGGGCTACTTTGGTGCGTCTGTGGACTGTTAACAGGCTTAATAATAGAAGCAATGCTAACGGCAACAACAACCTAGACAACAATAATGGTCGTCTCGTTGGAATAGCCAAACTAATAAATGCTGGGACTAAACTAATAATTATTCTAAAATGGAGCAGAATAAACTTTTTAATCAAATTACTACTTACGAAAATCTTTACCTAGCATATGAAAAAGCAAGAAAAAGAAAAACACTAAAAAAGTATGTTATAGACTTTGAAAAGAACTTGAAACAAAATATTTTAGACTTACAATCTGAGTTAATTTCTAATACTTATAAGCCAAAGCCACTAGAGACTTTTATTCTGAGAGACCCTAAAACTAGAAAGATAAGCAAGTCAGATTTCAGAGACAGAGTAATACACCACGCATTGTGCAATGTGATAGAACCTATGTTTGACAAAAAATTTATTTATGATAATTATGCAAACAAAATAAAAAAAGGAACGCTAAAAGCAGTCGAAAGATTTGACAATTTTAAAAAGAAAATCTCTAAAAATTATTCAAGAAATAGTTACATTCTGAAAACAGACGTGAAACATTACTTCGAAACAATAGACCATGAAATACTAATTTCTTTGATCAAAAGGACTATTAAGGATTCTAAAGTAATGTGGTTGATAGAAACTATCTTGGCAAACCACAGCGAAGGGGGGGGGGCGACGGCAAAAATTGGAATGCCTTTAGGAAACTTAACTTCTCAATTCTTCGCAAATGTCTACCTTAACGAGTTAGACCAATTCGTAAAACATGAAATAAATATAGAATATTATATCCGCTACGTTGATGATTTTGTAATTCTACATGACTCTAAAAACATCCTAGAACAATATCAAATTAAAATAAATGAATTCATAAAAGCAAAACTTAATCTAGAACTGCATCCAGATAAGACAAAAATAATCAAATTAAGTACAGGTGTAAACTTTTTAGGATTCAGAATATTTCCAGAATTTAGACTTATAAGAAAAAAGAATCTAAAAAAGTTTGATAGAAGATTCAACAAACTAAAAAAACAATACGAAGAAGGAGCAGTTGACAGAGAAAAAGTAATAGAAATATTCGAAGGATGGATAGCCTACATAAGCCATGCAGACACTTACAAATACAGAAGACACATAACCAAAAGATTTAATCAGTATTTTCCAATAGAATCAAACACAGAAATTAAAAATCCTAAAAAGCATCAGAATTTCATAAATAAAATAGAAGAAAGCGATTATATATTCACAACACAAAAAACATTACAACTATTAAAGAAAGGACTGAGCATAGAAAAAATAGCACAACAAAGAAAAATTAAAGAAAGTACAGTATGGCAGCACATAGCGAACTTAATAGAATACAACCAGATAAACATATGGAGAGTTCTCCCAAAAAATAAGATACATAGAATATTGTCAAATATACATTCAGAAAACGATAAACTAAAAGAAATAAAAGAAAGAATAAAAGATAATTCAATAACATTTGATGAAATTAGTGGCGTACTAGCAAGCGTAAAATACGAAAATAAAAAGAAAAATATTTTAAGAAATGTAAGTTGGTACAAGAAAAACCATTGCTTTAGAAAATGTTTTTATAATATTGAACAAAGGGAAAAATGCTCAAAGAAATTTGATTCCTTAATATCTAAGAATCCTACCATGGAAATAAGTAGAAAAGAATTTCTGGACTTATTCAACAATCACCTGAACATATGCGTTTTACCAGAAAATGAAAAATTAAGATATGTCTCATGGAAAGAGTTTGTTATGAAAAACAAAATAAAAATTAAGTAATTAATTCTTCTCTAAAATATTAATAGTTATAGGCTTACTCAAATTAACAATTTTATCTATCAAATCATTAGAAGTCATACCTACAGACTTAGCTGATTTAATAAAATCACATTCAATTGCCAAATAAGGGTTAGGATTAGCTTCCAAAACATAAGCTTCGCCATCCAATCTTATATCCATAGTAGCATAACCAGAACTATTTATCTTAGAAAAGACTTTCAAAACAGTTTCTTTAATTTTAGCTTCAATTTCAGGCTCAATTTGTTTAACTATTGAATAAGTATTCTTAAAAGCATTAGTATTTTTATTCCATTTAGCTTTATATGAAAGTATTTTAGGTTTATTTTCAAAATGTTCAGTAAAGTCTATCTCTAAAATAGGCAAAATTTGAACATTTCCATAACTAAACAGCACAGGAATGCAAAATTCTCTTCCATTTATGTACTTATCAACAAAAACTTTCTTAAATCTGGGTAAAACTTCAGCCAATTTCTTCCTCAAAGCCTCTTCTGAATACACAACTGAGTCTTCTTCTATTCCTTCAGAAGCATCTGTATCAATAGGTTTTATTATTAATGGGAATTCTAAATCTATTGTTTGATTTACATCAATAATTATCCTGCATTCAGGTAAACTTACACCACATTTCATAAAAAATTCCTTAGCTTCTACTTTATTTGTGAATAAATTCGTAATTTCTCTATTGCAGCCACTAAAAGGGATATTAAGAACTTCAATTTCTTTAAGTAATTTATCATAAGCTTCTCCACCTTCAAGTGCATCAGCAGCATTGAAAATGTACTCAGGATTAATTTTCTTAACTTCTTCAGCAAAATTTTCAGAATATTCTACCAATTCTACATCATGATTGTTAGCCTTCAATCTATCTACAAGATACTTATCTGCCGTATATAACGTTTTTTCCTTGATTGTTGCGCTGTCAATTTGCCTCTCAACCTCTTCAGCGCAATGTAGATATACTATTCGCATTTTTTTATTGTATCTATTTTAATATACCTATTGATTTAAATATCTTTTTATTTTTAGACATTTTTTCGCACTTTTTTGGCATAAAATTAATTTTTTCCGGAGATTTACAGAAAATATTTTTATTTTTAATAATTTTTTTAGAAATTTTCTTAACTTTAATCCAAATTAAACTCTAAAAAAAACTTATATACTTCCTCAACTTAAATTATCTAATGGCAGAAAATAAATTCATACTTGTAAACTTAGAAGATACTAAATCTAAAGAGCTAGCTCAAGTAATTTCTTCAGATACAGCAAGAAAAATCTTAAATTTGCTATCAGAAAAGTCATTATCTGAAACAGATATCTCTAAAAAATTACAAATACCCTTACCAACAGCTCATTATAACGTTCAACAACTACTAAAAGCTAATATAATTGAAGTAAAGGGCTTCTTGTGGAGTGAAAAAGGAAAGAAAATTCAACATTATCAGCTTTCAAACAAGTTAATTATCATAGCTCCAAGAAATTCTATTAATTTTACAGACAAATTAAAGGAAATTTTTCCAATAACTCTAGCTGGAGCTTTAGTTTCATTAGGAATTTATGCTTATCAAATATTCAATAAGACTAATGCTACTCAAGTTCTAGAAAAATCTGCTCCGGTCATGACAACAAGTTTATCTTCTATTTCTGAAGCAACAACTCCAAATTATGCATTGTGGTTCTTTTTAGGTGTAATAACTATAACTTTGCTATATGTATTGGTCTCTCTAGTAAGAAAAAAGAAATAAAAAAGCTTTAATATCTAGATAAATAATAATCCTTATGAGTTTCTTTAGAAAAAGAGGGAGTCAAATATTAATTGGGGCCGCTTTGTTAGCAATAGCTACAGGTGCATTTACAATAATTAAAAGTGAAGAAAATAGGTTAAGAAATTCTATAGTAAGTTGTGAAAGGACGATAAATGAACAAACTAAAAACGGAGTCCCTCAAGAACTAGAGAAAAGACAAGCCTTAAGTCAAGCAATCCAACAAAGACAGGAATTACAAGAAGAACATCAAAATTTAGCATCAAGTGAAACAAATTTACAAGAAGTTATTAAAAAAATTGAAAATTTAGAAGATTATAGTCCAAAAGCAGAGGATAATTTACGCGATAAAGAATTAAGAGACGTTAATAAAGTTCTAGACTTAATCAATGTACTGGAAAGATTTAATGATGAGCAAGTACAGAATTTATATGATCTTCTTAAAGAGTATAATAAAGAAGAGGGCCATTTCGGAAGAATTAAACCACAAATTCCGGAAGCTTTAACAGAATTAATCCCAGAAGATTTACGAAAAGATTTTAGAGACTTTGTAGAAATGTCTTCAATGACTGAGCCAAATTATGAATTATTTCTAGCAGCAGCATACAAATGGGCAATAAGAGAAGTTAGTTCATCATTAGATACTTATGTTAATCGTGATAAATTTTTATTGAGTGAAGTGCAAGAAGTAAGTTATGGTTTATTAAAACTAACTCAGTCTAAAAACATTCCAGATCTAAAACCTTATACTGCCAGGGTAAATAAAATAAATGAAGCAATTGATTCAACAGCACAAAAAAATCAAGCCCATATAGTTTACATTAAAGGAAAGATAGAAGAAATACGGAAAAAAGCCAAAAGAAGAAATATTGACATTGAAGAATAATTTAATCTCTTTTCACACATTTCTCATACAAATTCTTAAATATCTTAGAAGGATCATACTTTTTCTTTAATTTATCATATTCTTTTTTATTGAAAAGTTGCCAAAATCCTTTTTCAGAGTAATAGGAAGTAGAATACAATGATTTTTTACCATTCAATTCTCTAACTTTAGCTTCAATTAATTTATTAAAATACCCTTCACCCATGTCTTTTTCACTCTTAACAACATCCCAAAAGCCAAAGTTAACATACAACTTATTTTTCTGTAAAGGGTACAAAGTAAAAGTATGTTTATTATCATAATGCTTAACAGGACAAATCCAAACTGGTTTTATTCCTATTTTTGAATGGAAGAACTCTAAAAATTTCCCACAATTCTCTATGGGTATTTCAACATCCTGAATTACAGACTCAGTATAACTCTTTTTCCCAAATAAACTCTCAATCTTCTCACTCAACTTATATTTCCTATTCCAGAACATAATTTTCCAGTAAGTAGTAGATTTTAGTAAAAATTTCCCAAATAATAACCTAATAATCTTATTTTGTGCAAAGAAATGCTTAGAACACCAAAACCAGTCAGTATCCCATCTCCAAATATAATCTTTAACAGTCAAAAAATCATCTTTATTTTTTTTAATAGACTTATAATAAATATTCAAATACTTATAATTGCTAATAAAAGGAGCTTCATCAACAAATTCTCCTAAAGTAACATACATTTCATTTTCACTAAATACAACCCCATCCACAAAGTCTTTTTTATTCTCTAAGCAATATTTTTTAACAGCTTCAAAATAGTCTTTATCAATATTAAACTTCAAATGTTCCAATTTAACATATTTCTTCACAGGAACAACTTTAACTTTAATTTTCAAAGCATAACCTAAAGTGCCATAAGAATTTGGAAATGCAAAAAACAAATCTTTATACTTATTATCTGAAGTGGCAACTACAATTTTACCATTACTTAATAATATCTCCAATTCTAAAATAGTTTCATGAACTAATCCAAATTTAAATGAAGAAGATTCAATTCCAACACCAGTA
>CAYNBR010000048.1:0-6306 GCA_964395935.1 Candidatus Woesearchaeota archaeon
GTATCCAGAACCAGAGATATAATTAAGATCATAGTCTAGGGTTTCACCAGCTATGAAAGTTTTTTTTGCTTGTAAAATTACCCCCCTTTCTCCTGGACTATAAGAAGCAGTGTGGTAAGGCTTATTGTCTTCATTAGAAAGAACATAATGTTCTGTCATAAAAGAACCAACTGGAATTTCTTCCCACTTATTTGTATCTAAACCATTTGAAAAATCGTCATAAAGAAAATTATTTGCTAATGCTGAATAGGATAGTAAGGAAATAAATAATATTAGAATAATAATATTTTTCATAAATTATTATGGATGTAAGAATTTATAAGACTTATTATTTTTACTTTACTCCCAGTTAGTCAAAAAGTCTTATATATTTAAGTACATCTGAAACATAGAGAGTTTAGGGGGAAGAAAATATTAAGAGGGGACAGTTAGCAATCTATTTAATATTTTTTATAGTTGTAATTATATTGTTTAGTGGTTGTAATATTGATATTAATGATCTTAAAAGTGGGTCTCCTAATATATCTAATAATTGGGATAAATCTTCAATAAATATTACTCCAAGCGAAAATAAGTCTATTTCTACTCGTACACAAAATTTTCAATTTAACTATTTAGATATTTTAGATAAACTGCAAACTCAAAATGAAGTAGAAGTTGCTGTTATCTTAGAAGATAACGTCAATCTTTCTTGCTATGGATCAATAACAGTTTGTAGACCTATTTACGAAAAAAAGAAACAGCATTATCTAACTGCCGAAGATGAGGTTCTTTCCACCCTTTCAAAAGATGACTTTAGACTGATTGCTAAGGGAACATTAGACCCTTCTTTTGGAGGTTTTATTACAAAATCTGGACTTGAAAAATTAAAGTTAAATCCTAAAGTTATAGATATTCAGCCTAGTAAAGTAGTGGAAATAGAATAATAATTAACAAAAATGAGTGATAAGATGGGACTACAAATAAAGACTTTGACATTGAAACGAAAACAATTACAATTGGATAATACTGGAGGCATTTAATATGGTTAAAAAATTACATCTTTCAACAGGCGGATGAATTATTTTAATAGCTGTTATAATCGTAACAATTATTATAGCTTAAATAAATTCTATAACCTGAATGTTTTGTGATATCTTTAACGTTACCAAATACCTCTTTCATTTTTTTAGACAATTCAATGCCGCCTTTATTATGTCTAGCTACTATTTGTAAAGAACCGTTTTCTAATAAATGATCTTTTGAATCTTTAATTAATTTAAAACATAAATCTTTTCCTGCACTTTGAGGGGGATTTAATAAAATTGTATTGAATTTTTCATTTATTTTTTCAAAACCATCACTTTGAATTACTTTAGCTTTTAATCTATATTTTTCTAAGTTTTTTTTAGTGACAAAAATCGCTCTCTCATTTATGTCTGAAAAAGTTAGTTCTATATTCGGAAAGATTAATTTTAGAGATAAACCTACAATCCCGCAGCCACAACCTAAATCTAGAACTTTAAATTTATCTTCAATAATACTTTTGTTTATTAATAATTCTGTTCCTATGTCTAATTCATTTATAGAGAATAAACCAGAAGCCGTGTAAAATTCTATTTCTCTTTTTCTTACTATTGCCTTTACTTTTTTAAATTTTAATTCTGATTTAGGAGATTTTGTAAAGTAATGTTCCATACTAAGATTTATTAAATCTTCATATATTTAAAATCATGGGTCTAAAATGCCAATAAATGCAACTTATGAATATGGAGAAGCTGAGAAGCAGGTATCCGAAGCTAAAACTCCTAAAGAAAAGATAAAAGCATTAGAACATTTATTATCTGTTAGTCCAAATCATAAAGGTAGTGAACGCTTGCGATTAGAAATTAAAACTAAAATTTCTAAATTAAAAGAAAAAATTGAAAAAGAAAGAAGCAAAAAAACTGCAGGTTTTAGTTTATCAATAAAAAGAGAAGGTGCTGCACAAATTGCTTTAGTTGGTTTACCAAATTCTGGGAAAAGTACAATACTAAATAAGTTTACGAATGCAAAAGTAGCTGTAGCAGAATATGAATTTACAACTAAAATACCTGAAATAGGTGTAATGGACTATGATGGTGTAAAGATACAAGTCATAGAAATTCCTGCAATATTTAAGGGATTTAGTGACGGTGAGAAAGGACCAACATTATTAGGAATAGCTAGATCTACAGATTTAGTTGTTATTGTTGTAGATGGCTATGGTAATTGTGAAGCAGATATAAAACTAATAGAAGAAGAATTTAAAAATAATTATATAATATTAGAGAAAATAAAAAAACAGAAAACAGAACATGAAGTTAAAAAATGTTTAGTTGTTGTTAATAAAGTTATTAAGAATTTTAAATCTGAATATCCTGTATGCTGGGTTGATGATTTCAAAACTGCTAGCTGGAATATGCTTGGATTAGTTTATGCTTATACTAAGCAGCCTGGAAAACATAAAGATTTCCCGCCAGTAGCTATGAAGAAAGGAAGTAAAGTTAAGAATTTAGCAAGTTTAGTACATAAAGATTTTCTTGAAAAATTTGATTATGCCAGGATTTGGGGAAAAAGTGTTAAGCATAATGGTACTACTGTTGGTTTAGATCACGTATTAAAAGAAGGAGACATAGTTGAGTTTCATACGAAATAGTTATAAATTTATTTAACTATGAAAATTATATGGTTCCTGAAAGATTAGAAGTTCTGGTTAGTAAGAGAAGATTTTTTCTAGCTGATGCCGGCTCTAGAACCTGGAGTTTTGTTAATTTAAAGGAAGATGTTGAAGTTAGTGACAGCTTCTTTAGGGAAGGAAACTACGAGGATTCTTTAGATTCATATAGTAAGACTTTTAAAATGCACGGGGTTTTGCCTGCAGATAAAATAGTTTCAGATGTTGGATGTTCTATTGCTGATTGTTATGGCTTATTGTCTTTAACAGATGCAAATAATGGGATATTTGGAAGAGCGATAATGAATGGCAGAAGCGAAGTTAGAATTGTTGAGAATTTTCTGAATGCATTTAAAACAGCTAATGAATCTGGGAGGTATGGCAGTGCTTTAATGGGGGAAATAAACAAAGCTAATGCAAGGCTGGCAGTATCAAATTTGAGATTAGCAGGTCATTATTTTAGATCCAGGAAAAAACCAAGCTCATTATTGAATGGTCATTTTTTTAACGCTATTGAATACACTAATAAAGGAATTAAAATTCTTAATATTTTATGTGAATATGGTATGGCTGATGATTTCTTATTATTCAGGGCAGGAGAGACAATAATGCAGCTTGCTGATAAACTTGCCTTGGTATCAAGAATTAATTCAGAGATGATGAATTATAGAGTTTGTCTTTATGAAACTGCGTTAGATTATATTGGAAAGAGTAAAAATGATGGATTTTCTATTGTAAATAGGGCACATATGATAGCAGGACTTGCTGAGAAGTTAGCAACTGCAAACTCTGTTAAATATTCTGATAGAGTCTTAGACAAAGTTTTAGCTTAATAAATACTCCATCACCATAAAGTTTAAAAGTACTTTAAATCCTTAAAGAATTCAGTATGATAAAGAGAATTGGTAACTTTTTCTTGGGGATGTTTACTGTCTTTAAGAAGAGAAAGCAGATAAAATTAGGAATTTATGGTCCTCCTAATGCTGGAAAATCTAGTTTAGCGAATAGAATCACAAAGGATTGGCTGGGAGAGGAAATGAGTAAGGCTTCTCCAATACCTCACGAAACTAGGGAGATAGTTGTTAAAGAAAAAATTACTGTAAAATCTAAGGGAAAGGAAATAACATTTAATTTAGTAGATACTCCAGGTATAGCAACTAAGATTGATTATGAAGATTTTTTAAAATTTAAAATGGGAGCTAAGGAAGCTAAGGACAGAGCTAAAGAAGCAACTAAAGGTGTAATTGAGGCTATTAAATGGCTCGACGATATTGATTGTGTATTGGTTGTATTGGACTCTACGCAAAATCCTTACAGTCAGGTAAATATTACAATTATAGGCAATTTGGCAGCCAGAAATATCCCTGTATTGATTGTAGGTAATAAAATAGATTTAAAAAAGGCAGATATTAAGCGAGTAGAATCTGCTTTCCCGCAATATCCCACAATTGGAATTTCAGCTGAGAAAGGTAATAATATTGAAACCCTTTATGAAAACCTATTTAAACTTATGAAATAGAAAAAAGGAGGAAGAGAATGCTAACACTGCAATATATACCATATCATGAGTTTACTGGTCTATCTACAGATGATAAAATTAAAAAAGTTCTTAAATCTGTTAAAGAAGATAAAATAATTCTTATTGAGGGAAGATTAGATTCTCTTGAAGAATCAGAATTAATTAAGAGAACTATGCAGCATATTGATAAAAAGTTTAAAGGTATAGAAATTGCAAGTATTGATTATGATTTTAAAAGTTTAGATATGTTTGAAACTCTTAAAAAAAATTTAGCTAATTTATTATTAAGGAGAAGACCTGGGTTAACTATTGTTGGTCCTGCTACACTTGTAAAAGAAATAAGAAGGGATCCTTCTAAAATAGAACTGTTAACTATGGAAAAGAAGAGAAAGAGATAATTTTTTTATTTAATTTAGACTATAGAAATATTAATAAGGGCTGATAATTCTGTTTTTATTGAGGATTAAAAATGCACCAGTGTGTCCGATGTAATACAATGTATGGAGATGGAAGTAGTGAAATTCTCAAAGGTTGTGGTAGTTGTGGTGGTAAGTTCTTTTTCTTTGTTAAGAAAGAAGCAATAAAACAAGCACAGGAATTAACTCAGAATTTAACTGTAGAAGAAAAAGAGAAAATAGAAAAAGATGTTATGGAAATTATAGGTTATGAAGAAGATAAACCTGTAATTTTAGATTTAGCTTCAGTTAATATATTGAAGCAAGGGAAGTTTGAATTAGATTTAGTCAGGTTATTTAAAGGTGAACCAATGGTTTATAGATTGGAAGAAGGAAAATATATAATTGATTTAGCTGAAACTTTTAGGAACGTTAAGAAAACTGAAAAATGAAATCTTTGAAATTTGCAGAACCTTTGCCAGAATTGGTTTTATCTAGAAATAAGAACACTACTTGAGAATTAATGACGATAAAAATCTTATAGTTGGAGATGTTTTAGATTTATGCAAGACTAATAATGAAGAATTTGGTAAAACAAAAATTATTTCTGTTAAAGAAACTACTTTTGGAAAGTTAAGCAATGAAGATAGGGATGGACATGAAAAATTTAATTCTGAAGAAGAAATGTATAAAACTTACTCTAAATATTATAAGACTGAAATAAATTCAGAAAGTAAATTGAAAATTATAAAGTTTGAATTAATTTTATTCTAAGCTTACTCTATTTCTTACTTTAGCAGATTCATATCTTTGTGATGGTGTAGCCAATTTCCCACTACGATATCTTCTTGTTGAAATCCTTTTTGCTGTTACAGTTCCTTTTTCCAAATCATATCTATATCTTGTTCCAAATGAATTATAATTTTCAATTATAGGTTTGTAGCCTTTTAATTCCATTAGTCCCATTAAGACTAATACATTTCTACGTGAGATTCTTTCTCCTGAAATTACTGGATATTCTATTAAAAATTCTTTAACATCTCTTTCTTTAGCAAGTGCGTATTTTCTATTTCTTTCGTGTTTTTTTTGATTGTATCTTACTTTACCATTAGTTCCTTTGTGAACATGTGTTGATGGGTGTAAAAGATCGGAAATTTCTTTATTTACAGTATTTCTTATATTCCCGTTTGTTCTAACTCTACGATCACTTCTATATGTTCTAATTCCAAATTCTTCTTCTCTCCCTTCTGCATAAGAAGGATTTGCGCCATAAGTTTTTTTTGGTTCTTCTGTTCTATCTTCTAATGGTTTTTGTTCTTCTGAATTTTTTGATTGCTTTTCTTTTCTACTTATATCCTTATGAGTTATACCTAATCTTTCTAATTGTCTTCTATAGCTGGATGGAATTTGTAATTGTGCTTCAACTTTTTTGCCTATTCCTAGATTCTTTGCTCTATCTTTAGAACTAGATTTCAGTTTTAATCTTTTAAAGTCCACAATTATCTTTATTTATACTTGTTTTTAAACTTATATGAATTAGAAAATAATTGTTAGTTGACCTTTTCATCTATTGTTTTACTTAACCTTAAAGTTTTAGCTTTCTCATATCCTCTAAGTCTTTTGAAATCTGTCCATGAAGGAGTATGCCCTCGGAGTAATAAATTGAATAAAGTTTTTCCTTCTTCTATTTCCCTTGATAAATTGTAATAAGTATTGTT
>CAYNBR010000048.1:6316-6549 GCA_964395935.1 Candidatus Woesearchaeota archaeon
AATGCCGTTGGGAAGAACAAGAAATATAAGGTTAAATATAACTTTAAAAACATTTATTAACTTACAATTTTTATATATAAATGTGGCTAAAAGAAAAATTTCAAATTCAGTTATTATAGGACTTATTTATAATATTTTAGTTTTATTTTTTTATATTCTAGTAGGATATTTTCCTATGTCTGGAGAAATAGCTATTTTAACAGGATTATTTATATTTGTATGGCCGATAGCTA
>CAYNBR010000049.1:0-6397 GCA_964395935.1 Candidatus Woesearchaeota archaeon
TTTGTATGGCCGATAGCTATGCTACTTTTAGGAATAGTTGGATATAAGCAATCAAAGTCAGTTTATTATTGCAGTTTAAATAAAGTGATTAGTATAATTTTTATAATTTTAGGAATTGTTTTAATTTTTTTTTATATATCTATTTTTATCTTCATCTAAACCAGTAAAGTCTATTTCTTTTGGACCAGCATACTTTTTGCTTTCTCTTAGTCTTTTAGCTCTTTTTAATTTTTCATCGTAGAATGTTTCGTACATAACTTTTTGAAAAATTCACTATTTTTAAAGTTTTCTAAACTCTGATTTCAATATCTTTATTATTGTTTAGATCTTTTAATAATTCCTGGCCTAGTTTAGATTTCTTATTTATTCTTATTTCAGAACTTTTTCCTATTGTGTAAGTTAATAAGAAATGATTGTCTACATAGATTTCAGCTGCATAGCCTGCATATTGTGAAGGTAAGTGGAAGATTAATGCTTTTTTACTTTCTTCTGTTTTATAATTTATTCTTTTTCTATCTATTTCCTGCGGTTTTTCTTTTTCATTTAAAGATTTAACATCTATCCTCATACCTAATTTCTTTTCTATTTCATTTATTGTTTTTCCTTCCTTACCAATAATTCTTGCAATATTTTCTTCAGGAACATAAATCTCTACTTTATTTCCAGAAATTACTTTTGCTTTTATTTTGTTTGAAAATTCAGATAGTGATTGTTCAATTTGCCTGGCAGCTAATTTTTTAGTTGGATCTTCTGTTAGGAATTCTTCCTGCACCGGAATTACTACAGTTTCTTCACCATAACTGTAGATTTCAAATTCTAATTTGTTTGTTTCAAAATCTCTTACTTCTACAACTGGCCTGGCTAAATCTGCTTCAACCATACCAGATGGAACCTTTACAATCATCAGTACAGTCATTATTTTGCCTACATTTCCATTTTCTATAAAAATTAATGTATCTAAAACAGAAGGAATCATACCAACGTCTAATCTTGAAATAAATCTTTGAATTGCATCTATTGGTGCAGCTGCATGCAAGACTCCAAGAACATTTGAACCGCCTAATCTTAAGTCTGTGTATAAAACAAAGTCTGGAGTATTTCTCATTTCATCGAATATAATGTAATCCGGTCTTGATAAGAATAGAATATCATGGATTTCTTCTGAAGAAGCTAAGTTTTTACTATATTGTGTTATTTCCTTGCTTAATATTAAACTTCTAGGGCTTTCAACAGTTTTAGTTATGTAATTGTTTGAATTATAATACTCACCTAAAGATTGGGCGAATGTAGATTTTCCAGAACCAGTAGTTCCAGCAATTATTACTCCACGAGCTTTATTTTTTACTCTTTCAGATATTTTTTCTGGCAGATTATAATCTTCTAATTTTAAAACTTTAATCGGCTTTACTGCTGTTATTTCCCAGCCATCTGAAACTGGAGGTTTAGCAATTACAATTCTGTAATCTTTATATTGGACTATTGTTGAGCCTGGTCTTGAAATTTCTATAAATGCATCTGGTTCTGTCCTGCAGCCTTCTACTATTTCATTTGCTATTTCCTGTATTTTAGATTGAGAGATCGTTGTATTATTTACTTCAACAAGTTTCCATGCACCTGGTTTCCCTTTTTTAGCTTTTGGACTGCAGAACTCTTTTAAATGAACTGACATTGTAGTTGGATCAAAATAATTTTCTATTTCTATTTTTTCTATTTTTTCTTCTCTTCTACAATATAAAACTTCTAAACCTAATGCTCTTGCTGATTCTGCCTGAACTTTATCTGCTGTAATTAAAATAGCATTTTCATTGTAAGCAATATCTCTTATTATTGCATCTACCTCTCCTCCAGTTTTGGCATTACTAATTTGATATAAATTAGGTCTGTCTCCAGTAAATGTTAGTTCTATCTTCCTTTCTTTTGATAACTTTTGTAAACTTTGAAGCTCTTCTAAACCTATAAATCCTATTTCCTGGCCGGTATTTGCCTGGTGCTCTAATTCTGCCATTACAGCTCTTGGAATTATTATTTTTCCAGAAATTTTTTTAGACTTAATAAACTGTGAAACTAACTTTTCCACTATAACAGATGTATCTGCTACATATTTTTTTTCATTTTCTTCCATAATAATTAAGTTTTTATAGTTTATTTAAGGTTTTCTAGATCTAATTTCGTTGCTACTTATTAAACTTAGTCCAGATGAATTATTATTAGGACTTAAATAATCCCTATATTCTTTTTATTTTTTGCAGGTTCTGTCTAATTTAAGGGACTTTTACTACTTAAATCATTTTCTGTCGCTTTGAGGGACTTAAACGGTTGATAATCTAACACTAAAAAACTTAATTTATAATTTAGTTTTATTTAAAGAATAAAAATCTTATTGCAGTTATTAGTAAAGATATTGGTATTGTTATTTGAAGATATTTATTTTTTTTTGTTATAAATGGTATTAGATTAATAATTATTATTGCAATTCCAATTATAAGATTAGTTTGTTCTATCATTTCATAACCCTCGTTAATGCTTCTATAAGCGTTGCAATTATTAGCATTATCAACCCATAATCTACTTTATTTACGATTATGAATACTGCTCCAATGATTGCTACAAAACCCATAATTACATTTATTGGCTCTATTATTGCTTTTGTGTTCATTATCTTTAATGTTTATTAGGGTTATACTTCCTTTTATAATTTTCCCTTTTGTTTATTTATTGATTGTAAAGATAAATTAAAATTATGTTTAAATGCTGATGAGCCTTTCTTTCAAACAAATAAACAAGAAAAATGTATTAATTTTTATCCATAAGTCCAAAGAAAAAAGCAATAACAAAACAAAGGGTAATTATTATAGCTAATAAATTACCTAAATGTGAGGCATAACCCATAAAAAAAGAAAATGCAATTAAGTAAAATAACTGCTCATTTCTTGAACGTCTTTTAAATTTCATTCAAGAAACACCTCTTTTTGAGAAAAGTCCCTCTTTGCGACAGTTTGAATTGAGTCCCGTTTCTGCGACAAAACCGCTTTTGCATAGATTTATAAATATGTATATATCGTGTTTGCATAGTAATTTACCAGGAGGTAAGAGAGAAATGGCATATAGAGATGGCGGAAGAGGCGGCTCAAGTGGAGGCGGCTCAAGCGGTGGCTTTAATAGAGGTCCTAGAGAAATGCACGATGCTACATGCAGCGATTGCGGAACTCAAACACAAGTACCCTTTAAACCTAAAGAAGGCAAACCAGTATATTGCAAAGATTGTTATATGAAAAGAAAGAATACTTCTGAGTAATTAGGCAATAAGTAACATTATACTTACTAAATCAATTTTTTATTTTCTTTTTTATTATATATTTAATGTTATATAAATCTTTATAACTGAAATTAGAACTGAAAAAGGCTATGGTTTATAATCGTTCTCAAATACATAAAAAATGGATGGATCCTAAATTCAAATTCTTTGTAAATAGAGCTGGGAGTATTCAAGGAAAAACTGATTTTCTTAAAGCAGAAGATAGAATGAAAGATGAATATTTAGGTGCTTGTCTTGATTATATCAGGTGGGGTAGTCAAACACATGTAATGTATGAATTTGGAACACTAGGTATGATTGGCTTTATTCAAGCATGGATGGAACTAAATTCTGCAAATCTTATTTGGCATGAAGAAGCTTTACCTGAAGGCTTTAAATTACCGGTTGAAGGTTCTTTGGTTAGTCTTGAAGAAACTTTAGATGCATTAAATGTAGAACCTAGATATAGAAGAATTAATTGTATTAATCCTTATGGGAAATGTGAGAAGCAAAATGAGTTAAGCACGGATGAAAGAAGAATATATAATTTAACTAGACATTGTCCTGGACATAAAAGAGAAAATGAAAGAACTGTGCATCCTTTTGATGGGTGGGATTTAGCTAGGTATGTGCAAAAATGGCATGAACAAGATTCTGGAAAAATTCCTCTGTTTAAATCTTAAATCTTTCTAGCAAATACTAAAAATGCTGTATGGCCTAGAATTTGATTTTCTGGACGCACTTTTAAGCCTTCTACGTGCCATTGTCTTTCTATTGTTTCTGAAACTTTCCATAAAAAGAAATTATGATTTTTTAATCCTTTAACTACTTCCATTACTTGTGTGATTGTTGGAAGATAACAGACTAAAAAAGCTCCAGATTTTAATGATTTTTCTGCATGTTTTAATACTTTCCAAGGTTCTAACAAATCTAAAGTAATTAAATCTAGATTTTTTTCATTTATTCCTTGATAAATGTCTTGATTTTTAATTTTTATTTTCAATTGTAAGGTTTCTATATTCTCTTTTGCTATTTTATAGAATTCTGGATTAATTTCATATGTTGTTACTTTACAGCCTATTCTTGCTAAATAAGAAGATAAATGTGCACAGCCAGAACCAGCATCTACTACATTAGATTTTAGGCCTATGCCTGTAGTTGAAATTATATTTCCTATGTCTTTTTGATGAGCAATTGCTGGACCCCTTTTAATTCTATTTAAGTTATCTATAAAATTAGCTTCAAAAATAATAAACTCTTTATTTAAGTTACTTTTAACTAAACCATTTTTGATATCTTTTTCTTTAATAAAACCAAAGTGAGAATGGAAGTCTCCTTTTTTATAATAATGTAAATTTCCTTCTGGATCAATAATTATTTTTGTTATCATATTAAATCAATGTTATATAACTTATTAAATTTATCTGAGGATCTCAACGTAATATAATAAAATTTGAATGCGGGGTCTTTGTTTGTTTCCGCTAAATTTGGTTTTCTTAAAGCACTAAGTATGGGTTGTGCATTGATCTTATTTGTGAACTATTTGTTTGGTTATATCTACAAGTTCTTTGCAGTTTTTCTTTAATTCGTTTAATTTTGTTTCATCTTTGACTTGTGTTTTTATTCCGTATGTGTAATCTTCTCTTGAGTCAATTATGCTGTTTTCACTATGAGATTTTATTTCATCATATTCTAATAGTTTAATATATTTGTCTTCTAATTCTATTTTCTTAGTTTCTTTTAAATATATTATTAGTGATATTGTGCATGTTTGGTTTGCTGATTCATATCCAAATTTAGATGCTATGGCTAAAAAGCAATGATATATACAATAGAATCCTGCTGACATTGACCAATCTGAGAATCCTATTTCTTTGAATTTCGTTATTCCGATTAGATTATGTTCTGCTTTTATTAAATGTTTTTTAGCTTCTTCAGTATTTGGTTCAGTTTTTAGTAATCCTCTGTGTTTTGGTCTTTTGCCTAGCTTTTTGCATTCTTCAATTTCTTTCTTTGCTTTATTTAAGCACCATTCAACATGTTTAGCTGGTTGTGACATTTTTTATTACCTCTAAGTATTTTTGTTGACCGTAAAGAATGACTGCGTTCTTTACTATATCGATTATTACTTTGTCTTTGTTTTTTATGTTTTCTTGTAAGTCTTTATGTGTTAATTTTATTATATGCAATTTTTTTGGGAGTATTTCTTCTTTTTTCTTTAATAAGTGGTTATATTCATTTATGTTTTTGTTATTTAGTACCAACATTAAATCTATATCGTTGGCTTTTGCGTATTCTTTTATTACTGAACCAAATAACATTATTATATTGTCTTTTTCAAATAGTTCTTTGAATTCTTCTTCCCATCTTTTAAAATTGTTAGCTTCATCTGCTAAAAGGAAAACTATTAAACTATTCACATAATTGTCTTCTAAATTTAGTTTATATATTATTGATTTTCCTATTTTTTTATTTATTACTATGTTTTCTTTTAATAGTCTTTTGAATATTTTTTGAGAACCTACATGACTTATCTTTAGAATTTTACTTATGGAATTTGCATTATAGAATGTAGTAAAATCTTTAAATAATATCAAAATTGTTTCTCTTTCCTTTTCTGTTAATGCTATCATGATAACTCTAAGTTACTATATAGAAACTTGTAGTTACTTATAAACTTTTCTATATTATTTTACATAGTTTTCTTAAAGTACTAGGTATGGGTTGTGCATTGGAATGTTTGAGTGATTTTAATATTATACAAAATTAAAAAATTCCAGAAAGTAAAAAACCATTATAGATCCATAACAATATAATACCTGCCGCAAAGATCAAATAAGTAATAAACAAAGAGATAAATTTAGTTTTTTCTTTATAATAATTAATAAAGCTAATATCACTGACTGAAAGTCTGAAGAAGGGATAAATCAGTTTAGGGTTTAAAACAGCTATATTTTTAGTTATAATTGCTTGACTGGATTGAATTCGTTCTTCACTTACTCTATTGTTTGATTTTTTTTCTTCTATTTCTTTTCCTATTCCTTCAAATGTTTTTTCACTTGACTTGATTAGTGTTTCAGTTATGTCTTCGAATTTTTTTTC
>CAYNBR010000050.1:0-6329 GCA_964395935.1 Candidatus Woesearchaeota archaeon
AATCTCTTGCAGTCTTTCTCATTACTTTTCATACAGCAGCCAATTCCACAAAGGAATGAACTTAACTTTTCTTTTTATTCCAAACCACTCTAATAATTCCTCACCGAAATAATTTTGATTAACCAGTAATAAATTTTTGCATTTTAAATCTTTACTAGCTTTTAATAATGCTCTGATTTCCCTCTTTTTTATATCTGGTTCTGAAACATCATAACAAACTTGTATCAACTGTTCGATTTTTGAATCATTTTTTAAAACAAAATCTACCTCTTCTTTTTCCATATTCTTCCAATAATAACACTCTTTTCTTTTTCTCTTTAATTCAACAGCAACAAGATTTTCATAAAGCCTTCCAAGATTATTGGAAAATTTTGTAGAAATTGAATTAATAAATACATTGTCAATAAAATAAATCTTTTTTGGATATTGCATTTGGTCTTTTATTTTATAAGAAAAAATAGGCAGGCTAAACGCAAAATAAGAACTCTCAATATAAGAAATATATTTTTGTAATGTAGATTTTCCAATTCCATAACCTAAACTTTTAAGATTGTTATAACTTTTACTTATAGAATATTCCTTGGAATCAAGAAGCAGTTTTATGAGAGCTTTTAAAGATTCTTCATTTTTTAACTTATATCTCTCAACAATGTCTCTCTTTATAACTGTAGAATAATAGGACTGCGATAATTCAAATTTTTTATTTTCATCTATAAGCACTATCTCAGGCAAACCTCCAAAAATAATATATTCTGTAAGTGCTTTCAAAATAAGTGATCTTTCTTTTCCAGAATAGTCCAATAATTTAAAATCAAAATCAAGTTTTTTAAATTTTAAGAACTCCCTGAATGATAAAGGAAATATTTTAATCTCCAGAAATCTTCCTCTCAATTCTGTTGGTATTTCTTTCTCAGACATTTTTGAAGAAGAGCCTGAAACAAAAATCCTTATGTCATTATTGTCATATATTCTTCTAAGCCATTTGCTCCAGTTAGGAATATTGTGTAATTCATCTAAAAATAAATATTTGATTTTTTTGTTGAATAATTCTTCTGCAGTTGGAAGTAAACTGCTTAAAAATTCTGTTTTAAGCGGTATCCTCTCATCTTCAAAATTGATGTCTACAACTTCTTCGCGGGAATTATAATTAAGAAGCTCATTAGCCAAACCATAGAGAATATATGTTTTTCCAACTCTCCTAAACCCATTCAATACAATTATCTTATTAACCTTTAAGTTAATATAATCATGAAGTTTTATTTCTCTTGGAATGATTGTTGGAATAGTTTTTCCTTTCCATTCTGCCAATATTGTTTTTATTATCTTATCCATAGTACAATTTTAGTATAATTTTGTACTATTTAAATCTTTCCTTAGCACCACATTTTTCTACTTTAAACATATAATCCATGAACTATATGCTTTTATCATTTTGTAGAAAATCTTATAAACAGTTTACAATTGCAATTTCTATGGCAAAGAGAACAGGACCAACAAGTTTAGCTTTAAAGAAACTAATTATAGACTTATCAAAGTTAGCAAAGAAAGAAAAAATTAACTTATGGAAAAGATTAGCTGAAGATTTATCAATGTCTACAAGGCGAAGAAGAGAGGTCAATCTATACAAAATTGAACAGTCTATAAGGGACGGAGAAATAGCAGTTGTTCCTGGTAAAGTCTTATGTGAAGGCAATTTAAATAAGAAAGTCACAGTTGCAGCATTTAAATTCTCAGATGAAGCTAAAACTAAAATTAATAAATTAGGTAAAACAATTTCAATACAGCAATTAATGAAAGATAATCCAAAAGCTAAGAAAGTAAGAATTCTTGGTTAAGTTTTTAAATCTTACTATATTGCTGTTTTTTATGCAATTCAAAAATTATGCATTCGCAATTTTAAGCTCTATTACTTTATACAGTTGTGGTAGCAATGAATCACCTAGAGGATTTGAACGTTACAAAAAAACATTCGGCTGTTTTTTAGAAGGACAAGAGTTAGCTTCCAATTCAGCAAAAGAATTTGAGAATGCTGATCCAAATTATTGTAGAAGGTTTATCTCAAGCTTAATTCCAGGTGTAGAATCCTGCTTTTCAAGAGACGATCCACAATCAACTCCTTCGCAGTGTTGGATGGAAGATAGCCAGGGAAGGAGAACATCAAAAAGTGAGGCAATTGATACTTGTGTTATTGGAATATTAGCAGAAGATGATGAGCTAGCCTTCTTAAATATGAAATGTCAACGTGATTTATTTTAAATTACAATACTCCAATCTCCAATTTGTATAATCTTATTCTTAATTTCTTTACTAACTTTAACACCATTTAAATTATTAAAGCTTAAATCTAATTTAGGTTTATCTAATCCTTCTTTACTTTCAATATTATATCTGAGATTAACCTTCTCTTTATATTTAGTTTTAATAACTAATCCTAAAGCAATTCTATTATTAACAGTACCTTTATTTACAGTAATACTATTTCCTTGTTCAGTCTTTACTACTGCTATTACTTCAGGATTTTCTATTTGAGTGTTAGTTTCAGGAATGATTATTCTTGCGTTCTCATTGCTTGTCTCTTCAGCAGTATCTTGCCTGACAATTTGTTGAGCTTCATTTCCAGTAATCACACTTTGAACAGAATCTGTAGTAAATAGACTATTTGCCGAATTAAATTTAGAATTTATTAATGATCCAGAAGTTGTAATTTCACTAGTTCCTGTAATAGTTGTAGTTTGTGTATTAGTCTGACTAGTTTCAGTATTACTGCCGGGCCCGCCTCCTCCTCCAGATGGACTACCAGAAGCACTTCCTGGTCTTGCAGCAACTTGTAAAATTAAACTTGAACTTCCTGAATTACCAAGACTATCTGCAGCAGTACAAGTAACTGTAACAATTCCAGAACCAGGAGTAATACTTCCAGAACAAGAACTAATACCTGAACAAACATTGCTTCCAGCAGCGGTCATTGAAACACTTCCCATTCCACTACTATCTGTTCCACTACAAGTTAAAGTTGTAGTAGTACTTTCATAAAATGAAGTTCCTCCTGAAGAACTGATTGAAATTGATGGTGCATTAGTATCTGCTTTTGGTAAGTAAATAGTTCTTATTATATCTAAAGGAACTAAATTAGAAGATAAATTAATTACTGTAAAATTAGTTGCATATTCTGTTTTGGAAGCGTTAAATTGATGCGGCGTATTTGGATAAATTCCAGTAGCATTTTGCATGTATTCATCTAATATTAAAGTTGTAATATTTCCATTTACACTTGCAGTTGAATTTGATAATAATTTAAAAGTTACATTGTAAGCTTCTACTGATGATCCATTTAATCCCCCCAGAGTATAATTTGAAACATTTATTGTTACATAACGCTTTAAAAATATTGAGCCATTTGCTCCTGAACTAAATTGGACACTAGATCTGGTAAAAGTAACATTAATTAAAGTAATATTGTTATTATCACTAAATTGTATATCGGATCCTGTAGCATTTATAGTATCACTAATGGCTGTATTATTATTATTTGAAGAAGCTAATAAATATCCAAAACCACTTGGTCCTATATTTGTTATTTGATTAAAACTAACATTGTTGTCTGAACTTAGGAAAGTTATGCCCCTCCCATTGTTTGTAGCATTGACATTTATTATATTCCAGTTAACTAAATTTGATGCTCCAGTATTTAAAGTTACTCCTGATGTACTGGTGCCTGTAGTAATAGTAATGGAGTTGTAGTCTATCTTGTTCTTAGCTGATCTTACATCAAAACCGTCTGTTCCACTGGTGACTGAATTTGATGTAAAATTATTGTTATCAGAATTAGATCTTACATCAACAGCGGTACTAGTTGTATTTATACTATTGCCTGTTATAACATTGTAAATTGAGCTGGCAATAAGACTTATTCCTATTGTAGAAGCGTTGCTTCCATTTATAATATTTTTATATATTGTATTATTACTGGAGTTTGTTAGCAATATTACATTTAGTGCTCTTGTATTTATACTGTTGCCAGTTAGATTCACCTGAGAGTTATTACCAGTTAGCTGTATACCATAAGCATTATTGGAATATGTAGTGATATTACTATAACCAATCGTAATATTATTGATATAATAATCAATCTGTATTCCAGGGGCTGCGCTTTGGGATATACTCCCTTCAAAAGTATTGCAATTTCTTATTATTGTATGATTGCCCTGGATGTATATTGCACGGCCGGCTGGAGAGATGGCTGTAGAAGAATTTATTGTAAATCCATTGCAGTTTAGATCTACATAATCTGAACTTATTGTAAAACAAGTTCCGCTAGAATTAAGGTTTTGTGTTAAGGTATATGTTCCAGGAGAAGATAAAGTACCACAAGCACTTTGATCAGGATCAATAAATATATTAAAACCACCAACAGTAGTACTTAAATTAAAGATATTAGATCCAAATTTAGGACTTTCATATTCTAATTTAATAGCAAATGGAATAGAAGTAACTAAAATAGAAGGTAAGGAAGCTGTAAAGTTAGTAAAATTTCTTTTTTCATAAGTAGTTGTCGAATTATAAGTAAAGTTGAGAATTGTAGAAATATTTGAAAATGAAGTATGCAAATTTCTATTGCCTTTATTTGTATGATTCCATATAAAATTAGGCACTGGCACATTAGGTTTTGCTGCCCTAGTATTTTCTACTTCAAATATAGCAGTACAATTTTTCCAGCCATCATCTGTAGAATCAGGTTTAATTATACAATCAACCTCTTGTTTTGTGATTAGAATAATGCTGGAATAATTAGAAAATTTATAATCTAAGTATTTAACTTCTGTCCCACTAGGGATTGAAGTATTAAAGTAAACTTGTCCTGGAGATAAATCTTGAATTCTAAAATTAGATTCACTATTCAATTGCAAATTTGGAATCTCTTCTGCAACATTATTCTGTTCTTCGGGACTTGTAGTAGAAATTTGATTTAAACCATTTTCAATTATTCCAGTAGAATTATTAGTTTCTGTAAAATTATTTTCTTCAGGAATTCCAAAAGCCAATCCTGTAAAGCTTAGCTTAATTAAAAAAGAAAAAAATATAGACAAGCCAAGAATAGTTCCAAATACTAAGAATACTAAATATAATCTTTTTTTTGAGTGACCTAAAGTAGATCTATTCGCTTCTTTTTTCATTTCTTATATTAAATTAGTTTATCTTATTATTATAACTTATGGTGCAGAAATTACAATAATGTGTAGTAAAGTGACATATGTCACCAGTACATATTTCTATTAAAATCGTTAAATACTTCTGATGGAGTTTGCCAATTTAGGCTTTCGTGCGGCCTAAATTGATTGTAGCGACATCTGAAGTATTCAAGATCATTATTGCAGAATTTAATTTCTTTGCCTATTGTTTGGAATAATCTTTCTACTTTTCCGTTTGTTTGTGGTCTTTTTACTCTTGTTCTTATGTGATCAATATTGTTTCTTCTGCACCATCTATCAAATCTTGAGTGTTTGCTTTTCAAACCATAAGGTGAGCCATTATCACTAATTATTTGTCTTGGTTTTCCAAATTTCTTGATAAGTTCATCAAGAAATTTTATTACAACATTTGTGTTTACATTATTTACTTTTAATATTCCTAAACTATATCTTGAGCAGTCATCTATTACTGCTATAATTTTTCCTTTTTCTCCAAACTCACTATCGTCGACGTGCCATAGTGAGTTTGCGTGTTTTCTTTGGAAGCGGACATATTTTGCTCTTGTTCCTCTGTTGCCTTCTTTTCTTGTTAATCCTTTTTCTTTGATTATATTATTAATAGTAACATGAGAAAGTTTTAGATGACTTAAGATTTGTTTTAATCTTTTAGCACCCCAACCAGTTTTCTTTCTCAAATTTATTATTTCTTCTTTTACTTGTTTAGTTATTTTATAATAAATCTTATTTGGCTTTCTTGATCCATCAATTAAGTTCCATGAATCATCTTTAGAAAAACGTTTTTGCCAACGTTTTAATGTACGAATACTAACATTAAATTCATACAATTCTTTAAGTTGCGTCTTGCATTTTGTATAAGAATATTGTTTTATTCTCAACTTTAAAAATTCCTTTCTAATAATTTCTTTTTTCATAGGAATTAGCTAAAGCTAATCCTATTAGACTGGTGACATATGTCACCGGACTACACATTTCCTACAAAAAACGAAGATTTATAAATAGGTTTTATCATATATTAATAAAGTGGCAACATTGCGAACATTGCAAGAAAAATACACACTTGAGAGCAGAAAAACTTTGAAAAAAAATGCATTGAAAAAATTCAGCATAATTAATTTCTCG
>CAYNBR010000051.1:0-6274 GCA_964395935.1 Candidatus Woesearchaeota archaeon
TAAATTTGTTAGAAAAAAATCCCGGAAAAGTAAGAGCTAAAGCTTATGATGTTGTATTAAATGGAGTAGAAATTGGCGGCGGTTCTATAAGAATAAATAGAAAAGAAGTTCAAACTAGGACATTAGCTGTAACAGGATTAAAATATGAAGAAGCAGAAAAGAGATTTGATTTCTTATTAACTGCATTTAAATTTGGAGCCCCCCCTCATGGAGGAATTGCATTAGGTTTCGATAGATTATGTGCATTATTAGCAGGTTTAAATGATATAAGAGAAGTTATAGCTTTCCCTAAAAATAAAGCTGCAGAAAATCCAATGGATAATTCTCCTCAAGAATGGACACCAGAAATGTTAAAAGAACTACATTTAAAATTAGATATTGTTAAAAAATAAATTTTAGTGAGGAACTCTATCATTTGATTCAACATGTAATTGTTCAATTTCTTCTAATTCTACAGCATTTTCATAAATATTACTAGAAGGACAACAACCAGGGGATCTCCAACCATACTTAGTAATCTTAAAAATTTTTTTAATTAAACTTTCAGCCATTTAAAAATAGATTAAATAAAGATTTATAAATATTACTATCTAAAAATTATTATAAATGGAATATGCACCTGTAAAAACATATCTTAAGGATTTAGAAATAACCGGAAGAAGATTTGATACTAACCATATAGATGATGTTGTTAGTACATTAGCAAGCGAATACAACATTGTCCCTTACAGAATTAAGGGTAAATTTTTCTATGATGAGAGCCAGACAGAAGGCATTTATAAAATACTAGAAATGAGATTAACACCAGAAAAATACAAAAAAAGTTTCAGAACAGTAAGACAAAAACCAAGAAGTATTGGAAGAGTTGAATGGGGGAGAAAAACACACAGTGAATCTACCGGAATATTTGGCTTAAAACCTAAACAAGTTAAAGCCAATAAACGTCTTGGAGGGATTACTACTCATCTACAAAAGAAAGGCATACACAGTTTATCCAGTAGAAAGTTATGTGAAAATGGGAAAAAAGGTGGAAACAAAAGTTATGAAATGTCTAAGGGGATATTTGCATTAAGTGGAAATGAATTAGATAAAGCAAGAAAAACAGCAATTTATGAACGTGGACAAACACCTTGGTATGAAAAAGTCGATTATAACGGGACCACATATACAGAAATTGGATTAGCTTATGAACTAAGTTTAAGTGATGAATACAAAATAAGATACAGATCAGGCAAAGAGATGGTAAAACTTGAAACATTAACAGTTAAATTAAATTCAATATGTCATGAATGTAAACCAGTAAGAACAAAAGTAGCAATTAGAATGGCTTTAGTAAGATATAAAATAGAACTTAGAAATAGAACTAAAAGTTTACCTGTATAAATTATTTATAAATTTTTTCCAGCATACAAACCTAAAACATAACTCAAAGCATGACTGGCTCTTAATGGTTTCTTAGTTTCTGGAGTTAATCTAAAAGAATAATCTAACTTATCTCTAGCTTCCTGGCTTAATCCAAACTTATCATCTCCAAATAATAAAGTAAATTTCTTATTTTCTTTAAATAATTTAATTAATCCTTCTTCATTTTCAGCAGCATGTTTACTAAATCCAATTAAAGTATAATCTTTAGGTAATTCATTCATAACACTCAATTTCATCTTATCATATTCTATACCTTTAGTTTCTTCTTTAGCTTTATTTAATGTAGAATTAAAATTTTTATCTTTAGTAACTATAATTAAAGGTAATTTAAATATCCAGCATAATCTTAAAAAATCAGAAACTTCCATAACTAAAGAAGGATTCTCTAAAACAACAGTAAACTTATTCAAATCCATTTTTATAACCTTTATTTCTTTTTTATAACCATAAAATAACCTATAAAAGACTTTCTTATCTTCTTTTCTAAATTCAATATAAAATAATAAATCATAATCTTCTTCATCAACAATAAACCCATCATATTTCAAATAAGGATTAATATGTTTATACACAGATTTAGCAGAAATTTTAATCTTATCTAAAAACTTAGTTTTAATCAAATAACTTTTAATTTTCTTTTCTTTTACTAATTCTAAACATTCTTTCTTTAAATCTCTAAAATCTAATTCTTTCCAATTATTAACTAATTCAAATACAGAATTAACTTCTTGTAAGTTATTAATTTCTTTTAAATCTAAATTACCTTCAACTAAACTTCCATTTTCATTATCTTCAATTAACTTAACATTAATCTTTTGTAAAAATTTATTCTTATCTAAATTAAATCTATTGAATAGTATTAAGTATTCCATAAATTAATCTGAAACTAAAACTTTAAATAACTAACTAAAAAAGAAAAAAGAATTAGGTAGCAAAATATTGTTCTATATCCCCATATCTGCCAAATATTGACTCTGCAGCAGTTCTATCCATAACTTCTAAGGCATTTCCTAATGCTTGCCTTAATGAATTTTTTATAGTCCAGCCGCTTCCATGTTCTGTAACAAACCCATAATGCGTTTCCAGAGAAATATTACAGAAATACAGATTCCTTCCAAGATGTGATGTCGCAAATTTCTTTATGTATACATCAACATTGTTTATTTCCGCTCCAAGGCCGTATTTATTTACAACCCGCATTATATAATCTATAATTACCTCTCTATCTAACTCAACCATATTAGTTTCGTTAGTAAACCCTATAGTTAACCCCTCATACATACTATCCACCCCCGCTGGAGTCATAATTAAGACTTTGAAGTATTTAATTTTAACCTAAATAGTCTATATATTTTATACTTTAAATTAAGAATTATTAAAAAAATAATTAATATTATTATTAAAGCCCGCTGTAAAAATACCAGAATAGGATACTTAATTTTATGTTGTAGGTTAATTTTTTTAATACTATTGAATAAAATATCAAATTTCGGCTTGTTTAAACAGCTATATTCTTGTTTTTCACATACAGTTTCATACTTTAGTCTTACTTTTTCACCATCTAAACTTTTTAAAATTATAGTTATAGCATTGCCTTTTCTTATGGTTATCTCATTTCCTTTTTCTGTTCTCATAAAAGCAATGACCTCACCCTCTTCATTCCCAAATCCTGCATCTATGCCTGCAGCTTCCCGTGCTTGATCCCCAATTAAAAAGTCACTAATTATATCTGGCTGCTGTTCTTCACCGGAATCTGAAGGCGTTGTAGAATCAACAGGCTGATTTTCTTGACCAGCAACTTCTGTAGGATTAGTTTCTATATTTGGCACATTATTCCCTCCGCTTCCGCCTCCTCTGGATGAACTACCACCGCTACTTTGATCATTTTCTATTGTTAATGTTTGTTGAATGATTGATGCATGACCTGCTAAATCTGTTACTATACAAGAAACAATTACGCTTCCAGATACTATTGGTGTATAACTTGCTTGGCATGAAGAAGACCCAGTACAAGAAGCTCCATTATCATTTAATGTCATTGTTACATTTGCAGAATTTGTATCGGCTTCTGAACAGATTAATGTAGTTGTTAATTGCCTTTTGAATGATGTTCCTAAAGAAGAAGAAATTGCAGGCACAGGATAAATTCTGTCTATAGTTATGTTTCTTGTTGTTAGTATTACACTATTGCCTAAAGAATCGTTCACAGAAACATTGAATTGGTAATAACCATCTGCTAAATCTGCTACCTGTTTGTAACTTAAATTTATTGCTGGAGAGCTTACTATGTCTTCTTTGAATATATTTCTTGCAGAGATAGTTCTATTTAATAATCCAGAAGAATTATGTAATTCAAATATTGCAAAACCTCCTCCAACTTGTGCATTTCCAGAACTAGTATCATTTGTACTTACATTTATAAAAATAGAGCCTGCCATATCTATTGGAAAATTTAATTGCTGTTGCGCTAATCCTTTAAATCCTGCTGTGGATATTGAACTAAAACTTAAATTAGGGGGTGTAGTATCTATAATAATAGCAAAAATATGAGTCCTAATAAAAGCAGTAATATTGCTGGCATTTAATGTCCAAGTATAGTAACCATCTGTCAATGTTCTATTGAAATAAATATCTGTATTAGTATTATTATAAGCAACTGTAAAATTAGATGGTGTATCTCCTGCTGTATTCCCGCCTTTATTGTAAACCGATAGATTTACTGCATAAGAAAATTGTGTTCCTGTAACATTAAAGCTTATAAATGGTCTTGAAGTTGAAACATTTGTTAAATTTCCTTTATTTAATGTCCAAGAAGATCCTGCAAATATGTTGTTTACACTTGTTATGAAGATATCAGTAATCGATGTGGGTATATAAATAGTTCTTAGAAAGTCTATTGGGTTAGACTCCGCAGTTAAATTAATTGTAGTAAAATTTTCTGCATAACCGCTTACAGACACATTAATTCTATGGGGTGTATGTGGATATATGGCTGTAGCATTTCTAAAATATTCTGTTAATATAAAGGTCTTAACAGCTAACCCATTATTATTTGTAGTAGAATTATCAACTTGGTTAAATGTTCTATTGAATGCTGTTATATTCCCGCCACCTAAACCCTGCTGCACATAATTTGATAAATTTATAGTTACATACCATTGCAGACTAAGTGAACCATTTGCTCCAGCATCAAAACCAATTTTAGTTCTAACAAAAGTAGCATTAACAAAAGTAGCATTTGCAGCGTCAGCTAATTGAATATCATTAGATGCTACTCCTGTAGTTGTTATATTATCACTAATAAATGTATTATTTGTGCCTCCAAGTAAATAAATTGCATTAGAAGTAGTTCCAGTTGTCAGCACATTATTAAATAAAAAAATATTATCCCTTGCTTCGGAACCTGAACTTGAAGTTGCAATTCCATATACACTTGCACTAGATAGTGTAATAATATTATATCTAAAAGTGGAATTAACAACATTGAGCAGACTAAGAGCAGTTATCCCAACAGGAGAATCTGTAGACAAATTTAGTGTATTGTTTTCAAAGGTTAAATTAGTAATCGTTCCTTCTAGTAATGCTATGTTTGCCCCCCCGCTATACATCATAATCTTATTATTACTAATTATATCAGAATCAACTGTATTTATTAGATCTAGAGCATCAGTATAAGTTGTTATATTATTATAAGTTGCTCTATCATTTTTAGAATTGGCAAGCTGAATACCATACCCTGCAGTCGTATTTATAATGTTATAAGAAATATAATTGTTAGATGTCCCGGAAAGAGCTATACCTGAAGCATCACTTCCAGAGGTATTGATAAAATTATATGATATATTAGAAAAATTAGAAGTTAGATAATAGATTCCATAGCTGCTGCCTCCTGTAGTTATTATAGTATTATTATATACAGTACCATTTTGCGCATTTGCATAATATATAGCAATTTTAACTGCAGTAGAAGTATTACCTTCATATATCCTGCAGTTTTGTACAGTAACATTTGATTTGCCAAGTGTATTATTAATTCCGTATCCTAATCTATCAGCAGTAGAATAATTAATAAAATAACCAGTACAATCTAGGATAATATTGTTTGCTTCAATATTAATACAGCTCCCAGCAGAATTTATATTAGAAGTTAAAGTATACTTTATACCTGAAGTTGATAAGTTTGTACAAGAAGCTAAAGACTCTTGTATTTTATAGTCATTCTGCAAACCAAAGTTACTGGCTGTAATTTTCTCACCTGATATTTCTGCAGATTCAATTACTTCTGTTTGAATATTCTCTTCTAAAACATTGATTTCTATAAAATTATCTTCAGGTATGCTAAAAGCAAATCCTGTTAATCTTGGCTGGAGAAAAAATGAGATAAATATACCAAACATTAATACAATTATAAATAAAGAAAACACCAAGGAGATCCTTGCTTTTAAAGAGAAATATCTATGCCCATTTACCAATTTTTTCACTATTTTCCTACAGAAATAATAGTATATAGAACTTTCCATAAACAAAAGAAATACTTATAAAACAGTATTTTTATTCTTTTAGTACGCGGGGATACCAAAGCGGTCAAATGGGATAGACTCAAAATCTATTGGCTTAGGCCTTCGCAGGTTCGATTCCTGTTCCCCGCATTTCAATACTCCATTCCGCTAATCTCTGTTTCTCATTTTTAGCTTTCCTAAAGCAATTTCATCAAACTTATAACATTTTGGAGCAAAATTTGATTTTTGCAAATGTTCACTTCAAAGCACGTTCGTTGGCGGAAAATCCATTTAGGACTCACAACCCCCAATATAACTAACTTATACGACTTATTATTTAAATCTAACCA
>CAYNBR010000052.1:0-6185 GCA_964395935.1 Candidatus Woesearchaeota archaeon
TTGACCAGCACCTATATTATTTTTAGTTAAGTTTAATATTAAAGAATCTGAAGTGAATGCGTTAACTAAGAATAAATTTAAAAGAAATACTAATACTGTAAGTAATACCAACCTCTTTAATAGTTTCATTGTAATATATAGATTAAATGGGCTTTAAAAGTTTTCCTCTTTCTGTTGGAATAACTTTAATTTTTGCATTTTTGAAATTATTTTCAATACCAACTAAATTGTACAGAAAAATACCTAAAGCTGAGACTTCTGAAATTGGCTGTGAAGTTATTGAGATGTTGTGATCTGCTAATTGGTAGATGTGCGGCTCTACTTTTTCTCCGCCAATTATTATTAATATATTTTTATTTTTCAACTTTATATCTTTGAAAGATATACCATACATAGTTAAATGAACTACAACATAGTTTTCTTTTTTCTTTTGTTCAATTAATTTTTTATCATTTTCAATATGTTCAATTTTAAATTCACTTCCAAATTTTTCTGTTACTTTATTTACAGATTCTTCCATTTCTCTATCCTTTTGGCCAGTGTAATATAATTTAGAAGCGTGAAAAGCTCTTGCTGTTAAAGCTACATGTGTAGATATTCTTTTATCTCTTAGAATTCTATGGTTTAATCTTAATATTTCAATCATTTTTTAACGCTTTTAAGATTTCTTTATGAATAATATCTGGCTTTTTATTTCCTTTTATGGTTATTATTTGTCCTTTGTAGTATTTTAATACTGGTTTTGTTTCATTTCTATAAACTTTGAATCTTTCTTCTATTATTTTTGGTGTATCATCTATCCTATGTTCTATCTTTGCTCTTTTTAATAATCTTTTTTTTAATATTGTATTGGGAACATCTAAGAAGATTATTTTATCTGGAGAGTTATATGTTGAAAAGTATTCTGCTTCTTCTATCTTTCTAGGATATCCATCTAATATGAAATTATTTTTAGGAATTTTCTTTTTAAAAAAGTTGTCTATTAATTTTGAAGGTACGAGTTTCCCTTGATTCATATACTTGCTAAATATTTTTCCTAATTGTGTGTTCTTAGATATTTCTTCTCTTAATAAGTTACTATTGATATTTTTTAATTTAAATTGTTTAGATAATAACTTAGCTTGTGTTCCCTTACCAGATCCAGGTGCACCGAATATTATTAGTTTCATAACTTAATAATTAAATTGCTAGATTTTAAATGTTTTGAATTTATTTTTATAAGGCTATTGAAAGATAAGCTAGATTGAAAGCTTTTGTTAATAATTTAGATTGTTCGCCTTTACCTGCACCTGGTGGATCTACTAAAATTAGTCTCATCCGAAATATTTCTCACCTTCGTCTTTATTTTCTAATTTCCATGAATTTTTTAATAATTCTACCAGAACTTCTAATTCTTTCTTAAATGAAGACCAGTCTTTAGCTAAATCTTTTATATATTGCACATCCCCATTATCATTTGGACTAACATCTAAATATAATGAAGTTCTATCAAAGATCATTAATTTTTTATGTAATATTTCTAGTTCTTTTCTTTTTTCTTCATCTACAAAACTATTTTCATAGCTTATAATTGGATTTTGTGTTACATGAAATAAGATATTTTCTAGAATTCTTGATAAAAATAATACTTTGTCGTTCATTCTTCTTCTAACTGCTCTTAATAGAAATTCTTTTTTTTCTATAAAACTTAATTCAAATTCATTATTTAAAAAATCAAAACTTGGCAGATTTAATTTATACATTAATTTATTATATTCAGTTTGAATGTTGAATTCTTTTTCTGCCATTTTAATAACTCTTTTAAATTTAAATGCTTGAGTCTCAGCCGTTCTTCAAATCTGCTTACTTGAAGCACAGGTTCTTTTTAAATCATCGACCCAAGCTATATTGTGCGATAATAAGGAATGGGAAAAGGTTTATTAGGGTTTTTATTATTCTATGACCCTGTCTACTAATAATGACTGCTCTTTTATTCCTATTCTTTTTAATGGTTCTACAATAGGTTCAGTATTTTTACCATTTACTGTAATTATCCCCTCTCCAGCTTCAACAGTTGCATCGTACCCTGTGCCTCTGTCATAATAGTGATCTGATGTACCTAAATCTACAGGGTTTAATCCGACTCTAAAATAAGTCACATGATACCTATTTGGCACAAGATTTTTTACAGTATTTTTTAATCTTAAAATATGTTGTCTTTGTTTTGCTTCCATCATAGATATTAAAACTGGAACCCAACCAGAATAAACTAATTGCATTTCATCTAATCTTGAATACAATTCAATACATTCTTGATTTTCATAATGGTATGGAGAATACCTTCTAACTTCCATTGTTGAAGATATTGAAAAGTCATATTCTATAGTTGTAAATGGGATAACTTTCCATTCTTCTGCTAATGGAACTAATTCTCTTAAAATTGGTAATAAAACAGTTTCTACTCTCTCTTTACTTTGGTGATCTATTTTTCTAGCTAATTGATTTGCAGTATCATGAAGAACATAAAAATCTGTAGAAGCCACAGCCTGGAACATAACAGAAGCTTTAACAGAACTTTCTGCTAACAGCGATATTAATAATTTTAATTGATCTTGAGTTTCATAACGATATTTTCTTTCTGTCATATGATAGATTATATACAAAAGATTATAAACTTAATTAAAGAGTTATAACACTTTTCTGGCTGTATTTAATGCTCTTTCAACATCTTCTTTTTCCAAATTTAAATTGATATTATGCTGCCCTAGTAAATCAATAAACTCACTCAGTGTCAAGCCTGCAAGTTTAGAACCTAATCCAAGACTAACTTTTTTATTTTTGTATAACTCTGCTGCTTTTTCCTTTTTACCTGCTTCAACAAGAGTTCTTACTACTTCAGAACGACTCTCTTTTAAAAGTTTTTCAAATAATCCCAATGTTTCTGAATCCAAACGTGAAGATACTGTTTCCATTTTTATTTTACCTCTCTCTTAAAATGCTCATAAATTTCTTTAGAGTACCTGCCTATTTTATTTAACTCTGTTAATTTTTCTAAAGCCTTTTCTTTTGTTAATAACTTTTTTTCATATAATCTTATTATTATAGCCATTGCACAAATAAATGGTATATTTTGCAGCTTACATAATTTTATTAATTCTCCATCATCTGTTAATATTGCTCGATGTTTTTTCTTATCAAACAACACATAAGCTGCAGCTTCTCCTTCATCAAGTCTAAATTCCTTTAATATACTCTTTAGTTTTAATACCTCTATTTCTACTGTCTTAATTTTACCACTTTCTATTATTTGAGGTATCAGTCTTGCATAATAAGATTCTTTTTCAAATAAAGCCTCTTCTTTCACTTGTAATGGAATTTCTATTGTTGGACTTATTTTTATAAACATTTCCAAACAACCAACTTTGGCCAATAATACTAAAGTTGATGTATTTGATACTAACATTTACATATGTATACAAACGTAAATATATAAATCTTTTGATTGAAAGCCCTTGATGAGATTTGAACTCACGGCCTCCTCCTCTCTGGATAAATTACCAAGGAGGTGCTCCACCGCTAAGCTACAAGGGCATAAAGAAAGAGGCAAACTATAAGTTTTTTAAAGGTTTTGTAATTCTTCATTCAATGAATTTACTTTCTTTTCTAGAATTTTTATTGTTCTTTTGAATAAAGGTATTCTTAGATATTTTGGAACTCTCTGATAGATATCTGTTACGTTCCATAATCTTATTTTTTTAATTACTTCTGGAGCTAAATCTAAGGCTCTTTCTACTTGAGGTTTACGCATACAAATTATTATATCTGAAGAAAGTAAATCTTTTTTTGTTAGATGTTGTGGATTTGTTTTTGGTTTCATGCCTTTACTTCTTAATAATTTTAATACTGATTTTGGTAAATTATTTTTTTCTAAAAATAGCTTATCTGTGCCTCTTGAAATTACTTTTACTTTTTTATTTAATTTTTTAAGAAATGCTTCTGCTGTAACACTTCTATAAACATTTCCTCTGCAGATAAATAGTACTTTCATGTTAATTATTTTATTTGGAGAATTATTAAATGTTTTTGTTCTTTGAATAATGCGGTTTAATAAGGAAAAGTATTTAATTATGAATTCATTTTATTAATCAATGAAAAAAGAGAACTTACTAAATGTGATTCTAAGTGTTGTAGTACTTTCAATAATCACAGCAGGAGTAATCTGGTTTTTTGTTTATGAAAAAAGATGGATTGGTTTTATATTTCTAATTTTAGGTATTTTGCATTTAGGGGCATTAAAACTTTTTGGAAGAAAGATTGTATCTGTTTGGCCAGATATTGTGTTTGGTGCGATTGACAATGGTTTTCTTGCTGTTGGTGCTTTAATTGGTGCTAACTTTGCTGGAGTTATTGGGGCGGTTGTTGGTGGCAGCGCAGCAAATGCAATAACTGATGGTTTGGCTGGGATATTTGAAGGATGGACTGCTGAATCTTTAAGAAATCATAAAATTGAAAATAAAAGAACTGTACTAAGTTCTGCTGTTGGTAAAATGGCTGGATGTTTATTTGGTGCAGGTGTTGTTCTAATTATTGCCTGGAGTATTTTAAATTAGAATTTTAATTTTCTAAATGTTTTGAAAAGTATAAATGCGAGGGACAGGAGTCGAACCTGCGAAGACCTAAGTCACAGGATCTTAAGTCCTGCGCATCAAGTCCTTCATAATTAAAGCATTATGAAGATTGACCACTTTGCTACCCTCGCATCTAGAAGTGAAAACATAAGAATTATTTATAAAGATAGTGGTTAATGTTTTCCAGAGCTTCCAAAACCGCCATTCCTTACAGTTTTATCTAATTCATCTACATATTCAATTCTTACTCTTTCGTATTTAGCAATTATCATCTGTGCTATTCTTTCATTTTTCATTAATTTATATGGTTGGGTTCCTAAATTTACCATTACTACACCTAATTCATCTCTATAAGTTTCATCTATTACTCCTGCAATTGTATGCAAGCCATGTTTGAAGGCTAGACCACTTCTGTCCCTTATACTCCCATAAAATCCATCAGGTATTGCTACTTTAATTCCAGTTTTAATTAGAATTCTTTCTCCTGGTTTTATTTCATACTCATTTTGTTTTAATTCTTTTTTATCAGAATCTAAATCAACAACCCAAATACCTGAAGCTCTTATATCTATAGCTGCATCACCTTCTCTTATGTAACTGACTTTATCTAATCCTTCTTCTAATGATTTTACTCTAAGAATTTCTTCCATTATTTTACTTGGCACTCCTTTCTTCACATAATAAATAAGCAACAAGCCCTTCCACGACAGATAATTTTCTGTCTTTCTTTGGCATACATTCTAATAATTCTTCATATCTTAATCTACTTCTTGCTTTTGAAATATCGAAAGCTCTGCCTATAATTGAATCATACCTAATCTCTGCAACGTGGAAACTTTCAGTAATTTCTCCATTGTCTCTTATATCTCTGCTTGTAAGTTGAACTGAAGAACCATTCGCACAGTATTCTGCCATTTTTGTAATTAAAAGTTCTGTAAGTGTTGTTGTCATTTTTCTAAATACTCCTTTAATTTTTCTAAGGCTAATTTTCTATGACTAATTTTATTTTTTTCTTCTGAAGACATTTCAGCAAAAGTTCTATCATAACCTTCTGGAATAAATATTTTATCCCATCCAAAACCATTTTCTCCTCTTGGGCTTACTACTTTACCATTTACTGAACCTTCAAAGAAATTAATTTCAGAACCATTATAGTAACCAACAATACATTTTGCAATTGCTTTGTCACCGAATAAATTTGTAATTGAAGAAATTCCGTTTAAGCCTATTGTCTCTTCAAACCATTTTATTAAAGGACCTGGCAGACCATTCATACCTTCAATATAAAAAGAACTATCTTCAACAATAAAATGCCCTTCATGATGTTTTTTTGCCTCATCTAATTTATGTTTAATAATCTCATGTGGATTAATGCTTTGAATTTCTATTAAATCTATTTTCAAACTTTGAATTTCTTGAATAATTTCTCTTGCTTCTTTCAATTTATTTGCGTTGCCTGTTAAAAAATAAATCACCATTTAATATTTCCTTATTCTATATTTTCATAATTCTAATATTATTATAGAGTTTTATAGATATTCTAATCTTATATTTTTCTAAAACCCTTTTAATATTAAG
>CAYNBR010000053.1:0-2975 GCA_964395935.1 Candidatus Woesearchaeota archaeon
ATATATCCACCAATATTCCAGTACAAATCAATAAGTTCCTTATTAACAGAGTAAAAAGCCTTATCCTTAGCACTCTGAATAATAGAAATAATGTACAAAAAATCTTTTTCATTAGACATAAAAATAATAAGGAAATAGAATTAAAAAACCTTTATAAAAAATTTTAGAAAATTATTCATTATTTATGTATAGTAAGTAAAGGAAAATGCAAAAACCATAGGTTTGTGCCTAAAAGTTTCATAATTAATAATTAAATAGTTAAACTTTAGTCTAAATTAATAATAATATTCACCATAAAGTTAATTAATAACTCAATTAACATCTAATTAACAATGGCAGTACCAAGAAGACATGACAAATTAATGAAACATTTAATGGATTCAGATAAAACAATATCAAAGTCCTATTCTACTTCAGAAGAATCGGAATTTAATGCTTTAAAGTATGATATAGACCATGGAATGAAATTACTGCCACATAAAATGAATAGGTATAATGAATTAAAAATCAAATTAGGGAAGTAGGAAAATGCAAAAACGTAGTTTGTGCCCCGTAGTTCTATAATCTTTTAAATTAACTTTTTCTAAATATATTTATTGTAATTCTCTTTTCAAAGTTTTATGTGCATGATTTATTTCTTTGAATTTTTCAACGCTTCCAGAAGGCATATCAGGATGATGTTGTTTAGCTAATTCTTTATATTTAGCATCAATTTCATCCATATCTAAACTATCATGAGAAACACCTAAAACTGTTCTAGCTTTTTTACGCTTATCTTCAACATCTTTATCTTCAGAAAACTCATGAATAAATTCTTCACTAGTTTTTTTACCTAAGATTAATTCATTAACTTCAATTTCAATTACCTTAGAAACAACATATAAATTTTCAACATATTTTTTACAAGATTTATAAGAATAATGTAAATTTCTACCATCAAAATACCAAGAAGCGTAGGCTTGACCGGCTTTAACTGCAAATGGTTTTAGATTAACATCAATACTATATTCATTAACATTTATTTTCTTTAAAGTTTTAATAATGTTATTTTGAAATTGTAAAGCTCTTCTATCAAAAGAATCCTTAATAGTTATAGCTTCAAATTCGTGTCCTTTAATTTTTATCATTGCCATTGTTATAATTAAAAAAATAGAGGAATATTTATAAGGGTTGTTAAATTTAAACACCCATTCTTTTCATTCTAACAATAATTTCTTTCTTTCCTTTAGACCCTAAATCTTCTCTTTTATAAGAACCAAAGCTTATTGGTTTAGCTCCTAATTCAGGACTTACAAACATTATAATCTTTACTTTGCCATCTCTTTCCAAGAAATAATTAAATTTCCAATCAAAACCATCTTTATTTAATATGCAAAATTTATTTTTTCCAGCAGACTCTTCAGAATAATTCATATTCAATTCTGATGCAACTTCTTTAAGAATTTTTATAATATCTTCATCCCAATCCATGTTTTTAATATAAATAAGAACTATTTTAATTTATCTACAACTCTAATAACAGCCTCGGGATCTTGAATAACATAGAAGTGAACTAGCGGAACTTTATGATCTAATAATTCTCTAGCTTGTTTAACGGCATATGCAATTCCTATTTCTCTTACTTGTTCAGGATTTGAAGCATGCATTACTTCGTAAATTAATTCTTCAGGTATGTTTGCTTGGAATTTTCCTGGTATGGATGTTAAATGATCTGTTTTAGTTAATACTCTAATGCCTGGGATGATTGGAATTGTTATTCCTGCTTTACGACATCTTTCAACAAAACTAAAGTAGGCAGAATTGTCTAAAAATAATTGAGTTATGGCGTAACTAGCAGATGCATCAACTTTTCTTTTGAAATTTAAAATATCCGTTTCTAAATCTGGAGCTTCTGGATGTTTTTCAGGATAACAGCCTACGCCGATACAAAAAGAGGTTGGTTTTGGATCATTAGGCTGGATTAAATATTTACCAGAATTCATATCTCTAATTTGGTTTGCTAAATCTGATGTATAAATATTTTTTGATCTTCCCTTAGCTAAATCTCTTTCAGGAAAACCATTTTCTCCTCTTACAGCTAAAACATTATCTATGCCTAAAAGGTGTGCATCAATTAGAAAGTCTTCTGTTTCTTCTCTTGTAAAGCCTTTACATAAAACATGTGGAACTGGTTCTATTCCATGTTCTTTTATTAAACCACATAATCCTAAGGTTCCTGGTCTTGTTCTTTCTATTCTTCCTTCATGTTTTTTTAATGGTTCTGCTGGTCTGCTTGTAACATCTATAAATGGAGGATTGTATCTTGCTAAAGAGGTTATTACTGCTTCAACTATATTTCTATCTGCTCTACCCCTTATAGGTGGCATTACTTCAAAAGAAACTGCCGGGGCCATTAATTCCTGCAATATTTTTACTATTTTCATTAATATTTAAAATTTGGAAGTATTTATAAGAATTATTGTTATTTACTAAATTCTGCAATTTCAGGGTTAACTGCTTTTAACCAATCTTTAGTTTTCATTTTCATGGAGTTTGTTAAAGTACCAGCATTGAAATTAATTTCTTCATTTTCTAATAAAGATTTATCACAATAAACTTTTAGATTGTATAAATTCCCAAATGGAGGAATTGAACCTAGCTCACAATTAATTACTTTCATTATTTCTTCTGGAGAAGCTAGATCAATACTTTTAACATTTAATACTGCTTTTACTTTATTCCAGTCTATTTTCTTAGCTGCGCTTAATACTAAATTGTAAAATTTACCTGAACTTCTTACTATCATTGATTTGGCACCAGTTTTAATATCTACATTTCTTAGTTTAGCTACTTCTTCAGATTTACCCATAGGTTCATGCTCTATTGTTTCATATTTAATATTTAAACTATCTAAAAATTCTTTAATTTTAATAAAATCTTCTTTCATTTTATAAAAGTTCCAGAAATTCTTCTCTAGTTAAACCTGATTGTTTTAT
>CAYNBR010000053.1:2985-6158 GCA_964395935.1 Candidatus Woesearchaeota archaeon
ACTGAGTTCGAAGAAAAGGTTGGAAACATCCCAGATCCTTGCAAGGTTCCCATTCTAAATTTGAAAACACACGAATTAAAAATTTTAGATTTTAACAGGAAAGAAGAGGAAGAGATAAAATGAACATAGATGAACACTTTAAGCATGTGGCTGAAAAAGTGGATGAAATTTATAAAATAGCAAAGAGCGCCAGGGAAAGGGGGCTTGATCCTATTGCAAAAGTAGAAGTTCCTTTAGCTATTTCTCTATGATTCGGAACTGTTAATCTTCTGTGTGGTGGTTCTTTATTTCTTAAAATCATGTGGCTTCCAGTCTGATGATCAAGTTCATATCCTATTTTATTTAAAGCTTTTACAACTTCTTTTCCAGAAATAATTGGCAATTTACTCACTAGAATCAACTCTTATGCTTCAACTTCAACTACTTCTTCATCTATAGAGGGAGGTATTGCTTCTTTATGTTTCTCTAAACTTTCTAAGTAACCTTCAATTGCTTCTTTAATATTTTTAATTGCTTCAATTCGTGTTTTACCTTGCGATATGCATCCCGGCAATGATGGACATTCTGCTACAAACATTCCGTCTTCATCTTGTTCAACAATAGTTCTGAATCTCATTTTATTTAATAATGGTTAAAGCTTTTTATAGTTTTCGCCTTTACTTTATTCTAGAAATCATAAATAAAAATGTGTAACTAACTTTGGTAAATCATCTTTAGCTTTATCTCCGTTACTTAATCTTTCAAGAAGTTCCTGAGGAGAAAGCCAATAAGCTTCTGAAAAATCATTTGTATTAAAATGTTTTACTTCTTCAGCTTGTATTTCATAAACTGCCATAAATGCAGAAACACCATCTTTATGTGGTTTTAAATGTCCTAAATATGTTACGCTGCTTGTGTGTATATCCCTATAAATTTCTTCTTTTGCCTCTCTTCTAAAAGATTCATAATACCCTTCACCACTTTCAACATGACCACCAACACTCATGTCTAAACACAATGGAAAAATTTTCTTATTAACAGATCTTCTTGGTATCCATAATTTTCCTTCAGAATTCCTTACGAATGCATTTATAACTCTAAAATTTCTTAGACCTAGAGCATAAACTTCAGAACGTAATCTAGTTCCTATTACTTGATCATTTTCATTAACTAAATCTAAAAGCTCATTAGCCATTCTATTCTAGAACTATTTTGAATTTTTTACTTAAACCATGTTTAGCTTTAACAATTTTGTAATTCTTTAATTTTAACTTTTCAGCATAAACTTTAGCTTTTGATTCTTCTAAGAAAGTTTTCATTCTTGGCTTTCTGTTCCTTGCTGGACCTTCTCTTACGTATCTTCTTGTTCTTGTATGAATTTTCTTTGCCATTACTAAATGATCAAAATTAACAATATAAATACTTTACTATCTTGGAAACCTGGGCTTGAACGCTATATTTATATACATATAATGATGACTTTTATAAATGGAAAAAAGGGGGCAAGTCACTGCTTTTATAATTATAGGACTAGTAATTCTCATACTTGTTGGCGGATTTATAGCAGTAAGACAAGGTTACTTTAATGCCGCATTAGAAAAGTTAGGATTAGTAAGGGTACAACCAGTACAAATTAAATCTTTAGAAGGATTTTTACAGAGTTGTATTGAACAGGTAAGCAAAGACGGAATAAATTTAATAAGTCTGCAAGGAGGGTATGTTGATTTACCGATAGATGACATACCGACTTCTACGTTTACACCTTTACAATCAAATTTACAAATAATTTCTGGATCAGATTTAAGAACTGCAGTTTGGTTTAGAGAATCTGGAAATGGAATTCAAAAATTAAATGTTCCTAGTCAGAAAGATATTGAAAATGAATTAAGTAAATATGTTAGCAGAAGATTTAGTTTATGTTTAAATAATTTAACAAGTTTTGCAAATCAAGGATTTAATTTTGAAGCGAATGCAGTTCCTAAGACTGATGTGCAGTTACAAGATAATAAAATTTTAGTTACAGTTGATTATCCAATAAAGGTTACTAAAGATGCATCACAATTTAGTTTGCAAAAATATTCTGCTACAGTAAACAGCAATTTAGGAGAGATGTATAATACTGCTAAGTATATAATAACTAAAGAAAATACAGATACATTTTTAGAAAATAGAACTTTAGATGCTTTAGTTGCTTATGATGAAGAAGTTCCTTATGCAGGAATAGATTTAGGATGTTCAGAAAAAATATGGTATAAGCCTGAAGTGATATTGAAATTAAAAAACATTTTATATGAAAATACTGCTGCAATAACTGTAAAAAATTCCAAGGCAGATACAAGTGATAAATTAAAATATTTACAATTTGATGCTTTACAAAGCGCAAGAAAAGATTTAGATATTAATTTTATGTACATACCTAACTGGCCGACTGTTGTTGAGATAAATCCTTCTGAGGGAAATATTTTAAGAAATAATCCTATAGGAAAAAGAGCTGGAGCTGGAGTACAAGCAATTGTTTCTGCATTTACATGCATAGGCGATCATAGATTTGTTTATGATATTAAATATCCTGTTTTAATAACCTTAAGAGATAATTCTGGATTAATATTCCAATTTGCAACTGAAGTAATAATTGATAATAATATGCCTAGAATTAATACTGCAGAAATATTAAATACACCAGATATTGAAAGTCCTATCTGCAATTATCCACAAAAGAAATTAGCAATTTTAACAGGCACATTTGATGATAATGGAGAATTAAAACCTTTAACCGATGTTGATGTTAATTTTAATTGTTTCCCTGCAACCTGCCCATTAGGAAATTCTAGAAATGATGTTAAAGGGGCGTCTGTATTGGTTACTAAAGTTCCATTATGTATTAATGGGGTTATACAAGGAAATAAAGAAGGATATTTCCCAGGAAAAGTAATTATGTCTACAAATGATGATGTAAATAATCAAGTTTTATTAACTTTAGAACCTAAATATAAGAAAAAAGTAAAAGTATTTGTTATTGAGAAAAATACTGGAACTGTGAGAGAGCCTTATGACACTGAACAAATAAGTTTCCAATTTTTACATAAGAATTTAGATTTTACAGCTAATCTTAATTATCCAGAAGATTCAAATGTTGAATTATTAAATGGAGATTATAAAATAAATTCTTATGTTGTTAGAAATAGTACTTGGAG
>CAYNBR010000054.1:0-5991 GCA_964395935.1 Candidatus Woesearchaeota archaeon
ATTTAGAGGTTACAGAAATTGTTCTTACAAAAATAAACTCTAAAACAAATGAAATGGAATTAAATGTTAATTTCTCAAATGACACACCATTAATTATGAATGCACTTTTAGATGAAGATTTTGAAATGTTAATAGAAAAAATAATTAAAAAAATAAAATCTTCAAAAGTTCCCCAAGATACGGATGAAGATGAAATTCTAGGTGGGATTACAATAGTAAACATAAAAAATGAAGAAGAGTTAAAAGAAAAATTACCTAAAAGATTTATTATGCTAACAAATAAACTAGGCTTATTAGGAAAAACAAGAACAGCATCAGATTATATGAAATTATTCCAGCAATTAACAACATTAAGAGAAGTTCTTTATTCTAGAAATTCATAAACCGGCTTTATACAAATATAATTCTACTACTATCACAATAACTATAGCAACTACAACATAAATTGGTTTTATTCCAAACTTACTTTTAGAATCCTCAAAGTATCTAGTAATTCCTGCACCAGAACTTGGTAAGTTAATTTTATTATCTGCCATGTAAAAGAAGATTATTTTTAGTTTATAAATTTATCTAGAAGGACGAGATTCAACAGGGATATCTTCAGCACTTTGTCTTCTCAATAATTCGTAAGCAATATGCACACCTGTTAAAAAATAAGATCGGGCTTCTTTACTAGGTGCCGCAGCCATTCCTAATTTTAGCAGTCTATATATTTGTGGATTTTCAGACTCGATCCTAGCAGTAACATCTGGATCTCCACCTACTGCAGTAAGATCATATTCACCTAAAAATTTCATAAAAGTTTCTTCAGAAACTACAGGTAAACCATTTTTCGTCCTCTGTGACATAATAAAAAGAGATTTATTTTACTTCTTAAATATTTATATTTTAGAAAGTATATGATAATTAAATAAAATGAAAAAATTTTAAAATATAAGATTAAACCCTACGTCCTCTCTTTCCTCCCTTCTTTCTACAAGTATCAGTTGGAAAAGCAGTAACATCTTCTATAACACCAATTCTAAATCCTGCTCTTGATAAAGCCCTGACAGCAGCATTAGCTCCAGGCCCAGTATTCATTGGTCCATTTTGTCCCCCAGGAGCTCTGACTTTAATATGTAAAGCATTAATTCCTTTTTCTCTAGCTTGTTCAGCAGCAATTTTTACAGCGTTCATAGCAGCAGTAGGAGAACTTTCCATTCTATGTGCTTTAACAACCATACCTCCAGAAGCCATTCCTAAAGTTTCACTTCCAGTTATGTCTGTAATATGAATTATTGTATTATTATAACTAGAATAAATATGTGCTATTCCCCATCTAAATTTTATATCTTTATTCATTCTGGAACCTCAGCAACAATTTCTTTTTCAATTTTTTCTAAATCTGCTTCAGTTAAATCTTCTACAGTTTTAACTTCTTCTACTTTATTTTCTGCAACTTTCTTTAATTCTACTGCATCTCTAATTTTCTTTTCTTTTGCTCTTTCAGGATGCTCAGCATCATTCAAAGTTGATCCGGGATTAAATTGAATTGTTGAAGCTTCTGCTATATCAACTAAATAAGAAGGAATTGTTACCTTTCTACTATTTACATAAATATGTCCATGAACTATAAATTGTCTAGCTTGTTTAGCAGTTAAAGACAGTCCTTGTTTATGTACTAAAGTTTGTAATCTTCTATCTAATAAATCTTTTAATTTTAATGTTAAAACTGTATCCAAAGAACTGTCTTCTGCCATCCAGCCATATTTAGCTAATCTTTTTAATAATTGTTTTTCTTCCAAGAAAGCTTGTTTATTTTCCTTACCTTTTTCTCTAATTAAATTTTTAGCTTGTGACTTAACTCTTTTTAATTCAGAACTAACTTTCCAAATTTCTTTTTTATTTTTTAAACCATAATTTCTTTTTACGCCCCTTTCTTCAATTATTCTTACTGCTTGCCATGGATGGCTCGGTCCTTTGTATTTTTTTCTTATCTTTCTAGGATCTCCCATTATTTACCGCCCTTCTTATCTGAAGCTGCAGGCTTAGGAGAAGAAACAACTTTAGTTTTCTGTACACCAACAGCTCTTCCATGTCTGAAGTGTGCTCTTGTTTTCTGTCCTCTTACTGGTTGTCCAGCAGCATGTCTCATTCCTTTGTAAGTTTTTAATCTTTTTACTCTCTTAATTTCATTATCAACTGAGAATTTTAGATCTGCACCAATTAAATGCCCATCCATTCCTGTAGAAAATTCATTTCTATTATTGTACATCCATTTTGGTAATTTATTACTTTTTATTAAATCTTCAATTTTCCTTGCTTCTTCATCTTTTAATAACCCCGCCTTCATTTTTTTATCTAAACCTAAAACATTGCAAACACTAGTAGCTAAGTTAAAACCAACTCCATGTACTTTTAAAAGAGCCCTACCTATGGCTTTATTTCCATCTAAATCTGTGTTGAAAACCCTCAAAAAGGGTCTTATTTCTTGTTTCTGTTCAACCATTTCAAGGTTTAGAATTTTGAGTTATTTATAAAGGTTTTTATCCTATGTACCCGGACTTATAAATAATTTATTGTTGAGTTCCTCTTACAAATAAACAGTGTTTCTCATTGCCCTCTAATTCTAATAATATTCTTTTAATTATAGCTTTCTCAGGATCTGGAAGTAAACTAACTCTAGTCTTTATATCTTCAAAATTCTCAAAAGGTTTCTCATCTCTAGCTTCAATTATAGTAAGCATATGTTTCTTCCCAATTCCAGGCAGTAATTCTAATTGATGCATTCTAGTATTAATTGGTCCTGCTTTATTGTAAAAATCAACAAATTTCTTTTCATTCATTTTAATTAAATCTTCTACAATATAATTTAATTCTGACTTAGCAGTCTCAGTTAATTTACTTACAGGAATTCTTCCAGCTATATGGTGTATTTTATCTCTTTTACCTTCTCCAATGTAAACTTCTTCATGAGGCTGTAAAAAACAATCTTTCTTAGGAATCAATTCCAATAAAACTAAATTTTCTTTGCCTAAGGCTTGAGCTACAGAAGTCTTAACATGCATAGGTCTTCTATCGAATGGATATCCATTTGGTAAAAAGTCTAATACTATTGCATATTCTTCTTTCATTGCCATTTTCTTTACCTTTAAACATCTTACCTACTATTAATAACACCCAATATTTGTTTTAATTCTTCTGATTTTAATGATGTTGCTTCACCTGAAAATAGAGTTTTTAATCCATCCATATCAGCTGGCAAGATATCAAGTATTTTTACTATATGCCTGTCTCTTAACTTTGACATATTCAAAGCTTTTAATTTCTCATACATTTCATCTGCTTCTTTTTTACTCAAAGTTGTAAACTCAATTAAATAAGTATGAACTTTTTCAGCTCTAAAATTTAATTCTTTAGTTTTCTTTTTAGCATTATCTAAATTCTCTTTAATATCTGCTAAAGCTATTGGTTTCTGTTCTATCATTTCTATATCTACCATTATTCTAACCTCTTCAAATGAACTGGATGTACTACAAGCATTTTACTTATACTTCCATCTTTGATCATAACTTCATAACAATTTCCTCTTTTGCCTTTTACTATTGCAGCCCTGCCATGGAATCTCGGGAAATACATACCATTATGGTAACTTGGTTCTGCAACTAAGCAAACCTTATCTCCTAAATTAAATTCTTTAAAGTATTTAATAAGACTCATCTTCCCGCTATCTCTAACATTCTTCGCTAGCTTATGTCTAGTCTTCCTTCTAAATCCGCCAATTCTTTGCATAGTAATATTAAGAAAACCGAATATATTTAAATCTTATGTTTAGATATGCAGGTACTGTTTTATCTCTTTTTTAAGTTCTTCTACAAGCTTTGTTAAGTCTTTAGTAACCCTGTCTTGTTTAGTTTCAGCAACATATTTATCATATATTGCTCTAAAGAACTTCTTCATTGGTGCAGTTTTCCATTTTTGATCATAATCCCTATTAATCTCTGCATCAACTCCAAGACTTAATTTTCCATCAACAACTTTTTTATTATCTACAGTTCCTTCTTTATAATCATCTAATTTAATTTTTATTTTAACAATGCATTGATTGTAATCATCAGGTTTATTATCAAAGTGCCATATTAAACTTGTGTTTCTTAAACCATCACTTGTCTTACTATTATAAACTTTCTCAGTTAAATCATAACCATATTTTTTAAAAAGCGCTTTTATAACATTAAGAAATTCTTTAAAGTCAATTACACCTTCAGTACTCAATTCAAATTCCCTTACAATTTTATCTGTGTGAACCATAGTCTAATCCTCAATTAATTGCTTAATAATCCTTTCGAAATCAAAACCTATACAAGTTTAAAAAATTCTTTACCTCATCCATCATTTTCGTTGTATCTCTAAAAGCATCAATCTTCAATTCCTCAACTCTATATTTAATAATAAATCTTTCATATAACCTGAACATTAAACTAGATTCATCCCATTTTTTATTAGCATTCATTATAATTTTAGAACTAAAAGTAAGTTCTATATTGCACTTATCTAATTTTAATTTCTGTCCATCTTTATCAACTTCAACTTCGTTTAATCTTGTAACATAAAATTTAACACCTTGCCACAATTCAAAATAATCTGCTTCTTCTTTTTTACTAGCTTCCCAAACAATTTCTAATTGCTTTCCATCAGGCTTTACTTTCTCAGCATATTTAATTTCTTTAGGTTCACCATAACCAGAATTCATATACCATCCTCTTAATCTTTTATACAATAAAGAAAGATCAAATATCCCATTATATTTCACCTTAGCATCACTATAAAGCGTTTCCTCTTTTGGCATAAGAATTTAATTTACTTATTGATTAATAAACCTTTTCAGTCACAATAAAAATGTACAAAACTCAGTCGCCATATTCTTCTAATTGATTTTTAACATAAGAATAGATTTCATTTGTAGTAACAATTATAGGAACAGTATACTTATTTTTAAATTCCTCTTTCTTTAATCTTAAATAAATTTCAAATAAAAATTTACTAAATGGATTTTTCCCCCATCTATTTTTATAGTCTAATTTTTGAGTAGCTTTCATTGTAAAAGCTAAATCGCCAAAATCATAACCTTTAGCTTTCTTTAAATTTTCAAAGTTTAATTCAATTTCAGCTTCTACTTTTCCAAAATAATCAAACTCTTTTCCTGCAATAAAACTAAATTTAATTTCATTTCCATACTTAGAAGACTTCTGTGATTGTTCTTTTTCAGCTATAAACCATCCAATACTCTCAACTTTTTTCTTTAATCCTTTATATAACTCATCAACTTTAAAAGTCCCGTCATTGATATTTATCTTTTTATCAACTAATTTTATTTCCTTAACCATTAATAAATCCCAATAAAATTACTTAATAACACTTTCGCTTACAAAAAAGAGTTTAGAATCATAAAAACAACACTTAAATAATTTACTATAATCAATATATCATGGCAAAAAGCTTAAGAGATTTAAATATAGAATTAACAAAAGAAAGCATAAGAAACGATACCAAAAGAGATGTTCTTATTATTCAAACTATTCACACAATAGACGAATTAATTAAAATAATAAATAGATTAGTTGCAAATTTAAGAGAACGTTATGGTTACTATGCCCCAAAAGCCTCTAAAGAAGAAAATATAGAAGTATTCTTATCCTCTGTTTTAAATAAAGTAAAAGAAGATATTGCAATTAAATTAACTGAAGAAGATATGGATTCAATTACAATATTAGCAAAAGAAATAGAAAGTTTAGTAATATTAAAAAATTTACAAGAAGATTATTTACAAAAACTTACAAAAGAAATCTGTCCCCATTTAGATGCTGCTGCTGCCCCATTAATAGCTGCCAGATTAATAGATAAAGCAGGTTCATTAAAACATTTAGCAGAACTTCCTTCTTCTACTATCCAAGTATTAGGAGCAGAAAAAGCCTTATTCAGACATCTAAAAACAAATGCAAAACCTCCAAA
>CAYNBR010000055.1:0-4669 GCA_964395935.1 Candidatus Woesearchaeota archaeon
TTCCTAAAGAAATTTACAAATAGTTGGGCGCCCTGCGTCATACTGTGCCTACGCTACGCTTCGGCATTTTTTCTTGCAGAAAAAACACATAACAGCGATTAAATCCAATTTGTTTCTTACCTATTTTGATACTACGCTTACGTTAAACCTCCTCTTTTTGGGAATTGGTGCCCTCGCCGTTGAAGAACAGTAATCTTTATAATTCAAAAGAAAATAACACTTAAAGTAATGAAATTCAAAGAACTAAAAAAGCAGGTTATGGCTAATGTGAATTTTGAATCTTTGGGTGCCGTTGGCGTAGATGCATTTTTATTTGATTTGCCAGAAGATAGAAAATACTCTATAAGAGTTGAATTTAGGTTTGGCGCTAATGCAGATAAATTTTTGGAACGGGGGGAGTGGGAAGTAGCACTTAATTCTCTTGTTGATTTATATTTTGAGAGAGTAAGAAACATTTTATCCTCAGAATTATTAACAGAATTTTTTGAAGATGGAAATAAAATAAAAAGTAAATTAAAAGCGGAACTTCTCACTGGCGAGATTGTTTGTAAAGTGGAAGCGCAAGGGAAAATCTTTAAAGATCCTGTAATTGTTATACGAAATGGAAACCTGTTCTATCCTATAGATTTTCCTTCGACTTGGTATAGTACCAACCCCACTCTTGCACGATCTATAGATAAAGTTGGCTATGAGATTATTGTCAAACCAGCAGATAAAACCGTAAAAAAGAAACTTCTCACTGTTTTAGGAAAAGAATTCAGATAATTTTACTTCACTTCAATGTCTAATGGTATTTGAATTCAATAAATCAAGAAGATAAGTGGGGTCTTGAGAAAATCGCTCAACAGAAAGACTTTTACAAGTAACTCTTAAAATCTCATCCACTTTGTGCTCCACTCCTAAAAATAAAACTGCATTCTCTTCATCATATAAAGTTTCATCTATCCTGTATGCCATAAAAAGATCACGAGGGGTCATCATATCTGGTTTTTCAAAAGTCTTTCGATATTGAAACATATGATCGGCTTCCCTTGACTCAGTTGCAACAAATTTAGTTCCTCTCTCTAATAATCGAAAGAAAGCATCTACATTTCTGTCTTTTCCTTTGTATATACCAAATCCCTCCAAAAACTCACTATTTGGATGCTCAACATACGCAGCTTCTTGATAAACTTTAACAAAACTATGGGAATCAAGAAATGTATCTACAGCGTCCCAATATGACTTATCTCCTTCAATTATTTTTCGAACTATTTCAGGGTCGGGAGATTCTCCAAAACTTTGTTTTAGTCGCTCATTGTCCCATACACCAAATGGCACATGGACCAATGGGATGTGTGTTAGTTTCCTCATTTCAATAGTTCAAAAGACCCATTTCTTTATAAAGTTTTGTATTGTTACTACTCTAGGATTACTATATATAACGCACTACGGGCACCAATTCCCCTGTGTGGCGGGAAAAAACTTCTCGCTTACGCTCAATCTCTTTCTATAAGCATTAGCAACAGTTAAAGGAATATATAACCTCTTTTTAGCCCTACTAGACCCAGGTAATAAAATCCTAGATTCACATTTCCTTCTAGTAGCATCATCAACATTATGTTCAACTTTATTTACTCTCTTAAATGGATCTTCATAATTAACAACTTTTCCTTCACCATTTAAATCAACTTTATCACTAAGTTCTTTTACAACATAATGTAAAGGCAAATCATTTCTAAAACAAATGCTTACAACTTTATTTCCATTAACATATCTTTCAGCAACAGTTTCAAAATTACTATTTTCATGTTCTAACACATATCCTAATCTAGAAAATCCTTGATCTTGTAAAGCATCTCTCATTTTTCTAATTAAACCTTTAGTCTGTCTTACATAAAGTGCAGGCATAGGCTGCTGGCTGAAGTATTGTCTAACTACTTGGAAAGTTGCTTCTCCATTTTTAACCATTTCTTCTAAAGGACTAGATAATCCAGCTAACCTAACTAATTTTCTATCAATAGAAGCTAATTTATCTTTCTGTATATATCTAGCAACTAAAGTATCAATATCTAAAAATAAACCCCACAAATCATCAGGAGTTAAATTAAAAGGTATTGCAGGATTCTTAGGAACTCCTTTCTTAAATTTAACTAAATCTTTTCTTCCCCTGACACTCATCCAAAATGCTTCCCAAACTTCAGCTGCATGATAGCAGACAGGATTTACATTTGCTTCTTTAGTATCTTCATAAATTTTAGAATTACATTCACCGCAAGAAACTTTAGAAGCAGCAATATGATCCCATCTATCTAACAAAGGATTTCCTATAGTTACATGTCTTGTAGTTACATCTCCTCTAGCATTTTCTTTTCTTCTAGCATATCCGAATAAATAATGAGTACTAAATCCTGAACCTTGAACTGCTTCAGAACTATCAGAAGTATATAACGTTCTAGCTCCTTCTTCTTTAGTTATTCTGTCTAATAATAATTCTTTTAAATCTCCAAAAGGTAAATCCAATAATTTTCTAGACTTTCCATCTAGTTTAAACAAAGGAGAATCTTTTCCTTTATGTTTGTCTCTTGCATAATGTTCTTTTCTAAATGCTTGCCAAGCTTTTAATCTTGCATCTAATTCTTTTTCTGAACTTAACATTACTGCTGCAATAGCAAAAGCACTGGGATATGTCATTATTTTTGTACCTTCATTTGTAAATGCAGGACCATAATGTCTCATTACAACTTCAGGTGATTCTTTTATCATTTCTGTTTTCATAACATTATAGAATCAAGCTTTTATATTAATGAGTGTAGTGCTATAATACACCTCAAAATTAAATATAGTAAAATAATCAATAGGCTACAGCAATAAATTTAAACAGTTTCTTATGAATAAACCTATGGTTCGTTATACAGATGCAGATATTGGTAGAGCATTTAATGAGAAATATTTTCCAAGAGTAGAAGCAGTTACAGATGTCCTTAGATTGGCTCCTTTAAATCAAAATGAAATTTATACTATTGTGAATTCAAGTAGTGATTTCATGATTGTTTGCAATGTTAGACAACAAAGTTTACAAGGTGTTGGTCTTGCTGGTATTGTCGAAGATGAAATTTGCGTGTGTCGTGAATTATTACTTTCAAAAAATGAACAATTATCACCTGATGAGCTTTTAGTTCATGTACTTGCAGGAATTCCTCTAGATGTTCAAAGTAAACCTTTCTTCTATGTTGCTTATGACCAACCAACTATTGATTATATTAGAGAACATAGTAAACTAGAGAAAAGTTTACCAAAAGCTGAAATAAGAAGAACTAAAAAAGAAATTTCATTCTACTTAGCTGAAGAAAAAGACATTAATGGAGTATTTCCAGTAAGAATTAGTTTAATTTAAATTTTTCTGTCCATCCAAATACATTCATGTCCTTCTTTAAAATCTTTCTTCTTCAAGAAGTCTAGAACTCCAGATTTAGGATTAGCCCAAGCATAAACATTAGTAACTTTATTTTTCTTTAAGTCTTTAATAGAAGTTTCATATAACTTAGTAGCAATATTTTTACCTCTATGCTTATTATTTACAGCAATATAAACTAAACAAGCCCATTTAGTTTCACAATTCTCATAATTTTTCTCAGCATCTCTGGTATCAAAATAAATAAACCCAATTATTTCATTATTCTCTTCAGCCAAATAGAAAATTCCAGTTTTATTTTTTATACAAGACTTAAATTCATCTTTATACATAAAAGGTTCATTATCTGTAACTTGTAACTCAGGAGTATTTAATCCTAAAGAATATAACTTATCAAAATCTTTTACAGTAGCTTTCCTAATATTCATAATAATTTAAAATTAAACTTATATAAGAAATTTTGTATTAATTTTTTTCTGGATGCTATGCCTCAAAATATATGGGGTAGATAGCCATTTTGAGTATTCGAAGGGTTGCATAGCACCCAGGATTTATCCATTTCTTTTATTGCTGAAACATTTAAATATTTGAGGTGATGTTGTTCACCACAACTTTAATAAAGTCTCTATCTTAGGAATTAATTTATGGAAAAAGCACTAATAGCTTTAGGTTTAACAGAAACAGAAGCAAAAGTATACATAGCTTTGCTGAAAAGAGGTAATTCTTTAGCTGGAAAAATAACAAAAGAGACAGGTTTGCACAGGAGAACAGTTTATGATACAATTGAAAGATTAATAGAAAAAGGTTTAGTAAGTTATATAGAAACAAATAACAAAAAACATTTCGAAGCAGTAAATCCTGAAAGACTTGTAGATATGTTAAAAGAAAAAGAATCAATCTTACTTAGCCAGTTAAATCAATTAAAGGAGTTATACAAAACAACTAAAGAAAAGAAAGAAACATTATTCTTTAGAGGTAAACAATCATTAAAATATGTTTTTGACGACCAAATTAAAGAAGGAAAAGAAATATTATTCATGGGAAAACTATTGCAAGTTGAAGAAATATTAAAATTTTATTTTGCAAAATACGATGCTCAGAGAATTGAAAAAAAAATAAATATAAAAATGTTATTTGATATAGAATCTAAAGGTTTATTTAAAAATATTCCATTATCAGAAGTAAGATGTTTATCAAATTGGAATTCCTCTACTATGTCTACATATATTTATGGGAATAATGTTAGTTTAGTTATATGGGATAATGAACCTGTAG
>CAYNBR010000056.1:0-4500 GCA_964395935.1 Candidatus Woesearchaeota archaeon
ATAGTTTTCTAAATTTATAAATATTTTACATAACTTTCTAGGAAAAACTTATAAACTTCAATATCTAAATAATAACATGAAAAAAGATTATACAAATATATACACCATGATTTTCTGGTTATCTTTAAGTTCAATATTAATCTGGGTTATATTAAAAGTCCTTGGAATAATTAATACACCAATCATAATAGAATTATTTCCAGTAATTAGTGCAGTTTTCGGTGCCGGCGCATTTTTTCAAATGGTATTTGGTATTAGAGGAAGATTATTTAAGTTAGAAAGTAGAACAGATAAGATGGCTCATGGATTAACAAGATTAGAACTTGATGTAACCAACATTAAATCAAATATGTCTGAAATAAATACAAGATTAAGATATGTAGAAAAGAAGATTTAGAACAGTAAGACTTATAAAAAGTTTAATTCTCATTTATTTATGTCTAACATCCCAAAAGATACTAAGCAAGTAGAAGAAGCAATTTGGGAAATTCCAACTTCTTTTAAACAAGGCATGAACGTACCAGCAAGAGTTATAGCAACTAAAAAATTATTAGAATCTATGGATGCAGGAGTTTTTGAACAATTAACAAATGTAGCCTGTCTTCCAGGAATACAAAAAGCAGCAATATGCATGCCAGATGGTCACTGGGGCTACGGTTTCCCAATAGGCGGAGTAGCTGCAATGGATGCTGAAGAAGGCGTAATAAGTCCGGGTGGAATAGGTTTCGATATAAATTGTATAACTGGGGATTCTAAAATTATGACTGAATATGGTTATTATATAAAAATCCAAGATTACATGAATAATCCAAATTTAAAAACAAAATCTATTGATTTTAAAAATAATAAAGAAATTGCAACAAGGCCAATTTTATTCTTAAAAAAAGAAGCAGAAAATAATATATTTAAAATAAAAACAAAAAGTGGAAGCGAGATTATAGCAAGTAGTGATCATCCATTCTACACAAATAGAGGGATGGTAAAAATTGAGGAAATTAATAAAAATGATAAACTTGCAGTTAATCCATTCGATGGAATTCAATATACAAATGAAGATAAAACAATATTAGATGAAGAAAATATTAAAAAAATAGCTCCCAATAGAAATAAGATTATAAAAGAACTTAAAGATAAAGACTTATTACCTTTAAAAATAAGTTGTGAAAAACTACCAATAATAGCAAAGTTAGTTGGATTTTTGCAAGGAGATGGGCATTTAAATTATTATTATAATAAAAATAGAGCGCAAAATGTTTGGTCAATGGTAGTAATTGGAAATGAAGAAGACTTAATTAAAGTTAAATCCGACATAAAATGTTTAGGTTTTGGTTCAGCCACAATTAAAACTAAACAATATAAAAGCAAAATAAAAAATTTAGATAATACGATAAGAGAAATAAAAGGTTCTTCAACTCAAATGCACATAAGTTCTCAATCATTAAGTATTTTATTACATGCCTTAGGAGTGCCAAAAGGAGATAAATCTTATACAAAAATACTTATTCCTGGTTGGGTAAAAGAGTCACCATTATGGATAAAAAGATTATATTTGGCTGGATTATTTGGCGCAGAAATGAGTTCACCATTGCAAGGAAAGAATGAAAGTTATAGTTTCAAAGAACCGAGTTTCAGTCAAAATAAAGTGATAAGTCTTAAAGCAAGTTTATTAGAATTCATTTTAGGCATTAAGGATTTACTTAATGAATTTGATATAAATACAACAAAAATATATAATGCTAAAGGGGTTATAAACAAGCAGGGAGACGAAACTACAAAAATTATTCTAAAAATTTCTACAAAATCACAAAATTTAGTTAACTTGTGGGGAAAAATAGGTTTCGAATACTCTGGAAAAAAGAAAAGAACTTCTTTATTAGCTTTACAATATGTAAAAACAAAAATAAATAGCATAAACAAAATCCAATTAGTTGCTGAGAATGCATTGGTTCTAAAAAATAATGGTATTTCTGAAGCAAAAATATTGGAATATGCTAAAGAAAATAATGTTAGCCCGTCACAAATAAAGGGAAAATTATACAACGATAGTAAAAATACAAGAATCACTAAAAATTTCCCAAAATTCAATGAATTCGTATTAAAAAATGCTTTAAAAGAAGGTGGAGATTTTGTTTGGGATGAGATAGCTTCAATTGAAAAATTAAACGAGTCTATAGATGTATATGACTTTACAATTAATCATGAGGATCATAACTTTATAGCAAATAATTTTGTAATCTCTAACTGCGGTATGCGTTTAGTTACAACAAACTTAACAATAAAAGATGTTCAACCAAAAATAAAAGAATTAGTAAACACTTTATTCAGTTCAGTTCCTTCCGGTGTAGGTTGTAAAGGTTTTGTAAAAGTAAACAATAATCAATTCAATGAAGTTATGGAACAAGGAGCTAAATGGTGTATTGATAATGGTTATGGTTGGAAAGAAGATTTAGATAGAATAGAAAGTTCTGGAAAAATTGAATGGGCAGATTCTTCTAAAATTTCACAAAAAGCAAGACAAAGAGGAATAGATCAACTAGGCACATTAGGTTCAGGAAATCATTATTTAGAAATTCAACATGTAAAAGAAGAAAACATAATGGATGAAAAATTAGCAAAGAAATTTGGAATTTTCAAAGATCAAATTGTAATAATGTTCCATTGTGGTTCTAGAGGTTTTGGTCATCAAGTTGCAACAGATTATTTAAAAATATTCGAAGAAGCAATGAAAAAATATAATCTAAAAGTTAATGATCCAGAATTATCTTGTGCGCCATTTTCAAGTCCTGAAGGTCAAGACTATTACAAAGCAATGGCTTGTGCTGCTAACATGGCCTTTTCAAATAGACAAGTAATTTTACATAGAATAAGAGAAAGTTTTGAAAAAGTTTTCAAAATGAAACCAGAAGCTATGGATATGCATTGTGTTTATGATGTTGCACATAATTTAGCAAGATTACAAGAATTCAAAATAGATGGGAGAAAGAAAAAATTAATAGTACATAGAAAAGGTGCAACATTATGTCAAGGTCCAGGTAATGAAGAAATTTCTAAAACTTACAGAGATACTGGTTCTCCTGTAATTATTGGCGGTTCTATGGAAACAGGTTCATATTTATTAGTTGGGACAGAAAAAGCAGATCAAGAGACATTCTCATCTACAGCTCATGGATCAGGAAGAACAATGTCAAGACATCAAGCTAAAAAAGAATTCAGAGGCGATCAATTACAAAAAGATATGGAATCAAGAGGAATTTATGTTAAAACCGGTTCAATGTCTGGATTAGCAGAAGAAGCTGGGTCTGCTTACAAAGAAATCAATGATGTGATTGATGCATTAGCTAAAGCAGGAATAACTAAACCCGTTACAAAATTATTACCCATCGGAAATATTAAAGGATAATCTAAATAGTTTTATTATTTATTAAACTCAATTTTTCATATTCTTGAATTAATCTTTTCTTAAATTCTTCTAAATATTTTTTATCTAATTGACAACCAGCAGCAGGAATATGTCCACCAGCAGAAGCCCCAGGTATATCCTTAACAACTGCCCTTAATAATTCATTTAATTTTATTCTTCTTCTCTGATCTCTTGCACTAATATCCATAAAATCTTTATTTTTAAATATAGAAATAACTATTAAAGTATTTTTAGAATAATAATTCAAATTTAAAGTGCTTGAAAGTGCAGATCCAATTTTATACTTAGGTGTTATTTCATAAATAATTAAATCGCCATATTTCTCAACTTTATCTCTTAAATCAATCCATTTAGTCCTTTCTTTTACAGCAAGATCATTTAATTTTATAAGTTTTTCATTTTGAATAATCTCAAATAAATTTTTGGCTTTAAAAGTTAAATTAAAAGTAATGTCTTTTTCATAAATGTCTTTAGCTCTTTTCAACATGTATGCTGCTTGTCCTATTTCAGTGCTATAAACATCATCTTCAATTTTAATATTATATTTATTTTGGACTTTATTTACAAATGCTTTCCAAGGTAAGTAACCCATATCTCCAACTAAACCAACAGCAGCTAACCAATCTAATTCTTCTATATTTATTAAAGTAGAAAATAAATCATAACAAAGTTTAGAAGCAGGGTACTTTGAACCGTCTAAATCTTTATTAAAAAGTTCAGAGTGTGCAAAAACTATTCTATCTAAATTCAAGTCAACATTAAACTTATGATGGTCTATAATTAAAACATCAGTATATTCTCCAAGCTTTTTCAAATTTTCAATATTAGCATCTAAACTTAAATCAACAAATATTGCTTTAGTTATATTATTTTTTCTTACATATTCAATAATTTCTTCAGTTATTTCATATACAATATAATGATAATGTACTTTAGGTTTAATTCCAGTTATTTTAGTAATTGCTTTAGAAGTAATAATACAAGAAAATAATCCATCTGTGCAGTAAGCATGATAAAATATGGCAATCTTATCTTTTTTATTTATACTTAAAATATATCCCTTAAACCTATCAATTAAT
>CAYNBR010000057.1:0-4301 GCA_964395935.1 Candidatus Woesearchaeota archaeon
TTCATTATTAAATTACTTATACCAATACTAGGTGTAGAATTATATCCTCTCGTACAATTTCCTGTACTATTTTTTTTTACATAATAAGAATTATAAGTATCATACAAAAATCCTTTTAATACCCCTTTATCAATGATAACATTTCTTTGGCTAGCCATTCCTTCTTCATCATAGGGCCTAGTACTAGAATATCCTTCAATTGTAGCATCGTCTACAATATCTATAGTTTTATCAAATATTAATTTACCGACTTTATTATGTAAAACAGATTTCTTCAAATTTACATTCTCTCCAGATATAGCAAAAGTAAAAGCATACTCCATTATTTGGGATAAAGCATCAGGATGTAATACTAATTCCATATTTCCAGTGTTAATATGTTGCCTATTTCTTAAACTTAATAACCTTTTAACATCATCTTTAGCTTCTTCATAATTTAATGGACTCATTTCACTTTTATTCATCCATATACTAACATTACCATCAATAATCATTTCAGCATAAGCAGAATTACTAGCTTCTAATTTCTCAATATCTATTCCTTCAGAATTTACAACTTTAACATTAGAAACAGCTTTAGAATATTCTCCTTCACTTATTTTAATTTCCTTATTTAAGTCTTTAACAAGATCAAGATAATTATTCAAATAATCTTTAGCATAATTAATGTCTAAATTTAATAATTTATTATCATATCCTTTAACATTACTTTTACCTTTCTCTTTTAAAAATCCTCTAAAATTTTTATCTTTGTTATTTAACTTAGCAATTTTAATAGCTGAATCAACACATTTTTTATAATTATCAACATTAGTAGTACTTGAAAATCCTAATTTCCCATCAATAAATAATCTTACACCTATTCCAGAAACCTTACCTTCAGAAACAAAATCAATTTTATTATTACTAACTATTGTCTTTAATCTATCACTATCTTCATAATAAACTTCATAATCTTTAATCTTCAAACTTTTAATATATTTAGTTATATTATCAATCATCCATAACCACCAACTCTAGCTTTATCTATCTTAAAAGTAGGAGCGCCGTCACTAACAGGGACCCATTGTCCAGCTTTTCCGCAAGTTCCTTGCCCATACTTTAAATCTTTTCCAATTAAATTAATATTAAATAAAGTTTCAAGAATATTTCCAGTCAATCCAACATTCTTAACCAATTCTTTTAATTCTCCATTAACAATTTTATAACCATACTGTGCATTAAATAAAAACTCCCCAGTGGTAGTATTAACTTCTCCACCTAAAGAACTTATTAAATGATAACCATCTTTTATACTTTTTAATATTTCATCATAACTAGAATCCCCTTTATCAACCATAGTTGTACTCATTCTTGGTATAGCTCTGCTTCCAGCATCTTGACATCTTGCATTTCCTGTAGGTTTCATTTTCAACTTACTTGCTGTCTGTCTATTATGCAAATAACCATTTAAAACTCCATTCTTAATTAAAACTGTTCTCTCTCCTTCCACACCTTCATCATCATAAGGGACCCAGCCATTATTACCAACAATAGTTTTATCATCTATAATCGATATCTTATCACTTCCAATTTTCTTTCCCAGTTCTTTCATAACAGAACCGCCTTGTAAAACTAAATCTGCCTCACACCCATGTCCAACTGCTTCATGTGCAAAAACTCCTCCAAGATGACTATCAATCATAACAGGATAATTTCCAGCTTTAGCACTTTTAGATTTTAACATCTTCTCTGCCATTTTTAAAGCATGATCCATAACTTCTTGACTTTCATCTTTAAATAATTCATAACCTTTATGTCCAGCTTTAGCATCGAAGAAACTTTCCATTCTAGTTCCTTCTTTAGAAAATGGCATAACCCTATAAACAATTCTCGCATCATTCCATAAAATATTTCTTCCTTCAGAATTCACAAAATTAAATTTAGTTTTGGAATCCATATATAAACAGCTTAAACTATAAACTTTTTTATATTCACTTCTCTTCTTCATTAACTCTATAACGTTATTCTTCTTCTCTTCTAAACTTAAACTATCTAAATCAATTTTACATTTAGTTTTTAAATTTATATTTATACTTTTTAAAGGATCTAATTGTATTTTTTTATTTTGAGCTTTAGCTAATTTTATAGTCTTCTCAATTAATTCCTTAAAATTATCTTTATTAGAATAAGCTAATCCTTCTGAACCATTAAAAATAACTCTTACAGCATACAGAATACTATCAGTTGAAGAAATTTCTTTCACATCTTTATCTTGAATTTCAATTCTATTTCTTGTAGTATCATAACTTCTAATCTCGGCATATTCACATCCTTTTTCTTGCGCATAAGAAATAAACTTTTCCACATAAGATATAATTAAGAATTGCTATATAAAATTATCTTTTATTTTGATGGAAAGAAATGATATTCTGCACATGCAAATTCAAGGTCACTGCTAAAGTCTTTTCCAGCTTTAACATCTTCAACGCAGGCCATTGCAAAATCTTGTTCACTTACAAAAACATTACCATTTGTTAATCTGCAATCATATGGTAATTTATTTCTCTCCTTTAGGCAATTTTGTAGATCTACACGAACATTTCTTGCATATTTAGTACAGAAATCTGATGTAGCTGTAACATCTTTTAAAGATTCTGATACAGCGGTGTTATGAGCAACAGTTAAACATTCAGGATCAAAATTAGGAGAATATCCCGTTTTATCACCACAACTTAATGCAATTACTGGTACTAAATAAGCTGCACTCCTAAGAACTTTCCTTGCAATATCTGAAAAATAAGTTATCATTACAAAATAGTGACAATACTCATTTATATATCTTTCGTATGTAATTCTAGTTTTCAAAAAAGTTTATATATTAACTTAGAACCAAAAGAATTATGTTTGAAACAGCTTATAGAACTAATACATGCGGAGAACTCACAACTAAAGATTTAAAGAAAGAAGTTAAACTATCAGGTTGGGTTTCAGTAAGAAGAGATCACGGCGGTGTAATTTTCATAGATTTAAGAGATAGATATGGTTTAACTCAAGTAGTTTTCAATCCAGATTCTAAATTTTTTAGTGAAGCAGATAAACTAAGAAGAGAAGATGTAATTTCCATAACAGGCATAATAAAAAAAAGACCTAAAGGAATGGAAAATAAAGGTTTAGTAACAGGAGAAATAGAAGTATTCACATCAAAATTAGAAGTTTTAAATAAATCAGAAGTTCCTCCATTTGAAATAGATGATAGAAAAGAAATCAACGAAGAATTAAGACTAAAATATAGATATTTAGATTTAAGAAGGCCTATAATGCAGGAAAGATTATTATTAAGACACAAAGCAGCTCAAGCAACTAGAAATTATTTATCCTCTAAAAACTTTTTAGAAATAGAAACTCCAATGCTATTAAAAACAACACCAGGAGGCGCAAGAGTTTTCTAAGTTCATTCAAGGGTTCATCCAGGAAAATTTTATGCTTTACCAGAATCTCCACAAATGTATAAACAATTATTAATGGTTTCGGGTTGTGACAGATATTTCCAATTAGCAAGATGTTTAAGAGATGAAGACTTAAGAGTAGACAGGCAGCCAGAATTTACTCAGATAGATATAGAATTAAGTTTCGTAGAAAAAGAAGATATTTTCAATGTTATAGAAGGATTATTAAAGGAAATTTTCAAAAAAACTATAAATTTAGATATTAAAACTCCTTTTCCTAAATTAACATTCCATGAAGCAATGTCTAGATATGGCTCAGACAAACCAGATTTAAGATTTGATTTAGAATTAAAAGACGTAAGTTCAATAGTTAAAAAATCAGAATTCACAGTATTCACAAAAGCTTTAGAGAAAAAAGAAAATGTAGTTTACTGTTTAAATGCAAAAAATTGTGGTTTATTCTCAAGAACAGACATAGAACAATTAATTGAATTAGCTAAATTACACAAAATGTCTGGCTTAGCTTGGGCAAAAGTTGTAAAAGGAAATAAATTAGAAAGTTCAATTGTAAAATATTTAGCTGAATCAATACAAAAAGAATTAATAAAAGCAACAGATGCAAAAGAAAATGATTTATTATTATTTACTGCAGATGAATTTGAAAGAGCAACAAATGCATTAGGTCAAGTAAGATTATCTGTAGCTGAAAAATTAAAATTAACTAAATCTACAGATTACAAATTCTGTTGGATAATTAACTTCCCATTATTTGAATTCAATGATGAAATAAATACATGGCAAGCAAAACATCACATTTTTACGTCTCCAATGGATGAAGATTTAAATTTGTTAGAAAAAAACCCCGGAAAAGTA
>CAYNBR010000058.1:0-3623 GCA_964395935.1 Candidatus Woesearchaeota archaeon
AACTGGTTGCAGCACCTCCGAGAGATGATTTTTCTAAAGTATTCAATGCACTTCCTAAAGTTTTTATGCTGTCAACATCTCGTTTATTATCTTCTAATTGAATATACTTAAAAGCAAACATTGTAAAGAATCCTAAAATTATTGCTCCAGAAAGAATAATAAAAATCCAATTAAATTGTTCACCAAACCCTCTCTTTTCCATTCTTAATTTGGATTAGTTCTAGAATTTAAGCTTTTTTGATTGCAACTTTCTTTCCTTGGTTTTCTAATATAAATATAAATGGCTGTAATTGATTTAATGTAACACAAATTGGTTCTGGAATACTTAATTTAACTAATTTAGTAGAATCTGCTTGACAAGTACCTTTACTTGAAAAGAATAAATTATCATCGGTATTTCCTTTTAATGTATTAATTTCTTCTTTTAATTCTGGAATTGTTATTTTATTAATTTCTAAAGGAGCTTCCATATCTACAAAGCAAAATCCATTCATTCCAGAAGGTTTTAGTAATTCGCATTGTAACTTAGTTTGTCCATATTTTGCTACAATGGCACATTCCTGGCTATTGCCTTCAAATCCTGCAGCATAAATTCTATTTACTTCCTTGTCTAAATCTGATAAAAACTTCTTATTTTCTACTTTGCATTCTGTTTTAAATAATTTATAGATCATATAAGTTCCAAATAAAAAAACCATAGCTATTACAACTACTGTAAAAATAAAAACAAAAGGCTGGGACATCATCTGTGCTTTTTTCATTTAATTATTTAGCTGAATCTTTACTTATATACCTTATTATTAGATAATTTTGGAAAAGATTTTTAGTTTTGAGGAAAGTTTTGCAAAATTTATAAAAACCATATCATTGTTTCTGTTGTCATAAAATTGTATTATCTTTGACTTTCATATAAAAATTAGAAAAATTTATAATTTCTATGAAAGATTTTCACAAATTTCTAGAAAAGACTTATAAACTTTAGAGACTAAATATTTTTATGAAAGAAGAAACAACAATTTATTATGACAAAGAAGCAGATTTTTTAGAAATAAGTATTGGAGATTATGGTGAAGGATATTTTAAGGATATAAGTGAAGGTATTTCTAAGAGAATTAATGAAAAAACAGGAAAAATAACAGGCATTGCAATAATGAGTTTCAAGAATAGAAAAAGATTTTAAAATTTCACTTCCATTTAAATTAGAAATAGGTTCATAATTTTAAGCAAACTGTACTCTAGCAGCAGGATCCATTTTATCTCAAAATAACAATATTTATATACTTATACCACTTAGTAACTAAGTAGAAAATGACAAATACAAAAACAATTAAAATAAGTGAAGAAAATTATGAATGGTTATGCGAATTGGCTGGAGATCTACAAAAAACCGAAAAAAGAACAATTTCAATAGATAAAGCCCTATCAAAGTTGTACAAAAAATTAAGAGGAGACATTAGTGATATGGCAGGCGCTTGGAAAATGGACGATAAGGAAGCAGAAGAATTTAAATCTTCTTTAAAACAAAATTGGAAAAAATGGAAAATATCTGTTTAGATACTGATTTTATAGTAGACTTCTTAAGAAATAAAAAAGAAGCTATAGAATTTATAAAATTAAATGAGAAAGAAAATAATTTATCAACAACTTACATTAATTTATTTGAACTTTATTATGGGGCTTGGAAATCAAATAATTCCAAAAATAATTTAGAAGCATTAGAGAAATTTTCTGAGAAAATAGAGATATTAAATTTAAATAAAGAGTCAGTAAAAGAAGCAGGAAAGCAATTAACACTTTTAGAAAAAAGTGGAGAACCAATTGACTTTAGAGATTTATTAATAGGAACAATAGCATTAGTAAATAATTACTCTGTAAAAACAAATAATTTAAAGCATTTTTCTAAGATCAAAGGATTAGTCTTAAAATAATAATAAAAATTAATTAAGCAAACTGTACTCTAGCAGCAGGATCCATTTTATTTCCATAAATATCTTTACAAATTACATAATACAAATTTGTAGCTTCAGAAGCACTTGTTTGTACATTTCCATCTTTAGTCATTAAATTTCCTTCTTTTTCAAAATCAAATGGTAAATTATTATCTTTACAAACAGCATCTTCATTAACTTCTATCTTAAATACAGCAGGTTGTAATGAACTATCTTTATATGCTCTCACAATTTGTGGAGCTAGTGTATCAACAATTAATTTGAAACTTGTTTGATTGTAAGCCATATTTCCAGCAGCATCTGAGCATCCAACATAGAATGTATAGTCATCTGTACTTAAACTATTAAATACTTGTTTATGTACGCTTGCTTTTGTTTCTTTAAATTCTGATCCAGAACCCATAGCATTATAATTTTCTTTAAATATTACATCTTGTGTATACCTACAAGTGGCTTCTCCATTTAATTTTGCACCTTTATCTGTATTTACAATTAAATTGACTGGTAAAATTGTTGAACTTGTTTTTATTACTCCTTCTATTGGTTTTGGATCTGTTTCTGTAGTCTTAATTACTAAAGGATCGCTTCCTTTCAAAGTAACCCTAAAGGCTTCTTTATTGAAATTTTTATTTTTAGTTTTATCTTGACATTTGAAATATACGTATTTAACTTCTCCAGCTTTTGATTTTACTCCTTTAATAGAAGGACCGTAAGGAACTCCTGTAAATTTACATTGGTAAAATCCTAAACTATCTAAATTTGTATTACAAACTCCACCTTTCATATCTTTATACTGTACAGAATTGAAATCATATTTACATTCAGCAGGCTCATCTACAATCAAACTTAACTTAACTTCATCTTGCCCAGATGTTATGTAAGCTTCACTTCCTATTGAAGTATCCAAAATAGTAGGAGGATTCAATTTTTCTTCATTACTTACTTTAAATTTAATTACATAATCATTTTTATTATCATTACCTTGTGCATCTTGACATCTTACATATAAATTATAATCTCCTTGTCCTATTAAGTTTGTTGCAGCATCATTTGTATCTGTAGTTGCTCTTCCAGTTGCAGGACTTGTTCCACTTGTAGCAGTAGTTGTAGTCTCTGGTTTACTTAAAGAATAAAACATTGGCTGTAAATGATAGTAATCATAAGTATTTCCTCCAAAGAAATTATCTGCCATATCTTTGTATAATTTTCCATGTTCTGTTAAACTCATTTTGCATTGAGCAGGTTTATCTGTCTTTAATCCTATTGTAAATCTTTTATAAATTGGAATTTCTCCTTTTGGATCTGCAGGATTAGTTAAGGTGAATCCAGTTGTCTTTATTTCTTTAATTCCATTTTGATATTCTTTTGTTGTTCCTTCTTTATATGGTTCTATTTTAGGAGGATTTACATCAAATCTAAATAAGCTTACACAAGTTTCTTTATCTGTTCCTTTATTTATTAATGAACAACTTGCACCTAAACTTTTACATCTATATTCTGTACATTTTTTGAAAGCATTTACATCTAAAGCTTTTCCTTCACTATCCACATAACTATTTTCAGGATTATTACTATCTATATAATTTGGATTACATTTTTCACATTGATTTTCTTCTTTTACTGGAGGTGCTTGCCATGGTTTACATTGTGTTGTTATTGGAACTGATTTAACAT
>CAYNBR010000059.1:0-3559 GCA_964395935.1 Candidatus Woesearchaeota archaeon
AAGAAGTGCTGATAACAAAATTTATCAGGTGATCAGCTTCTTGCGGTTTATTTTTTAAAAGGAAATTGTAAATTTCAGCTATATTAATAGAACTGACAATTATTTCTTCTTCACTTTCTATATACTGCTTGGCTTTAGTTCCATAAGTCGTTCCTTTAAAATATTCAATCCAAGCCTAACTATCAATCAAAACGGTCACTTTTTTCCCTCACAAATTTTTCTTTAACATTTTTAAGCGAGCCGAACATAGAGGTTTTTGGTTTTTTTAAATTAGAAACTAATTTTTTTATAGTTTCATCTAATGTTTCTGCATTTAATTCATCTTTAACATGTTTAAGCATATCTAGGGTTTCTGGTTTAACTGCAATTGTTGTATTCATATATCAATATAATTTATATTTAAAGATTTTCATTTTTCTAGGTAAATTTATATACAAGTTACTACATTTGTATACATATGGCTGAAAGTGTATCTGTAAGAATAGACGGAGAAGATTTATTAGAAATAGAGAATATCTCAAAAGTAGAAAAGAAAAGTAAGTCTAATGTTCTAAGAGATATACTTGATATTGGAATAAAAGAAAAAAAATTAGAGATTGCTATAAAAAAATTTAAAAATAATGAAGTAACTGTAACTAAAGCTGCAGAGATTGCAAATTTACCTTTAACTGTTTTTATGGATGTTTTAGCAGAAAAGAAAATAAGTTTTCATTATACTATAAAAGAACTTGAAGAAGAATTTGAGGATTAAATTTGATATCTAATGCTTCACCATTAATTGTAATTGCAAAAATAGAACTTCTGAAAGAATTTATTGAATTATATGAACTTATAGAAATAACGCCACAAGTATATGAAGAGACAATAACTAAAGGTTTGGAAGCTAAAAAACAAGATGTACAATTATTAAATTCATTATTTCAAGAAAGTAAAATAAAAATTGTTAAATTAAATCAAGAACATGGAAAACTAGCTAAAACTCTTCTTGAAAACTATAATTTAGATAAGGGAGAAGCTGAAACTATAGCTTTAGTTTTACAATTAAATAAAAAAGAAGTGTTAATGGACGAAGCTTTAGGAAGAAAAGTTGCTAAATTTTATAAAATAAAACCTAAAGGAACATTAAGGGTATTGTTAGAGCTTTACGAGAAGAGAATTATAGACGAGAAAAAATTGAAAATTAAGGTTAGTGAGATTATTGGAGATCAGTTTAGATTGGATGCAGAAGTTTTAAATAAATTCTGGGAACTATTTGAAAAAATAAAAAGAAAATAAGATTTTAGTTATTAATTAGTAATTACGATATATATAGCTCTTAATTTATGAATACTTTTATGAAACTTAGATTTTTATTAATTTTTTTAACTTTAATTATATTAAGCATTATTTTAGTTGCTTGTCAAACTGGTGTTGCAAATACTACTGGGGAAGTTGTAGGTATTTCTCCAAGATGTTATGTGGCTACTTCATCCTCAAACTTTACAGGCCCATATATCAATGATACTGGGGATAAAATTTGTGCTAGGAATAGTGTAAATTTTACAGGTAAATATGAATGTAATTATGTACTCCTAAATGGTACATCTTCACTTCCGAATGACTGCAATAAAAATAGAGAACTGAATAAAGCTATGCTTGCTCTTTGCTGCAGGTTTAATAGTGGCTTGCTTTTAGGAAGATAAAACTCTAATTCGTTTTTATTATTTCTCAACTAAATTTTTCAATTTCTTTAATAGTCCATTCAAATAAGTTTTTGCTAAAAAAAAGAGAAGAATTATTATACAAATTTTCTATAATTATTGCGGTTTCTTTTTTTGTTATAATCTTTCCCCTAAACGATCTTAATATAATTGCTATTGTACCATGTGCTTCAAACCCTATTTTATTAGCAACTTCTCTAGCATCTAAATCATCTGTAAAAAATAATTTAATATTTTCTTGTTTGCATAAAATTATTCCTGTTGCTTCTCCTAAGTTTAAATTATATTCATTAATTAAATATTGAGCAAAATCTTTAGATTTTCCATGCAAACTTTTTTTTATTATATTTGAAAATTTGCTTAAGTTATTTTTAATTAGTTTGCATTCATCTAAAATTTCTTTTGTGGTAAAAACATTAATAAATAAATTTATTAAGTCTATTTTACTAATTTCTGATAGATGAATAAATGGTCCAGCATCGAATACAACATTTTTAATCTTTGCCATATAATCCCCAAGTTATATCTTCTTTTATAGCTGTTTCTAGTCTCTGGGCTTTTAGTTTTCTTATCATTTCTCTAAGTGCATCTCTAATAAACTCAGATCTATTTGCATACCATCCTTCATGGATTATTTCATCCATTTCTTCTAATATTCTTGGGGTTATTTTTGCAGGTACTGCTTCCATATAAGTTATACCGGGGTAATACTATTTAAATATTTCTATATCCATTCGTCCCCCCGTTCATACAATAAAATTAATAATTCGTTTCTATTATTTCTCAACTAAATTTTTCAATTTCTTTTTATACTTCATTTAAATAAACCCAATCCCGTAAGACTTTTAAACAGCATATATTCTATAATAACTATGCAAGATGATAAGAATAAAGTAGAAGCTGTTCTATTTACTACTGGCAGATTTTTGGATATAGAAGAGATTTCTAAAATGTGTGGAATTGGAAGTATTGGTTATGTTAAGGATGTTTTAGAAGCTTTAAAGAAAGATTATGAAAATAGAAATGGAGTATTACAAATTACTGAACAAGGCACTAAGGTTAAGTTGAATATTAAAAAAGATTATTTGTATTTGACAGAGAGTTTATTGACAGATTGTGAATTAGATAAACCAACACAGGAAACTTTAGCTGTAATAGCTTATAAAAATCCAGCTATGCAAAGTGAAATTATAAAAATAAGAGGAAATGGTGCTTATGATCATATAAAAATTTTAAAAGATTTAGATTTTATTACAAGTGAGCCAAGCGGAAGATCTAGGGTTTTGAAATTATCTAATAAATTCTATGATTATTTTGATGTTGTAGAAGATCAATTAAGAAGCAAATTAAAACAACCAGCAGAGAGTGAACAAACTAATTTAGAAACTAATATTAATGAGGAGCATGCAGCTGCTGAAAATGAAAATACAAATTAAGCCAAAACATATTCTGATATTAATTTTCATTTTAACTCTAGCATTTAGATTGTATTTAGTTTTTAGTGTGAATAGTTTTAGCAGTGATGATGCTTATTTTAATTTAAGATACATAAATCATGTTGTAGATGATAAAAAAATAATGTATTATGATATTTTAAGTTATGGCGGAAGATATGTAACACAGCCACCTTTATTTTTTGTAATAATGGCTTTTCTAAGTTTCGGGTATACTTTTATGTTAAAACTATTGCCAGAAATATTTTTCTCTTTTTTAGTTATAATAATTTATTATATGGCCAAGGACATAAGCGATAATGAGTATGCAGCTTTATTTTCTGCTCTGTTATCTGGGTTTATTCCAATTTTCCTCAATCAAACATTAAATGTTATATCTGTTTATTCTTTAGCATTACCAATATT
>CAYNBR010000060.1:0-1604 GCA_964395935.1 Candidatus Woesearchaeota archaeon
TGGAGATTTAGATTCTGTGCCTAATAAACTGATTAGATGGTGTAAAGAAAATAACTTTAAGATAATAAAACATCCAGAAAACAAAGATCTTACAGATGGAAACTTAGCTTTAGAGTATGCTTGTAAAAATTACTCTAAAGAAACAGAAAAAATTGTTATTGGGGGGTAACAAACCTTCTAGATCATACAATGGGAAATATATTGCCCACAGTTCATTTAATTGAAGAAGGACATATTATAAAAATTCTAAATAAAAGACAGAAAATTTATCTAATAAGTAAATCAATTTATATAAATGATTGCAAAAGTCATACAATCTCTCTAATCCCATTAAAAAATTCTCACATTAACAATACAGAAGGGCTGAAATGGAAATTAAAAAATGAAAATATAAATATGTTTCAATCTCGAACTTTAAGGAATATTGCATTATCAAACCAAGTAAAAATAGATATATCTTCTGGCGTATTAATGGTGATTGAGTCATGGTAAGGTTGTTTATGGATTTTGATTCTACAATAACTGAAGAATCAACTCTAATGCAAATTTACATGAGACTTCCTGAACAAGTATTTAGAAAGGCAATAACAATATCTGATGAAGATTACTATAAATATGAAAGCGGGATTATAGCAGAATGTTATTCTAAACTTAGAAGAATATTAAAACAGAATCATCAATTTAATTATCAAGAATAAAGATGGATTCCTTAGCGCTTCTTATTAAATCAGAAACAAATTTATAAGCATCAAATACTTCTCCGTTAAAAAATATTCCTTGTTTGGGTTTAAGCTCTTTACTTTGTATTGCATCAAATATCTGTTCAAAATTTTTATCATATTCAAATTGCTTTCTTTCAACTCTGTCTAAACGATGAAAGACTTCTACATTTGCAATTATAAATTTTCGCATAGTAACAAATGCCCTAATTATTTGGATATTAATTTCTATTGCTTTATCATTATTAAGTACACTCGAAAGATTTGCGACTCCTTGTTCAGTAAATGCGTAGGGCAAGTATCCTCCTAGGTGTTTTTTTGAAGGTATCGCATTTTGCGAGACCAATAATCTACTTCTAGATAAGTAAAATAGAACATAAGATCTGAAGAAAATCTCTCTTCCATCCAACTTGAGGTCACAAATTGTGACCGGCTCATTAATGACTATTTCCTTAATTTTCATAAAAGTCCTCTTCTCAATTCTTCCTCAGTAGGGATATACAATTTATATTTTGAAGCAAAAATATTCTTGTTATCTGAAAGTAAAGTATATTTAGCCATAATATTATTCTTGTCAGAGCAGAGTATCAAACCAATAGTGGGATTATCCTTCTCCTGCTTAAAATTACTTTCAAAATACCTAACATAAAAATCCATTTGTCCAATGTCAGCATGCGTTAATTTACCACTCTTAAGTTCTCTTAAGAAGAAACATTTTAGTAGGTAATTATAAATCATAACAAAGTCTTAATTCAATTTTTCACTTGCCGAAACGTGATCGCGATAATTAACAAAAATAAAATATGCAAAATATACATGAAAATGATGTTAAAGTTGTTGAATTTATATTCCCAAATTAATAACTATTACCTTACCAAAGATTTT
>CAYNBR010000060.1:1614-3068 GCA_964395935.1 Candidatus Woesearchaeota archaeon
TTAAGAAGAAACATTTTAGTAAGTAATTATAAAAAACTAAGTCAATATAGTAATTGTCATTATCAACATTTATTCTTTTTTGTCTTGCAACAAATGAAAATCCCTTTCCAAGTTCTAATAAAAATTTTTGTAATTTAGATATAAGTATATTTTCAAAATCCTTTTCAAGGTAATTAGAATTTTCAGGAATTCCAAGAAATTCAAGGACATAAGGGTCTTTTATTAAATCTTCAGGTTTACTTATAATCTGACCTTTGGTTGCCAATTCTTTTATTTTATTCTTATCTTTGTTCAAGCTTAGTCTTTCAAAAAGCAATGAATTAATCTGCCTTTCAAGCTCTCTAGTGCTCCAATTATTAGCTATTATTTCATTTATGTAGAAATTACTGGCATTAATATCTTCAAGCTTTAATAATAGTCTGTAATGTGTCCAACTTAATTCGTGACGCACTGCGTCATATTTTGGAAAATGCCTATAGAGAAGCCGAATATATCTCAAATTAGATTCATCAAATCCCTTTCCAAAATCTTTAGTAAGTCTTTTTGAAAGTTCTTTTATTAAATAAGTTCCATATTCTGCCCTATTTTTCCCTTTTTGTTCTTCTTCAACAATAATTCTACCAATATTCCAATAAGCCTTCACCATTACAGAATTTACTGTCTTTATAATATTCTTCCTAGAGGCTTCTAAAATAAATTTAATTTCTGAATAAACCGGATTTAATGAATTTAAGTTGATCATATAAAAAATAAGAATCCAAAGTTTAAATGTATTATCCAAAAATTTTAGAAACTTTTACAGTTTTTATGAAACTTATTCCAAAAGTTTCTGTATTCTCTTAGCAACTTCTTCCATTTCATTATCCTTATAGCTATTTTTAGCCCATTTCTCAGATATAATCACACCATCGTTATTAAATCTTGGAACTAAATGGAAATGTACATGGTTAACAAACTGCCCAGCTGCTTTCTTATTATTCTGTATAATATTCATTCCTTCACCAAATTTCATTAAAGCTTTAGATAATTTTTTAATAGTCAACATAACAGCTTTTGCGTCTTCATCACTCATTTCAGTAACGATTTCATAATGCTTTCTAGGTATAACTAAAGTATGCCCACCTTTAGAAGAAGCAGGATAAATATCTAGAAATGCAACAGTTCTTTCATCTTCATATATCTTAGACTGTTTTATTTCTCCACTTATTATTTTACAGAATACACAATCATTTTTCATATAAATCTCATTTAACAAATATTAATAAACTTTTCTCACATATTATTTTCATGATTAAAGAAGGAAATGTAACAATAATGGTAAATAATATGGATAACTCCATTAAATTCTATACAGAAATACTAGGATTAAAATTAATGAACAGATATGAAAATGAATGGGCTGAAGTTGAAGGCTTTACAATTGGTTTACATGGTGCAGAACATAATCATGGTAA
>CAYNBR010000061.1:0-3002 GCA_964395935.1 Candidatus Woesearchaeota archaeon
TTTTGTTGTATTTAAAAGTGTTGAAAACATAAAGTTATTACTTTTTAAGTACAATATCTCCATCTTTATTTATTACAGCCTTAAGTTCATCGCCTTTCTGCCATTCCTTAGCTCTTACAAGTTGAACTGGAAGTATTATTGAGTAAACTTCCCTGCCATCTGGCCTATTAATTTTCTGTAATTTCATAGTATAAACTAGAGCCACTAAATATTTATAAACTTTCAGTAATGTAAACTATTAAATCAATTAAGGCTTTGAACTTATTGACCTAGGCTCCTCGGTGGCCTTAAACTATCCGTATCCAAGCCATGGGCTTAAAAGTTTATTGGCTTTGGAGCGTATAGCATGAAAACAAAAACCTTGGATATCTATGAATGGTCTAAAGAATATAAGAGACTTTTAGAAAATCAAAGAGAAAGATTTCTTAATTATGATGACTTATTAATAAAAATAGCAACTATTTGGGGTTCATCAAATTCCCACCAAATAAAACTTTTAGAGAGAATTTGTGAAGCAGAAAAAGATTCGAATTCATGGGAGGTTCAAGCTTCATTAACAACAAGTCCTCATTGTCCTGCAGATTATTTGCATCACGTTGGAACTGGTATAGGTAAGGAAATGGGCTACGGTTATATATTAAGAATTGTAAGCAGAAATCCCAATGTTAAAAAAGAGACTCTTGAAGCAATAGCAAATGATTCACAAGTAGAAACAAGATATACTCAATGTGCAAAAGTCGCACTTAAACATGGTATGAGTATCGCAAATCATCAGGTTTAAAAAAATGGAAATAAAAGTTTTAACTCTAAATATATGGAGATACTATGAATGGAAAGAAAGGAGAAAGTAATTAATTTCTTGAAAGAACAAAACGCAGACATTGTCTTTTTACAAGAGGTTACTTATGATGAGAGATTAAAAGATAAATGGGCAAACCAAATTGAAGAATTAAATATACAAATTAAATATACAAATTCGACATTTGGAAAACTTATGGAAATGGAGAAATGGCATGATAAACCTATTGATTGGGTTATGTATTATGGCTTTGGAATATTATCAAAATATTCAATTAAACATTCAGAAGTAATTATTCTACCTCTTGTTGAGAAAAATAAAAAATTTGGTTTTATGCACACTGTTATAGAAAGCCCAGAAGGAGATTTAGATTTAATAAACGTTCATTTTGAGAATACAGACGCAGGTTCAAAAGAACATCTAAAACAAACATTAGATTGGTGCAATAAAAAAGGAATAAAACCAATTATTGCGGGAGATTTTAATATGAAACTAATTGAAAATTTGAAAGAACTTACAGCAAAGAATTATCAAGTTTCTTATCTAATTAAACCCTACAAATCATTTATGCCAACCAAATTTTCTCATGATAAATTTCCAATAACCTTAGACTATATAATATCGCATAAAGACAAATTTGAGATGAGTTATGTTGAATGTGTAAATAATTCTATTTCTGACCATAATCCTGTGATTGTAAAAATGAAAATAAAATAATCACTAAACTCTACCATGCCAGAAAATGTCCAAGTTTTTTGTAGAAAAGTGTTAAAAAATTATAGTTTGCATTTTGGTGCATTTGATTTTATAAAAACAAAAGACAATAAATACGTTTTTCTAGAACTAAACCCAAACGGACAATGGTTATGGCTTTAACAACTTACAGGAACTAAGATTAGCAAAGTACTGGCAGATTATTTAGCTTCATAAAAACTACATGGAGTAAATTTTTTTAATCTGTAACAAAAATCAAAATCTTCCTTATTTGTTCTGTAAATGCCACTTTTTAAATTCTTTTTTATAACTTCATGCAAAGTAAGATTATAAAAACTACCTTCACAAGCTAGAATATTAACATTAACTAATTGATCTTTCAACCAGAGATTAAGATAATAAGCACAAGGCTTCAATTCATTACCATTAATAATAACTTTATTTTTATTAGCGTGAAAATTTCCAGTTATAAAAATACCTAAATCTCCCACAGGATTAAAATTTCTTTTTATCTCTTCATATAATAAAAGTTCGCGATCTTCACCGCTTATTGGATCAATACACAGAATCTTAGCTTTAGTATTTTTAAGAATATAAAAAATTAAATCCAAATTTTCTTTACTATCCCTTCCATCTTTATTACTAGATTTAAAAAATGGCATTGAATCCAAAACTTTTTTATTTTCAGATTTTACAAAATCTTCAATATATATCTGCTGATCTTTGGGAATTTCAACAAATACAAAATTTAAATCTTTTTTTAAATTTTTTATAATCTTAATTATTGTTTGAGGAATTTCTCTAGTTCCGTGAATTTCTCCTAAGACGATTAACTTATGCTTTTCTAAACTAATTATAAAATCTTCATAAGAAATTTTTTCTTCCATAATAGTATAATATCAATCTATTATTTAAGAATTTTCCTAATTTTTGAGCAAAAAAGGAAAGTAATATATAATCATTTTTTTATTAATAGAATATGCTAAAAGTAACTAAGAAATGTTTAAACTGCAGTAAAAAATTTAATGTAAGAAACTATAGAAAATATACTGCTTTGTTTTGTTCTAGAAAATGCAAATGGAATTATGGTTCAATAAATAAGATCTGTAAAATATGCAAAAAGTTATTTAAAGTTAATAAGGCTAGGGAAAAGAGATATAATGTAAAGTTTTGTTCTTATAATTGCTATGAATTTTTTAAATCTCAGAAAAGAATAAAGAAAAATTGTGATCAATGTAATACAGAATTTATCATACCTAAATGGAATAAAGCAAAAAGATTTTGCAGTAAAATTTGTTATAGCAAATATAAAGTTGGTAAGAAAAATACAAAATTGAGCAAAATATAAAAACAAGGTTATACAGAGGGCACTATTGTGCATTGGGTTTATAAAAAGAAAAGCTATAAATACATAGAATTTAGATTAATTGGGTATAATTAAAATGATGAATAAAAGGGGTCAAATATTCTTAATAGCTGCAATCATAAT
>CAYNBR010000062.1:0-2430 GCA_964395935.1 Candidatus Woesearchaeota archaeon
AGTTATATAATTTATAAGGCTAAGATTAATAAAGTAAATTAACCTATTAATATTAGTTAAGGAGGTATTAAAAATGAGTTTAGATTTAAGTTTAGAAAATAGAAGAAATATAGAATCTAATGAGGGAGAACAAGACTTTCTACCTTTTGCTTCAACATATCTAGAAGAACCAAAAGTAATTGGAGCTTATGATAGAAAAGGTATAGGATCTTACACAAGTGTAACAGTTTGTACATTTAAATTAATTCCATTAATAGATGATGGGGATTAATTTTTATTTTTTTGAAATATGAAAAGTGTTTTAATTCTTAGTGGTAATGAGGATGCTCATGCAGATAATATGTGTAAAGTTTTCGATAGAAAAGCAATTCCATATTTTTTCTTTTCAACCGATAATTTTCCTTATAATGCTCAAGTAACATTAGGGGATAATTATACCTTAGGTTATAATGAAAGACAAGTAGAACTTACTCCTGAATGGAGTATATGGAACCGGCGCATATTTCCTCCAAAATTTCCAACAGGCTTTCCCCAAAACCTAGAAGGAACAGTAATAGAAGAGTGTAAAAGAACAATACAAGGTTTACTAGTGACCCATCAAGGTTTAGTTGTTAATAATCCATTTTCAAATTACATAGCAAATAATAAAGTAGAACAATTAAGACGGGCAAAGAATATTGGACTTGAAGTTCCAGATACTATCCTAACTAATGATCCAGACAAAGCGAAAGAGTTTTATGAAAAACATGAAGGTAAAATAATATTTAAGATGCAAAAACTTCCAATAATTGAGGATGAAGGTACACATAAAACAGTATTGACAAATGTTGTTTCGCCTAGAGAATTTGAAGAAAACGCACAAAGAATAAGAAATGCTCCTTGTTATTTTCAAGAAATAATACCAAAAAAATATGAAATAAGATTGACAGTAATTGGAGAGAAGTTATTTCCAATAGCAATTCATTCTCAAGATTCAGAACATTCAAGAGTTGATTTTAGAAGATATGATTTTCAAAATGTCAAATATGAGGAAGTAAAGATCCACGAAGATATTGAAGATAAAATATTAAATTTAGTTAAGAGCTATAATCTTCATTATGCAGCAATTGATCTAATATTAACACCAGAAGATAGATATGTTTTCCTAGAGATAAATCCCAATGGTCAATATTTATGGACTGAAGAAATGTCAGGTGCTCCTATTACAGAATATTTTGCAGATTATCTTGGAGGCTTAGCAGATGAACAAAGATGAAATAAAAAAATTGATTGAAAAACACAAATATATTTTCATCGGAGAAATCCATGGAACTAAAGAAATTCCCGAAAAAACAATTGAACTAATTGAACCAATCATAAAAAATAAAAAAATTATATTCTGTTTAGAATTACCAAAACAAGCAGAAAAAGAACTATATAAATATCTTAATAAAAAAATAAGTAAAGAAGAACTTTTCAAATCCAAGTATCTCCAAGATGCAGTATTTGATCATAGAATTGATGAAGATAGATTATCTATGTATGAAAAATTATATGAAAATGGTGTTGTTCTTAGATGTCTTGAAAACTATGATATTAAGGATATTAATAAAAGAGATGAAGCAATGGCTAAAAGTTTTCTTGAGATTATTAAAGAACAAGTTGACAAATACTTTATTTATATTGGAGGAATGCATATTATTGATAAAGAAATTGAATTAAATGGGATGAAAGTAAGACCTATTAAGCTATACTTACCTAAAGATATTTTAGATAACGTCCTGACTATTCAATTTAATAAAAGTGAAAAAGAAGAAATAAATTTCGATAAAAAAATTAATACTATCAAATATAGGCTAGTTTTGAAAGAAATCAAAGCCCATTTTAAATAAAATTTAATGGAGTTTTGCAAATGTCTCTTCACCTCTAAAAGAGCTTACTATTAATTCTAATTGTTCCATTCCTTCTGCATCATTATAAGCCAGTACTTCTATAGAAGGCATATGACCAATATTTACCATAGTTGCAGACTTTGGTTTTGTATTTATTTCGAGTTTCGGTTTTCCGGGCACACTTTTATTTACAACCGCAGGTAACAATAAAAATCTTAAACAATCTGCATGTACCATTTTCCCTACAAAGGTTAAAGAACCATCAATATATGCTCTTACGTACATACCGATATAATCCTTATAAGGACCTTCAATAACACCATATTCCGATCTTTCCTTATGTTTAAAGCCGTATACCATAAAAGTGTTGTAGTAAAAAACTTTATATATCCTCTTATTTTTATATCTTAGGGGCAGTAATAAAAACTAAAAATATACTTTATTAAAGCTATAAGTAAATTATTTAAACCCTCTGAAAAGTACAAACCAGTTTGGATTATCTATTCCTTCTCAACAACTTTAAACTTTTTAGAAAGTCCCCAGTTAGGTTTTATAACCT
>CAYNBR010000063.1:0-1920 GCA_964395935.1 Candidatus Woesearchaeota archaeon
CCTGGAACATTAGGTTTGTAAAGTTCTTAAGAAATACTGCTTTGTTATAGTAATCTACTGGCTCTGCCTTTAATGTTTCTAATATCTTTACTATCTCATTTTTATCTCTCTCTAAGAATTCATTTACTATAAAAAATGGTTCCTCTTTCATTGGTATTGTTGCATGCTTTCAGGTGCATTTGATTGTAAACTTGTCTTTCCTCTAACATATTTTTCTAGTAATACTAATCCTTGTGCTATTATTCTGTTCTGTTCTAATAATGTCTCTAATCTTTTAGCTAATTCCTGTACTTTTGCCTCTGTTGATTCTACCTCTCCAACATGTTTGCTTGCTTCCTCGAATAATCCAACTAATTTGTCTACTCTGGTGACTAATTTTTCTGTTGATTCTAATAGTTTATTGAAATCATCTGAAGAAACATTCATTGTCTTGACTTCGCTTGTACCTTCTTTTTTCATATTCTAATTATTTAGAATCTAATATAAAAACCTTTCTCTGACAAGATTTATTAATAGTTTGAATTTCTATTCTCTATGTTGAATGAATGGATTAATGAGAATTATCTTTTAGAGTCTTATATTCATAAGATTAACCGTATTTATGTAAATTCCAAGCCTTTTCAGCATTTTGTTTTTTTGGATTTTTTTAACGAGTCTAAGATTAAGGATTTAAAGAAAGCCGTTTTGAAGGAAAAGTTTGAAAGGATTGACAAAGACTTATTTTCTTTTTCTCAGACTAAAGAATTAGTTAATTCTAAAAATAAAATTATTAAGGAATTTCATGAGTTTTTATCTTCTAAAGATTTTATAAATTTTATTCAAAAAATCTCTTCTGTTAATTTAGATTATAAAATTGATATGCACTCTCATATTTTTTTAGATACTGATTATTTATTGTTCCATGATGATGTTGTAGAATCTCGTGGTGTTTCCTATGTTATTAATTTGTCAGATGATTTTTCTGTTAATGATGGTGGCAGGCTTCAATTATATGACATAAACAATGCATTATATCCTTATAAGGAGATAATTCCTAATTTCAATTCTTTTGTTTTATTCACAGTTTCTAAGAATTCAATGCACTCTATTGAGGAAATTAAGTCTAATAAGAAGAGATTAACTGTTAGCGGGTGGTTCCATGGTAATTAACACTTTTTATCAGGATAAGAGTAATATTAAAGATATTAAGTTATCTTATAATAAGAATTATCCTAATAGTATTATGCTTAAAGAATTTTTTCAGGTTCCAATTGTTAAATTATTATCAGGTAAATTAAATTCTTCTGTTTACAAATTAGAATTTGATCCTTATAAATACAAATATTTTTCTACAGTTTCTAAAGCTGTTGATTCTTTTATTTATGGTATTTATTTTGATAATATAATTAAAAATGTTCTCTCAATTAAGAATTTTAAAATTAATTATAATATTACTAAACTTGAACATGGTTGTTTTACTCTTTTGCATGATTCTGAAAATATTTCTCATGGGGTTGATTTCTTTTTTGATTTCTCTTATTCTAACATTAGGAATGGTGGTTTTATTAGGTATCAGGATGATAAGTCTGAAATTTTAGAACTTAAAACATTGCCTAACTCTCTTTCTTTTGTTAATAGGTCTAATAAAATTCTTAGATATATAAAGTACGTATCTCATAAACAGGATGATCCAATAATATTAGTAATTGGCAGTTTAATTAAAAATAAATAATTTAATAAATGATTACATGTCTATTTTTTTATGAGTGGTTTAGAACCTATATTGAAAGTTGATGAATTCTGTGTTGATTATGCTGAAGATAAAACTGTTCCAAGTATTTCTGATTTGCTTAATAATAACATTGATTCTATTAAGTTATTAGAGTGTGAGGATGATGGTATGACAGCAGAGAGAGCAGTAATATTTGTTCCTGAATTTTT
>CAYNBR010000064.1:0-1892 GCA_964395935.1 Candidatus Woesearchaeota archaeon
AACCTCGCAATCTTCCCCGCATCAGTCAATTTCAACCCATCATCTGTAATTACTAAATCCATGTCTTTTAACTCATCTATTGCTCTATACAACATAGCAGTAGATAATTCAATTTTAGAAGCTAATTCAGTAATATTCTTATAGCTATCTTTATCCAGGCATTCTAGTATTTTTTTCTGGCTTTCAGTTAATTTAAAACTTAATCTTGGCAGATAAACAACAGAAGCCTTATCTTCTTCAGGATTATAAGCAATTTTAGAAACTTTATCATGCCTTGCATATGCAGCAAATAATAATCCAATAGCTTTAGTTTTCCTTCCAGAAGTGATATTAACAAATATTAAATCATCTTTAGCCTGCATGTCAATTACTTCAACACATTTTTCAGCTATCTTAACAATATCATAAACTTCAGTCTTAACAGCTTTAACATCTATAACCTTTCCTAATGAATCTTGTATTAATTTTAATGCATTTTCTTGTTCTTTATTTGGTTCTTTGTCAATTAATAATATCAATCTGTCTGGTCCCAATCTTGTAGAAGCCAATAAAACTGGATCTGGACCATATAAAGTAGCTATTAATACCTTTTTACCCATGAAAATAGTTGTATTCTCTTCATTTATATAATTTAGCATATATATTACAAATACATAAACCTTATATAATTTTCTACTATTTGATAGAAAGATATATAAATTAGTATAATAGATTAATTAGACTATGATTCAAACAAAGAATAAACCTCTAAAAATTCAGATACTAAGAGGAGATATTACAGAATTGGATGTTGATTGTATAGTTAACGCTGCAAATAAAACATTAATGGGTGGAGGAGGCGTTGATGGAGCAATACATAATGCTGCAGGTATTGAATTAAGAGAAGAATGTAAAAACTTAAGAGAAATAAAATATAAAGAAGGTTTACCCAAAGGTGAAGCAGTTATAACTAAAGGATATAATTTACTTGCAAAATTTATTATTCATACACTTGGACCAATATACACTATAAATAAAGATCAATCAGCTTTATTGAAAAATTGTTTTATAAATTCATTAAAATTAGCAGATGAAAATAAATGTAAGTCCATTGCATTTCCAGCCATTTCCTGTGGTGCTTATGGTTATCCTAAAGAAAAATGTGCAAAAATAGCTAAAGAAGCAATTACTAATTTTAAGTTCAATAATATTCGAGAGATTATTTTATGTTTATATGATAATGAAACTAAACAAATATTTGAACAGGAGTTTGCTGAACAATGAAACAAATAACATCAGGAGAAAACAAAGGATATATTTTGCAGACAAAAGAAGTAGTTGAAAAGCTAAAAAAACATCTAAACATAAAGGGAAAAATTATAAAGATCGAAAGTTATGATTCTAAAGCTATATGTGTCACATTCATTAAAACGCCACATTATTTTCATGATCATCTTTATATTGGGAAAAAAGAATTCTGTGGGATGTTTGGAATAGATTATAATGAGTTTATTATAAAAATTGTTGGAGAAACTCCAGAGAAAGGTAAATTTATTATTAGAGTTGGCAATGAACTTTTTACAGATAAGGACTATGTATTTATTGAAACTATCAAACCTAATTATGTTTATATAACGGAAGTAAAAAATGAATAATAAAATTAAATCTCAAATAAAAGAAATAGAAGATTTTCTTTATAATGAAACACCTAGTGGATGGATTCATTCTATACAAATGCATGGCTACAAGTCAGAAATTAAAGATATAAAAAATAAAAGAGAATTGGACAATGAAGATAGAAAAATATTAAATGAAATATTAGCTACAGTAAGGGATTGGAAGAAAACATATAAAAACTGGGATAGAAAAGAGTTAAAAGAAGCTAAAAATAAAGTTAAGAAATTAAAACAAAG